>DASZRP010000025.1:0-2548 GCA_035548895.1 Puia sp. | reverse complement strand
TACGTTGCCGGCGACGATATCCGGAGCATCAACTGGAAAGCCACCGGCAAAACGGGCGGTCGCCTGATGATCAATAATTACACAGATGAGAAAAGTCAGCAGGTATATTGCGTTATCGATAAAGGCCGGGTAATGAAAATGCCTTTCAATGGGCTTACCCTGCTCGACTATGCCGTGCATGCCACCCTCATCATGAGCGGTGTGGCTTTATCCCGCCAGGATCGGTCAGGCCTGATCACCTTTGCGGAGAAAAGCGGAGATTTTATTCCGGCTAATCATCGCGCTATCCAGATGAACCGCATACTCAACGCGCTTTATAAACTGGATACCCGTTTTCTGGAATCCGATTATGCCGCGCTTTATGCGCTCATCAAAACCCGGATTCCACAACGCAGTCTGATCATCCTGTTTACCAATTTCGAATCGATGAATTCGATGGAAAGACAGTTGCCGTACCTGCGTCATATTGCAAAGAAGCATCTCCTGCTGGCCGTGTTCTTCGAGAATACCGCCTTGCAATCCCTGGCCGGCGGTCATGCAGAAAATGTGGAACGGCTTTATGAAAAAGTGATTGCTGAAAAGTTCGTGCTCGAAAAAAAACTTATCGTCAAAGAATTGCAGCATGCTGGCATTCAGGCCTTGCTTACTGCGCCGGAAAAACTCACCGTAGATGTGGTGAACAAATATCTCCAGATAAAGGCCCGGCGCGAAATCTGATTTCTGCTTACTTTTGGCCGTATGGAAAATGTGTTTGATGTTGGCCAGCTCATCCTCATCAATAAACCGCTTCAGTGGACTTCGGCCGACGTGGTCAGAAAAATCAGGAATCTCACCAGGGCAAAAACAGGCCATGCGGGCACGCTCGATCCATTGGCTACGGGGCTGCTCATCCTCTGTACGGGACGAATGACCAAGCAGATCAATACCTATATGAACCAGGAGAAAGAGTATACCGGAACTTTTACCCTTGGCGCGACGACGCCTTCTTACGATCTGGAGACTGAACCGGAGAATTTTAAAGACTGGAGCGCGATTACCACCGAAAACCTGCGAACAGCGGCAAAGCAGTTAACCGGGGATCTCATGCAGGCGCCGCCGATATATTCCGCCGTGAAGAAGGATGGTCAGCGTGCGTATAAGCTGGCCCGAAAGGGCAAGACGGTCAGCCTCGAAAAGAGACCTGTTTTCATTCGAGAATTTGAAATGGATGCATCCCGCCTGCCACTCGTCGATTTCCGGGTGATTTGCTCAACGGGTACCTATATACGAAGTCTCGCCCACGATGTCGGGGAGGCCCTGGGTTGCGGAGCTTATCTCAGTGCGCTCTGCCGGACCCGCATTGGCGCTTTCACGTTAGATCAGGCGCTGACGATGGAAGAAGCATCAGAGAAGTTTAAAAAGGATAGTTAATGCCCAATTGCAACTGACCATCGCCTAAGGTCATTTTATAAAACCATGTATCGGAACCGACCAGTCGCTGTGGGTCGCGGATTTTGTAAGCCCAGTCAAACCGGATCAGGAAGTAGTTGAAGTCGATCCGCAGCCCGGTGCCGGCGCCTACGGCCAGCTCCTTGTAAAACCGGTTCAGCTTGAAATCACTGCCCACAGCCTCGGGTGTATTATCTATCGGCTTCCAGTTCCAGATATTTCCGATATCGGTAAACAGTGCGCTGCGGATTTTGAAGGAGAACAGAGTGCCGAGCAGGAAGCGATACTCCACATTTCCCTCCAGCTTTACGTCGCCGAATCGAAGGTCGACATTATTATAAGGTGTATCGCTGTAGAACTTCGACGACCCCAGTCCAAGCTGACGCACCGGCCAGGCCCGCATGCTGTTCGGGCCGCCGGCAAAGAAGGCTTTAAAGAATGGCAGCGTTTCCTCGTAACCTATATTTGTTCGGCCATAGGCCAGCCCGGCGGCGCCGTATGCACGCAGCACCAGCTCGCTCTTGCCAAAGTTGATATTGTGCCGGAATTCTGCCTCCCCTTTGATATAGCGGAAAAGTTGTCCTTCGTCGAACGACCTGATCAATCCCAATGCGGCGCCGCTCTCTTCGAAAGTAGCGAGGAAGAAGTCGGAAAGATTGGCCTTCGTACGGACTGAATTGTAGATGAATTGCTGGCCGATCACCAGGCCGGGACGGAAAGCGAGTTGCAGCGAGGGATTGGCGACCAGTAGCCGGTCAAGACTGTCGGTTGTGGTCAATCCGGTAAATTCAACATTCACCGGTTTCCAGAAAAAAGTTCGGACGGAGTTGATATTCAGATCCCCGGAACTGCGGTTGCGCGTTTTCGACCATTGATAGCCAAAGGATCCATTGATAGACCGCATCCGGTAGAATACGCGCCGGTCGGTATAAGAAGCGTTCAGGCTGATCACCGTCTGGGCCGCGCGAAGCCGGTTATCGCGGATGAACGGGATCGGAGAAATGACCCGCGGAATGCTGATGGTATGTGAGAAGCTGGCCAGCGTGCTTTGGATAAAACCGGAACCCAATTCAATACCGCCTCGCAGGTTAGTATTGGTTTGAATTGACTGTCGGAATGC
>DASZRP010000024.1:0-1671 GCA_035548895.1 Puia sp. | reverse complement strand
TAGTCGGCGATGAAAATTATGGCGAAGGTTCTTCAAGGGAACATGCCGCCATGGAACCCCGTCATTTGGGCGTTCGCGCCATCCTGGTGCGCTCCTTTGCCCGCATTCACGAAACCAACCTGAAGAAACAGGGCATGCTGGCGCTGACTTTTGCAAACAAGGAAGATTACGACAAGGTGCTCGAAGACGATCTGATCGATATCAATGGACTCACCACCTTCCAGGAAGGCAAGCCGCTCGCTGTCGTGCTGCATCATGCGAACGGTTCTTCCGAAGAAATTACCGTGAACCACACTTACAACGAACAGCAAATTGAATGGTTTAAGGCCGGAGGCGCGCTAAACGTGATCCGGGCAGAATTCGCCCGTTAATGAAAGCCATCGCTTACGATCTTCCGGAAACCAGCTGGTTCAGCCAGGACCGGAAGATCGTCGTCTGGCTTACGCTCTTTATCGTCTTTATCCGTTTCTTATTTATCGGCTTCATGGGCCTCATGCCCCAGGATGGTTACTATTATTTTTACGCAAGCCATCCCGCGCTTTCCTATTACGATCATCCCCCAATGATCGCTTATATACTACTGATCTTTACCTCCGTATTAGGCAAACACGTATACGTACTAAAGCTGGCGGACACCTGTATCACGGCGCTCAGCGTACTTGCTTTTTATTCCCTTTCCAAACAATTTCTGCCGCTGTCGAAAGCCCGGAACGGAACCATCCTGTTGCTGTCGACACTCATGATCAGCATTCTCTCCTTAGTCTCCACGCCCGACGTTCCATTAATGCTCTTCTGGAGCCTGACCCTGATCTTTTTGCACCAGGCCATTTTCAAACATAAAAAGATTGCCTGGATCTGGGCCGGACTGCTCACAGGATTGAGCTTCGACAGCAAATACACCGCTGTTTTTCTGATCATTGGCGTTGTGGGATTTTTATTAATATCCAACAAATCCCGGCGTCAACTTTTCTCGGTCTGGTTCCTGCTTTATTTACTCGCTTTCACTATAGTCATTATTCCGGTTTTGCTATGGAACGCGCAACATGATTTTGCGTCTTTTAAATTCCAGTCAGGCAACCGTGTGAACGAAGGCCTGCAGTTCGATCCCCTCGGCTTTGCCGGTGTTATCGGACATCAATCCGCTGTGCTCTCTCCGCTCCTGCTTGGTTCGCTCTTCTACTTTTTATACCGGTTCCTGCGGAAATATGGCCTAAAATTCAATCGCATACCGGCTGATATCCTTTTCCTGCTCAGCTTTTTTGTACCGCTTTTTTTAGGTTTCCTGTTTCTCTCCTTCTTCTACTGGATCAAGCTGAACTGGATCATGCCGGCCTATATCACGGGCCTGATATGGATTTGTCGCTACTGGAACCAAAAGTGGACTCGCACGCAGCTGATCTTTTCTCTTGTGCTTCACCTCGCGATGGTGGTCGAAGTGATTTTCTATCCGGTTCCCATAACGTCGGACGATACCTGGTTCGGCTGGAAACAACTTGCCGGGCAGGTAAAATCGGTGAAAGCGAATTACCCTGACGCATTCATATTTTCCACGGACGATTACAAAACATCTGCCGTGCTGAATTTTTATCTCAGCGATACGGTCTATTCAAAAAACATTGTGGGTGAACGCGCCCTGCAATTCGATTATGTAGGAACCGATCTGGAGGATCT
>DASZRP010000023.1:0-7692 GCA_035548895.1 Puia sp. | reverse complement strand
ATTGGTAGAGATTTTCCCGGCCTTGAACAACTGATGGCGGATATGTGGGAAACAATGCATCAGGCTAACGGCTGCGGCCTGGCAGCGCCGCAAATCGGGCAGTCAATCAGGCTTTTCATAGTGGATAGCAAAACGACTTTTGAAAATCTTGAAGGAACGGATAGAAAAAATTATTTCGACAAGAACGACAAAGGGATAACTGAAACCTTCATTAATGCAAAAATCATTGACCGTTCGGAAGAGCTTTGGGAAGACGAGGAAGGCTGTTTGAGCATCCCTGGCCTGACACAGAAAGTAAAACGGCATTGGGCGATCAGCATGATGTATTACGATAGGAATTTCGAACAGCAGACAAGAACATTCAGCGGATCAACCGCAAGAATGATCCAGCATGAATACGATCATACCGAAGGGATTTTATTTCCCGACTATCTGAAACCGCTTGCAAAGAAGCTTATTGAAGCGAAGCTCAAAAAAATCGCAAAAGGAGAAATCAAGGCGAAATATCCAATGAAGTTTGTGCAAAATGCAGGCATTAACGCTGATTGAAAAGCCAGAACATCCCTCTAATCCTACCCAAAACTCAAATCATTTCCCGCTCGAGCACCGGGTTCTTGACAGCGCGTCTCGCAGCAAATTCCTTGGCAGCCTTGATGAAGTGAACAAAGATGGGCTGCGGGTTCTCTACCGTGCTTTTTAGTTCCGGGTGATATTGAACGCCGATAAAGAAGGGATGATTGGGCAGCTCTACAATTTCAACCAGCCCGCTCTCGGGATTTTTTCCGCTGGGTATCATGCCTGCCTGTTCGAACTGGCGCAGGTATTCATTATTGAATTCATACCGGTGGCGATGCCGCTCCGAGATCAGCGTCTTCCCGTATATCTTCATCGCCAGGGTGCCTTCCTGAATAATGCAGGGATAAGCGCCGAGTCGCATGGTGCCGCCTTTCGCGGTGATTTTTTTCTGGTGCTCCATCAGGTCGATCACCGGTACCGGCGTATCCGCCTGCATTTCGGTGGAATGCGCTTCCGGCATACCCAGTACATTCCGGGCAAATTCAATCACGGCCATCTGCATGCCTAAACAGATGCCGAAGAAAGGAAGGTTATTCTCCCTGGCATAGCGCACGGCTGTAATTTTTCCTTCTATACCACGATGCCCAAAGCCGGGGGCCACCAGCAAGCCATCGAGACTGCCCAGTTTCTCCCCTACATTTTCAGGCGTAATGGATTCGCTGTGCACGTTCATGATCTGCACCTTGCATTCATTCATCGCGCCCGCATGCACAAAGGATTCGAGGATCGATTTATAAGCATCCTGGAGCTCGATGTATTTGCCGATCAGTCCGATGGTAACTTTCGATTTCGGATGCTTTAGCTTGTCTAAGAAAGCCTTCCACCGGCTCAGCTCCGGTTCCTCAAAATGAGTAATATTCAGTTTTTTCAGGCAGATCAGGTCCAGCTTTTCCTTCATCATCGTAATCGGCACTTCGTAGATCGTCGACGCATCGGCCGCTTCGATCACCGCCTCCGGTTTTACATTGCAGAAGAGCGCTATTTTTTTTCTGATCTCCGGCGTCAGCGGTTCTTCCGTGCGACAAACAATAATATCCGGGTTCACCCCTTCCTGGCTCAGCAGCTTCACGCTATGCTGGGTCGGCTTGGTCTTTAACTCTTTCGCCGCTTTCAGATAAGGTATTAACGTGAGATGAATGACCAGGCAATCTTCTTCCGGCATTTCCCATTGAAGCTGGCGAACCGCTTCTATAAAAGGAAGTGACTCGATATCACCGACGGTTCCCCCCAATTCCGTAATGATCACATCGTATTCGTTCCGCTGGCCCAGCAGCAACATTCGCCTTTTGATCTCGTCAGTAATATGAGGAACAACCTGGACCGTTTTACCCAGGTAAGCCCCTTCGCGTTCCTTGTTGATGACCGTCTGATAAATTCTGCCGGTCGTTACATTATTAGCCTGCGATGTGAAAATATTCAGGAACCGTTCGTAGTGGCCGAGATCGAGATCTGTTTCAGCGCCGTCTTCCGTAACAAAACATTCTCCGTGTTCATAAGGATTCAAAGTACCCGGATCCACGTTAATATAAGGGTCAAATTTCTGAATGGTGACCCGGAGACCGCGGGCCTGGAGCAGTTTGGCCAAAGAAGCCGCGATAATCCCTTTCCCCAATGAAGAAGTAACACCTCCTGTAACAAAAATAAATTTGGCCATAGCGGTTAAAAATAAAAAGACTGAACCCTAAAATAAAATGATTGACCTGTTGAATGACGAATGCAAAAACAGTATCCAGAAGGTCATGCAAACCTACGGCAATTTTTTCAAACCTAAAAAAGCGGGGTTGGAGGATTGTGGATAACTCTGTGCTGATCGGAAAATTATTTCAGCACGTTCAGAAAAAAGTACTCCGGTTTGGTTTTTAAGAGGGAAGATATTCCGGGAATATGGTCCAGGCGAACAGCTGTCTGAACAGCCTGATCTGCAGGCAATTTGACGTTAGGCTCTCTGAGCTTAAACGAGTGAAATAAGATAACTGCAATAATCTCGGCAACCAGGATAATGCCGTTCCTGTTCTTTTTCATTGGTTTGGGTTCTAACAATTCATGTACGGACCTAAGGGTTAATACTATAACGGTAAATGGAGCCTATTATTTCGTGATTTTAAAGATCCTGAGAACTTAAAAAACATAATCAATTGAATATCAATTCTATTCATGAGCAATCTTGTCATAGCTTGCCACCAGCCCCTTGATCAGGGAAGAGCTGAAGCCCCGGTGCTCCATTTCGTTCAAACCGGCGATGGTACAACCTTTCGGAGTTGTCACTTTATCGATTTCCTGCTCGGGATGCGATTGTTTTTTCATCAGCAATTCAGCCGCCCCTTTCACCGTCTGCGCAGCGATCAGGCTGGCGGTCGCTGCATCAAATCCGATCTCTATCCCACCCTGAATATTTGCCCGGATATAGCGCATGGCAAAGGCGGTTCCGCAGGCCCCTAATACCGTTGCTGCGTCCATCAGCTTCTCATCGATCCTCACCGCGCTCCCCAATTGATTAAAAATATCCGACACTTCTTTAAACTGTTCCGCACTCACATCTTTGGTTGCCAGGCAGGTCATGCTCTCCCGGATCGATATGGCCGTATTCGGCATGGCGCGAACGATGGGAATTTCATGCTCCGTCAATCCGGCCAGGTGATTAATGCTGACGCCGGTGATGACCGACACCAACACATGCCTGTCTTTTTTAAAATGCCCGCGAAGGCGCGTCAGCACATCGTCCACCTGGAATGGCTTAACGGCCAGAATGATCAGGTTGGCGTAGCGAAGCGCATCCTCATTATTGGCGCTGACCAATACACCTTTTTGCTCGAGCCCGCTAAGCTGCTCGACGGACCGGCGGGTAATCAAAATATGACCCGGACTAACAAATCCGCTTTCAACCAATCCTTCGGCAATCGCCGTTCCCAGGTTGCCGCCACCGATAATTCCGATTTTGCTGACCATAACTGTTAGTAATATGCGTTTTTCAAAAGGTAGTGCTTTACGTAATCTTCCACGCCCTGCTCGAGGCTGTAAAAAGGGTCCCGGTATCCGGCCGTTCTCAGTTTGTCCATCACAGCCTCGGTAAAATATTGATACTTGTCGCGGATATCCTCCGGCATATCGATGAACCGGATTTTGGCTTTCTTCCCCTCGGCTGCAAAAACCGCTTTTACCAGGTCTTCGAAACTCCTCGCCTTGCCGGTGCCCAGGTTATATAAGCCGCTGGGGACATACAGCTTTTGGTAATTCTCCAGCATCCACAGGCAGACTTTAAGAATGTCTTTTACATAGATAAAATCGCGCAACTGCTGCCCGTCCTGGTAGTCGTGGCGATGTGACTTGAACAATTTCACCTCGCCGTCCTTTTTTATCTGCAAAAACGAATGCCAGATCACGCTGGCCATGCGGCCTTTATGGTATTCATTCGGCCCATACACATTGAAAAATTTGAGCCCTGCCCAGAAAGGAGGAGTGCTTTTCTCCTGCAGCGCCCATTTATCGAACTCGTTCTTTGAAACGCCATAAGGATTTAAAGGCTGCAGCTTAAAGGGCAGCTGGTGATTATCTTCATATCCGAATTCCCCTGCTCCGTAGGTCGCCGCGGATGAAGCATAGACCAGCGGGATATTCTTCACCATGCAGTAGTCCCAGATCTTCTGGGAATACTCCACATTCAACCTTTCGTGAACCGCATAATCGAATTCCGTGGTGTCGGTTCTTGCCCCGATATGAAAAATAAAATCGATCGCAGGCCGCTTGGTTGCCAGCCAGTCGAAGAAATCGTCGCGCTCCACTTTGGCCATATATTTCCTGCCTTCCAGGTTGCGAACCTTATCCTCCCGGCTGAATTCATCCACCAGGATCAATTGTTCGAAACCCTGTTCGTTGAGAAATCCGGCAAGGCAACTGCCAATAAATCCGGCTGCTCCCGTAATGACAATTCCCGATTTTTTTGTCATGCTTCTACGATTGTTTCCATTTCCTTTTCTATCGCCATATCGTACAGCAATTTCCATTCTCCGATTTCTCCCCAATAAGCGCCATTGACCGATACGCTCAACGGGGTCACTTCGCCAATCACCTCATAGGGAAAATTGCCCAAGGCCTTCTTCACCGAATTCAGTTTTTCAGGCCTGACGCTGATCACCACGCGGCTCTGCGACTCCCCAAACCAGTATGCGTCCGGGCGGATATCATTGTGTGAACCGGAAACCGAAAATCCAAGCTCCCGGTGAAAGCCCGATTCCGCCAGGGTCACAAACAATCCTCCTTCAGCTATATCGTGCGCAGATTCGATCAGTTTGCCGGATATTAAACCGGTCAGGCATTCCTGCAGCGCCAATTCTTCGGTTAAATCTAAATGGGGCGCAGGACTAAAGGGTATATTGTGCCAGGCATACAGGTAAGCGGATGAACCGATATCTTTTCCCGGGTTGCCCAGTACGAGAATAACATCTCCCTCCTGTTTGAAGAACATGGTCATTTTATGCTGCACGTTGTCCAGCAGTCCTACCATGCCGATCGTCGGCGTAGGATAAACGGCCCCTTCGGGATGCTGGTTATAAAAACTCACATTGCCGCCAGTGACCGGCGTATCGAATTTTATGCAGGCTTCTCCCATGCCTTTGATGGCATGCACGAATTGATAATACACTTCGGGGTCGTACGGGTTTCCAAAATTCAGGCAGTTGGTCACCCCCAGCGGCGTTCCACCGGAGCATACGATATTGCGGGCCGCTTCGGCCACGGCGATCATGGCGCCGGTATATGGATCCGAGTACACATAGCGGCTATTGCAGTCCGTTGTAACCGCCAGGGCCTTTGCAGTTCCCTTGATCAAAACGATGGCGGCGTCGGAGGGTTCATTGGTCGAAGCGTTTGCCGCGCCTACGGTACTGTCGTACTGCACGCTGATCCAGCGTTTGGAAGCAATGGAGGGCAGGCTGATCAGCTTTTCCGCAACAGCTTTCAGGTCTTTGGGTACGGCAACCTGATCGGCCCTGAATGTTTTGATCTGATTAAAATATGCCGGTTCACGATATTCCCGGCTGTACTGAGGTGCGCCGCCTCCAAGCACCAGTTCTTCTGCCGGGATCTGTGCTTCCAGTTGCCCGTGCATATAGAAGCTGAGCAATTTATCGTTTGTCACTTCCCCGATATTGGAACAGGGAAGATCCCATTTCTCGAAAACATCCAGTACTGCCTTCTCTTTCCCTTTCTCCACGACCATCAGCATTCTTTCCTGGCTTTCACTGAGCAGCAGTTCCCAGGCCTTCATCCCGGTTTGCCGCGCGGGTACTTTGTCCAGGTCGATTCGCATACCCACCCCGCCCTTGGCGCTCATTTCGGCGGTGGAACAGATGATTCCCGCAGCGCCCATATCCTGCATACCTACGACGACGCCTGTTGCAATCACCTCCAGGCAGGCTTCCAGTAATTTCTTCTCCTGGAAGGGATCTCCGACCTGCACGGCCGGCAGTTCTTCCACGCTTTCTTCCGTAATATTGGCCGAAGCAAAGGATGCGCCGCCAATCCCGTCTTTCCCGGTAGCGCTGCCGACGAAAAAAACAGGGTTCCCCAGGCCTTCAGCGGTTGCCGAGATCGTTTCTCCTTTTTTTACGATCCCCACGCTCATGGCATTCACCAGGGGATTCGTATGGTAACATTCGTCAAAATAGACCTCTCCCCCTACCGTAGGCACGCCGAAACAATTTCCGTAATGTCCGATGCCGTGAACAACGCCCGCAAGCAGGTGCTGAGTTTTCGGATCGGCCAGCTTGCCGAACCGGAGAGAGTTCAGCGACGCAATGGGCCGGGCGCCCATGGTAAAAATATCGCGGTGAATGCCGCCGACACCCGTAGCCGCCCCCTGAAAGGGCTCAATGGCGGAAGGGTGATTATGAGATTCTATTTTGAAAACAACGCCAAGATCGTCGCCGATATCCATCAGGCCGGCATTTTCCTCTCCGGCCTTGACCAGCATTTTCTTTCCTTCCCTGGGCAGGGTCTTCAGCCATTTGATGGAATTTTTATAACTGCAATGCTCGCTCCACATGGCGCTGAAAGCGCAGAGCTCCGTAAAGTTGGGAATGCGGCCAAGTTTTTCGCAGATCAGTGAAAATTCTTCGGCGGTTAATCGAAGCTGCTCGGCTGTTTTTACAGTAATTTCCATATTTGTGCGGGAAACCGCAAAATTACGAAGGACGGGCTAATCTATTCAATAAATTTACCCCATGCTGATGAGGAACGCCGGGAAAAAAATAGCTTATGTTTATGTGGGATTGCTTTTTTTGTTTACCGCGGCGGGCCTGTTCCTGGCTGCCGGTATCCTCTCGTTAAGCTACGACCAGCTTGTCTCCTGGATCCTTCGTGAAATACAAAAGCCGGAGCTGAATTCACTGATCAGGCAAAAAACCATGAGCCCGGAAAAATTCAGGCTGCTCCAAAAGCTCGCACTGATCGCCATAGCCGGTTTACCACTGCTCGCCTTTTTTTTATATCGCGTTCGCAAGAGAGTTCTTTATTGGATAGGGCTAACAGTTATAACAATTCTAAACGGGCTTAAGGGGATATACCACTTATTCAGGTCGCATAGCAAAACCGAAAAAACAGCCTTGCTGATCGTGCTGGCTTTCTTTGTCTGCCGCAGCCTGTACTATATCGCCATTGCCGATCTGCAATATGACGAAATGTGGAGCTACAACTATTTTACAGCGCCCCGATTTTATTTTCCGATCTGCATGTACAACAATTATCCGCTATACAGCCTGAGCACCCATTTGCTGAAGTGGTTGCCGGTTAGCGGAAAAATCATCATTCGTTTTCCTGTAATGATCATGGGCCTGCTGTCTGCCGTTGTCCTTTATTTTTATCTCTACCGGACCTTTCGGAAGCAACTACCCGCAATAGTCGGAATGATTTTCCTGGCTTTTATGCCGGTAACGACCACCTATAGCCTTTATGGCAGGGGTATTTTGTTTGAGCTATTCTTCGCGATAGTCGCCGCTTTCAGTCTCTTCGACTGGATGGATGATCCGAAGCAGACCGGGAAGCTTGCCGTTTTTATTATCGCACAGGTCCTCGGGCTCTATTCCATGCCTACCCATGTTTATTTCTGTATCTGCCTCTTCG
>DASZRP010000022.1:0-3783 GCA_035548895.1 Puia sp. | reverse complement strand
AGAAAATCGAATGTCCTGTGGTATACCTGATCCCGCCGGAACAGGTTCATGCCGATGGTTCGCTGCCAAACTGCCTGGATGTACTGACCAGGCCGATCGATAGCTATCGCCTCAGGAAATCCATACAGCATTACCGCGAGTTACAGGAGTTCTTCATTAAGAACCACTCTTCTCTTTTCGAACATTTCAACGGAAAGGAGAAACTAAAATCGCGCATACTCGTCAAAAAGGGAACCGAATATCAAACCTGCCGCGTGAACGATGTGGTGTATTTTTTTTCAGATCATAAGCTGGTATTCCTGGTTGACAAAGACAATAAGAAATTCCTGACTGCCGCCAAGAGCCTGGCCGAATTGGAAGCGCAACTCGACAGCAGTATTTTTTATCGCGCCAACAGGAAGTTTATTGTCAATGTCAACTATATCCAGGTGTTCAGCATGGCCGACTCAAGCCGTATCCTGCTAAAGCTCGCTTTACCGGTAAATGAACCGATTCTGATCAGCCAGCAGAATACCGCCTGTTTCAAGCAATGGATGGGAGAAAAACTATAATAAATGCAATTCAAGAACAGCTACCATAAAAACCGGAACAATGAAAATCCTGATTATTGAAGCCGATCTTCAACTGGCCGCCTGGCTTAAACGAAAGTTACCCGCTATCGAAAAGAGCATCGAATCGGTGGAAATCTGCAACTCCGTTAAATCCTGTCTGAAACGACTTGACTCCGGAACCCCCGATCTTATTTTCAGGGACCTGGAATCGGATGTCCAGCACCCTGAAATATTAAAAGACCTGCAGTTATGTCCCGTAGTGCTCATGGGCCCTGAGTCGGGCATTCACCCCAAAACCTTCGGCATGAATTGCTTCGACTACCTGAATAAGCCAATCAAACTCGTCGATTTAAAAGCCGTGCTTCAGAAATATCAAACTATCAAAAATCATTTCATCAACAATATCGACCGGTTCATCGAATACATGAACGAGCGCAACCAGGCGAAAAAAAGATTTCTCATCAAGGGAAAGACGGATTACTATCCCCTGCTGCCGGAAGATATCGTTTACATCCGCGCCGACAAAAAACTGATCTCGGTGGCCGACAAGAACAACAAGAGCTATGTAGTGGAAGACTACAGCCTGAGCTCCCTTGAAAAAAAACTGGATGAAACGCTTTTCTACCGGGCGAACCGGAAATTCATTATCAACGTGAATTATATACGCCGGTTCAAGCCCTTATCCAAAAGCCGGGTAAGCGTTGAGCTTGCGCTTCCCATCAATCCGGAAATTTTGATCAGCCGGGAGAATTCGATTGTTTTTAAAAAATGGCTGGGTGATCTTTAACCCAATCCGACCGACAACTGTAATATGAGTAAAATCAAAGAGGT
Organism: Puia sp.; assembly: GCA_035548895.1. Classification (GTDB taxonomy): domain Bacteria; phylum Bacteroidota; class Bacteroidia; order Chitinophagales; family Chitinophagaceae; genus Puia. The sequence continues at coordinate 2,401 of DASZRP010000022.1, read as the reverse complement.
TCCGGAATTCGTTCCGGACCAGCAATCCGACCAGCGAATAAAAAATGTGATCGATCACCTGAACACGAATTTTAATCACAAAATCAGGCTGGAAGACCTGGCTGCCGTTGCCTTGCTGAGCCCTTATCACCTGCTGCGGGTATTTAAAAAATGTGTTGGGCTAACTCCAAGAGAATACCTTCTTCGCCTGCGGATCGAGAAAACGAAACAATTACTCGCGCAGGGATATCATCTTCCGGAAATTGTAGGCATGACGGGCTTTTCGGACAGAAATCATCTGATCAGATCGTTCCGCAAGGTAATGGGTCAAAGCCCGGCCATGTTCCTGCAAAGGATGGCTGATCAATAGCTGTCATCGTCAGGCCAGCGAGTCCTGGCAACGCCGCTGATAATGTAAGTATCCGTCGGATCATCGGAGAAAGTGGCTTCCATATAAATGCTGTCGGTAACAACACCGGTCAGCGATTTGGCTCCATTGAGAAATACCTTTCCGTTAGCTATGGTGACTGTATTGCTGCCATAGTCGTTCGGAACACCAGTGGCGGAAAAAGTGAGATTCGTCAAGTCAGCTTTGACTTTTGACTTAAGCAGGCCATAGCCGCTTCCGAAATCGTCTATCCAAAGAGAATCGTCGTTTGCCGATGTATTGTAGGTATAGAAGAGAACATGTGTGCCCAATTCATCCACATCGCCCAGCTTTACCGTCACCCACCATTCATTGATCAGGTCGGTGGTTTTCACTGCCGTTGGTGCGGTATCGTCTTTCTTGCAGCCGGCAATGACCGTCAACAGCAGGCATAACGCAGCTGGTATCTTTAATTTATTCATAAATGCTTTTTTTATTTTTCCGATTATTGCTTTTGCCATTTTTTGTCGCCTACCACACCCAGGTCTTCCAGTGTTACCGTCCAGCTGAGTAACCCGGCATTATAGGTTCCGGCGCCATCAAGATGTCCGTAGCCGCTGAATTGCTGATAGGGAAAGGTTACATTAACGCCGTCAGTACAAAAGAAATAAGCCTGAACAATAGCCAGACTGCCGCCTCCCCAGCAATTATCGGTATAATAAACTCCCGGGGCCACTTTCGAGATATTGGCGGTCAACGCGGCGGTCCCAACATTCGCATAAGTGCCTGAAAGATCGATCCCGGGCTGCTCGGCTTCCGGCAGCACCGCAACATTCCTGTGCGTAGAGGAAGAGTATCCATCCTTATTTACAGCAGTATAGGTAATGGTATAAATGCCGGGTGTTGAATTATCGACGGAACCGGAAACAGTATAGTCGACCGGCTCACCATTTTCCAGCGCCGTGGCGCCGGAATCAACATAATCTTCGCCCGCCACGATCGAAACAAAAGGATCGCCTTTTACTGTCAGTACAACATAATGCGTCACCTTCGAAATGCCGACCTGATCGTCTGTATTATGCACGGTGTATTTGTTGCAGGCTGAAAGCAGGATAAACGCAAAAACCGGAAACAGGACTGCTATTTTGTATTTCATCTTTTGCATGTTTATTGGTTGAGATTACTTGCCCCACCATACCGGCGTGGTGATGGGCACCTGGGCCGGGGTATTCTTGTTCCTCGACCGTTCAAAATCAGGAAACACAATACGCTTTGGAAATGCATTCCCGATCACCGAAGTGGCAGACACGACGAATTGCCCCGGCACATAATTCAGATCGGTCGAGTAAACAGGACTGGTAAGCGGAAAGCCGGTACGGTTTCTTTCGAACCAGGCCTCCAGGGCATGAGACCCGGGCAGGGACGCCCATTTCTGGGTGATGATCGCATTTATTTTATCGTCTAATGTTCCGCCGGTTGGATAAGCATAGGGCTTGCCGGGTGCAATAAAATTACTTGCATCATGGCCATAAAAGGCAAAGGCGGCCTCTACTCCCTTATTGTAAAGATCCTGCGCCTGATCTCCGCTAAAATATCTTTCCCGGGCTTCCGCCTGCATGAAATAGGATTCCGGCGCCGAGATGAATTGCACGGGGTCGGTAGCATGCTGCACGAAAGTGGTCGCTGTTTTATAGACCGGGTCGGTGCTGAGGTAATTTCCCTGATCAATGCCAATGGGTGAAGTGGTCCCGAAGTAGTCGACGATGCGGGGGTCGTTATTTTGCTGCAGCCAGGTAATAAAAGTCACGCTGGCCTTCAGGTTCGACGGCGTGTTCAGGGCATAAACATTTTGCGCATAGAAAGGGTTCTGCTTATTAGGCACATCCGTCCACTGGGTAATTGCTGCATCTTCCGTCAGAAATTCGGCTCCCGAATTATAAAGCGCTGTAATGCCTGCCTGCGCCTCTGCGGGTTTGGCATTGATCATCCGCAGGTACATTTTTAACTTCAATGTGTTGGCGAAGGCTATCCATTTCGTCATATTGCCACCGAAAA
>DASZRP010000021.1:0-26193 GCA_035548895.1 Puia sp. | reverse complement strand
CCTGACCTATTCTTTTACCCGGTCCGATCATCATAATCCCATCGCCGAAGAAGATGAGCTGCTGAACTACAAAGCAGGCCTGGGCTATAATTTTACAGGCCAGGCAAAATACTGGGAGCCTTTCAAGCGAGCCATCAAATCCAAATCACCCTGGCTGAGCCTGGTTCGCGACTTTAACCTCAACCCGGTGCCTTCGGTGCTGACTTTCCGCGCGGATGTAAATCGCCAGTTCGGCGCCTACCGGCCGCGCAATATTGACGGGCCCAAGGGATCGTTGCCGGAGACCTACGATAAATTTTTCACGTTCAATCGCCTTTATGTCGTGCGATGGGATATTACCCGATCGTTCAACGTGGATTTCAGCGCTACGAACCAGTCGTGGGTGGATGAAGACAGCGGGCGCCTTGACAAAGCAGGACGAAAACAAATGTGGAAGAACTTCTGGAAAGGCGGACGAACGATTTCTTATCAGCAATCGGCGAACTTTACCTATACGGTGCCTACCAATAAAGTTCCTGCGTTAGACTGGACCAAATTTCAATTGGCTTATGGTTCGTCTTATCAATGGACTGCCGCTTCACTGCTTACCAGAAGTTTGGGTAATTCTATTCAGAACTCCCAGAAGAAAGACGTTACGGGCGATCTCAATTTTTCCCGCCTCTACGCAAAATGGCATTTGTTGCGCGACCTCGACCGGCAGGCGCCTGCGCCGACGCCGCCTCCCCTGCCGGGTAAACGACAGGATTCCGTTAACCGCCAGGCTGCTCAACCGACAAACGAAGAAGGAACCCAGTTGAAGGGCTTCGTTAAGGTGTTAGCTAAACTGTTGACCTCGGTAAAAGATATTACCATCAACTATTCAGAGAATTCTTCTTCGGCCATATACGGATATATGGACAGCACGAAGATCCTGGGGATCAATCCAAAGTCGGATGAACCGGGCTTTGGGTATATATTCGGAGAGCAACCCGATACCGCATTTATAAACCGGCTCGGTAGAAAAGGGTTGTTGAGTACGGACACCCTGTTCAATTTTCAAAACATGGCGAGCTACAATCAAATCCTTACGCTTGCCGCGCAGATCCAACCCATTCGCGATCTTAATATCACGCTGAACCTGAACAAGACTTTCGGCAAAAACTACACCGAGCTTTACAAAGACACCAGTGCGGGTACCAATGCTTTTAGCCGGCTGAATCCCTATACCGCCGGCAGCTTCAGCATCAGCTTTATTTCTGTAAAAACCCTCTTTGGCGGCTTTGAGCCGAATCAGATTTCTTCCACTTTTAGGACATTCGAAGCCTATCGTCAGATTATCTCTGCGCGGTTAGGAGGCGTGAACCCCTATTCCGGCGGTCAAATGAACGCCGATGGATATGCGAAAGGGTATGGAAAATATGCACAGGATGTATTGATTCCCGCGTTTATTGCCGCCTATAGCGGGAAAGACCCGAAGACCATAGCTTTGATCGGCCAGGATAACCCCAGTATCAGGTCTAACCCGTTTTCCGGCTATCTACCCAAGCCTAACTGGCGGATTACTTATAACGGTCTCGCCCGCGTTCCCGGAATGGATAAGGTCTTTACCGACTTTAACATCAGCAATGGATACACGAGTACCTTGAGCATGAACAGCTTTAATTCTGCGCTGAACTTTCAGGACCCCTTTGGAATTCGCCAGCCGGGATTCATTGATACCCTGACAGGGAATTTTGTTCCTTACTTCCTTGTCCCGAACATTTCTATCAGCGAACAATTTGCTCCGTTGATCGATCTCGATATGAAATTTGTAAACCAGCTTGAGGCAAAATTCAGCTATAGCAAAATGAGGCAGCTGAGCCTGAGCCTGATCGACTACCAGATGAGCGAAACCCAATCCACGGAATATGTATTGGGGCTGGGCTTCCGAAAGCGGGGCCTGCCGCTGCCATTTCATATTACCTTGCCGGGGAAGAACGGGTCTTCAGCGAAGCTCGACAATGATCTGACGCTACGGCTGGATGCCAGTTTCAGGGATGATGCCACGTCGAATAGTTATCTCGATCAGAACAGCGCATTGCCTGTAGGCGGTCAGCGGGTGATTGATATTGCACCTTCTATTGATTATGTCATCAACAACCGGGTCAATATTAAATTCTATTTTGATCAGCGAAAGACGATTCCAAAAATCTCCAGCTCTCCGCCGGTAACGACCACGCGCGCCGGTATCCAGATCAGGATCTCATTGGCTGAAATGGCAGCGCAGAAGCCGGTTCAACGGTAGATGACAGATGATAGTTGACAGATGACAGTGGGTGACTTCTTTCCGCATTAGGTTGCCTTAACTCAAACAGTCTGATGCACTAAAAGCCTGTCATCTGTCAACTATCATCTGACATCTAACCCTCAGACCGTTTCCTTAAAAAGATAATATGCATTCGCCTGGGCAAGACAGGTCACTTCCAGTTCGTTGATGCAAACATGCTCCGGCAGGTTTGCCGTAAAGAAGACGATGTCGGCGATATCGACTGCATGCAGCGGCTCATATCCTTCGTAGACTTTTTTGGCCTCCTCCTTATTTTGCTTCAAACGAATGAGGGAAAACTCTGTTTCCGCAGCCCCGGGATGTATCGCGGTCACTTTGATTTTATGCGGTAAGAGATCAATACGCATAGACTGTGAGATGGCGTCTACCGCGTGTTTGGTGGCGCAATACACATTGCCTTTGTGATAAACCTGTTTTCCGGCGGTTGAACCGATATTGATGATATGGCCCTTTCGCCGTGAGATCATCAATGGAAGAACGGCTCTGGATACATAGAGCAGTCCTTTGACATTGGTATCGATCATTGTCTCCCAGTCGGAAAGCGAGGCCTCGTCGAAATTATCTCTGCCAAGCGCAAGTCCCGCATTATTAACCAGCACATCAATGGCCTGCCATTGTGGTGCGAGTGATGCTACGGCCTGAAAAACAGCGGCCTTATCCTGGACATCGAGAGCCAGGGTGAGCACCCTGCCACCATAGTCCTTTTCTATTTTTTCCCGCAGCGCCTGCAGTCGCTCTATTCTGCGAGCTGCTAAAATGAGATCGAACTGATTTTCTGCAAATTTCAATGCACAGGCTTTCCCGAAGCCGGAACTGGCGCCCGTAATGAAGGCAATTTTTTTCACAAACTATGTTTACTGTTTAACGATTCATCTCTATCAATCTTTCCGCCCGCAAAGCGGAAATGATTCCAATTCAGGATGCAAATAAAGCGATTGTTTCGAGGAATTGGCTGATAAATCCGGCGCAAACCCGGGCATTTTCCATCATTCCCATATGAGCTACCCCCGGCAATATATGTATGTCCGACACCCTCGGCAAATAGCATTGTTGCAGTACATCTTTTACCGGGGCGGCCTTGTCTTCTTCACCCATGATAAAAAGCACGGGAACCTGAATGGTTTTCAACAAGCCGGTCTTTTCAGTTCTGTCCATCATGGCCTGCAGGTATTGAACCAGGGTGTCGGACGAAAGATCCCGATACCGGATTATTTGCTCCTGGATTTTTTCAGGATGGTGGTTTTTAAATTCATCACTATATAAACCGGGAAGCGACTGCTCCACATAGGCCGCAGTTCCATGCTTGCGAATAAAATCAATGCTCTTTTTCCTGGTCTCCTTTTTTTCGGGGCTATCGGCAAAGGCGGTCGAATGAAACAGAGCCAGCCCTTTTAGCGAAGACGGAAATTGCTCGGCAAAAGAAAGTGAAATATAACCGCCCATGCTATGGCCGATCAAAACGATTTGGTCTATTCGTTCTTCTTCCAGGATTGATTTCAGCACAAGGGCAAAATCGGCGATGCTGTGCAGCTTGTTGTTGACGGGTGACTGGCCGCTGCCAGGCAGGTCAGGAATAATGAAGGAATATTTTCCTGAAACGTCGCGCAAAACCTTGTGCCATATAAGCCGGTCTTCCGTGAAGCCATGTATCCACAGGACCGGCAACCCGCTGCCACTTACCTCATAGGCGACGGGTATTCCCTGATACCGTATGCTTTTTTGCATTGCTCAAAGTTAAATACATATTCACGCTGCGGAGGATAATGAGTGGAAGAAGCAGGAGGAGGGACCGGTTCATTTGCTGCGGCCACCAGGCAAAGCCGGTCAGCAATATCGCCGCCAGCGCGGCATTCCCCTGAAAATAATATTTAAGCCAAAAAGGGTTTTTTCTTATCAAACATATTGCAATAAGGTGGGTTGGTATTGCCCAGCAGATGTTGATATTATTGCGGCAGACTTCATCCACCCGGAATATCCAGACATAGAGCAGTAAAAATCCGAGAAGCCCAAGGATGGCGAATAACAGGACATCAAAAATCTTTAGGGCGATTTGCGAAGCCCTGTTTCTTAATAAGGACAGCAACCCGCAGCACACAAGCAAAACGCCAAACAGGAAGATAGGAGTAAACCATTCCGTGTTTTGTGACTGATCGCGTTGTTGCAGGATCACACGCTTTTTTGCAACTACCGGTCCGAGGGCATTCTGCGCATGGTCCATGCCGGTCATCAGATAATCCGGCAAAAAATAAATAACCTGTTCGTTAGAGGGCTTTTTATCGAGGTTCGCGCCGAGCAGCAGGTCGATGCCGAATTCGGACCACCACTGTTGTTGCCTCTCGAGATAAGCGTGGATCAGCTTTCGGTAGGTAGGATTTGAATCGGGAAGAATATTCGCGAACCGGAAGGAATCGCTATTGGCGACAATTATTTTGCCGGCGCGTGTTGTGCAGTTGTCGGCATAAAAATGGTAGTTGTAAAACCGGTTTTGCTCCGTCGTGTTTTCTCTGAGAGCTTCATACAGGTTTTTCTTTTGGGCGCAGGATAGATTCAGCATCTGTTCGATCACGCCCCGGTGCTCATACTCATATTCTACCATAAAATCCTGAAAGGTGGAAGCAGAAAGGGAATATACCATAATTCCCCTGGTAAAATGAAAATAGAAAAGCGGATCGCTGTCGTCGAAAGTTCCGTAATTGTAAACCACATCCATTCCCCGCCGATCATCTCGCACACGAATGGCGGTATGGCCAAAAAGCGAGTAGAGTTCTGTTCCGGGGGAGCAGGTCAGCAGACTGATCTCCAAAGTACAGGAATCCGTATTTCCCTGGCTGAACCCTGGAAGCATTAATAAGCAAAAGGCAAAACTGATTAAGATCCTGAACGGCCAGGTTCTTTTTTTCTGCTCTTCCTGAAAAGAGCATCCTGCGTTTGACATCAGGTTGAGTTAGGCGTTAACGACTGTAATTGGGTGACTCTCTGGTGATTTCAATATCGTGTGCATGGCTTTCCTGCATGCCGGCATTGGTAATTTTAATGAATTGGGCCTGTTGCAGGACGGCGATATTCCCGGCGCCACAGTAACCCATGCCTGCCCGGAGCCCACCGATATATTGAACCACTACTTCATTCAGGTTGCCTTTAAATGCAACGCGACCTTCAATCCCTTCAGGGACCAGTTTCTTTATGCCGTCTTCCACATCCTGAAAATAACGATCGCTGCTTCCCTGACTCATAGCGCCAAGTGAACCCATGCCGCGATACTGTTTGAACTTTCTGCCTTCGTAGATAATAGTTTCACCCGGGCTTTCTTCAGTTCCGGCGAACACGCTGCCCATCATCACGGCGTCGGCGCCGGAGGCCAGGGCCTTCACCAGATCGCCTGTATAACGGATACCACCATCCGCAATCAGTGGAATGCCCAATGGTTTTAGTGCAGAGGCTGCTTCCATAATGGCCGTGATCTGAGGTACACCGGCTCCGGCAACAATGCGGGTGGTGCAAATAGATCCGGGGCCAATACCCACCTTAACCGCATCAGCGCCCGCTTCGGCCATTGCCTTTGCGCCTGCAGCCGTGCCTATATTTCCTGCAATCACCGGCAGGCCGGGAAATTGCTTTTTTACTCTTTTAAGTGCATCCAATACTCCTTTGCTATGGCCATGAGCGCTGTCCAGGCATACAACATCCACACCAATTTGCTGAAGAGCTGCTGCGCGGTCCATCAGATCGGCCGTAATTCCCAGTGCCGCACCAACGCGAAGCCGTCCAAGTTCGTCTTTCACGGCAAGGGGAAAACTTTGCAGCTGCAGGATATCGCGATAAGTGATCAGGCCAACAAGCTCCCCGGATTTGTTCACCACCGGCAGTTTTTCCACTTTATGTTTGCGCAGAATAGTGGCTGCCATTTTAAGATCGGTTCCTTCCGGAGCAACCACCAGATTTTCCTTTGTCATTACCTCGCTGACTTTCCGCTTGCGGATATCTTCAAACCGCAGGTCTCGGTTGGTCAAAATACCGACCAGCTTCTTTCCTCCGTCAATAATAGGAATACCGCCAATACGATTCTCTTTCATCAGGTGAAGTGCATCTCCAATGCTGGCATCCGGATGCAAAGTGACCGGATCGAGTATCAGGCCGCTTTCACTGCGCTTTACTTTTCTTACCTGATCTGCCTGCTTTTCAATTGGCATATTCTTGTGTAAAATACCGAGACCTCCTTCGCGGGCCAGGGCAATGGCAAGGCCGGCTTCAGTTACAGTATCCATGGCCGCGGAAAGCAGGGGTATATTGAGTGAGATCGTTTTTGTTAACCTCGTGCTGATATCTGTTTCCCTGGGAAGAACTTCAGAATAAGCCGGGAGCAGAAGAACGTCGTCGAATGTAAGGCCTTCGCCGAAGAATTTGGCCTCCTGTTGAGACGGGGCTGGAGTATTTATTGTTGCCATGTGCAAAGATAGCGCAATGGCCAAATTCGCGCCAAATGAATTTGCCGTGAACAGGGGCAGATGAGGTAGCAGCCTGAGCGTGACGGTATTAACGGTTATGAACCGGTAGCGTCGGCATCGGGATTGAACCTGTAAATTCTTCCCGGGTCGCAGATCACCAGGTTCAGCAATTCAAGATTCAACAGCAGGGAAGCCATAGTGGTTTGTGGCAGTGCGGCCACTGCCTGCAATACATCAATATGCATTGACCCTCGTTCCATTAATAAATTAAGCACATTGCGTTCTGCTTCTCCAAGACCGGCTAAAAGATCATTTGTTTTGTTAGCTGTATGCAATTGTTTTTGCTCCCAGCCCATGGCGGAAGCCATTTCATTAGCGTTCGAAATCAGGGAAGCCTGGTGGTTTCTGATCAGCCAGTTGCAGCCGGCGCTTTTGGCATCGTTCACGCGTCCGGGGAATGCGAACACTTCTTTATGATACCCATTGGCAAGATCCGCAGTGATCATGCTACCGCCTTTCACACCCGTTTCCGTTATCACCGCGGCGTCGCTGATGGCCGCTACAATCCGGTTCCGAATGGGAAACTGGTGCTTGTCGGGTTTTGTGTCGCTCACAAATTCAGTAAGCAGTCCTCCCTGCCGAATCATTTCTTTAGATAACGCCGTATGTTCAGGTGGGTAGATGGTACCCAGGCCATGCGCCAGCACGCCGACAGTTTCGAGTGATTGCTTCAACGCTGCTTTATGCGCAATGGCATCGATGCCAAACGCCAGCCCGCTTACAATGATTGGGCAGTAAGGCGCAATTTCCCGGATAAGTCTTTCAGTGACCTGCTTCCCGTAATCCGAATAACGACGCGTTCCGATAACCGAGATGATCTTTGCCGGATTGAGATCTGCAACTCCTTTGTAATAGAGTACTACCGGCGCATCATAGCAAGGCAGGAGGCGCCGGGGATAACGGGGATCGGTCAGCGTCAATGCTTCAATGTGATATCGTTCAAGGAAGCGGACCTCTTTTTCCGCTCTTGAAAAATTTCGGAATTCGGTGATGTAACGGGCCCGGGCAGGCCCGATGCCTTCCAGCTTTTCCAATTCCGAAGCGCTTGCTCTAAAGACAGCCTCTGCTGAACCGAAGGTCTCCAATAAGGTCCTGGCATGGACGCATCCGACCTGTTGCACAAGCGTGAGGCTGATAAGATAAACCAGATCTGTAGGCATGATTGAGTAATATGTCGTCAAACATATTACGACTCCCGATTCCCGGCACAGTGAAATTCCCCTGATTGACCGGGTGATTGACCCATTTGAATCCGGCCGCCTTTACGTATAAGAGGCTTCCTGAATGGCCGGTTAATTCTTAATTACTTTCAGTTCGGTCCTTCTGTTCTTTGCACGGCCGGTTTCCGTAGTATTGTCGCTTACCGGCTGCGTATCGCCATATCCCTTAAAGAGCAATCGCTTGGGATCAATGCCCTTTGACGTCAGATAATTCACGACTGCTTTCGCTCTGTTTTCTGAAAGGATCAGGTTGTCGGCTGGCTTGCCGACGTTATCGGTATGACCGCCGATCTGGATAACGACTTGGGGATTTTGCTGAAGCAGGCGCACTACTTCTTCAAGTTCGACGCGCGATTCGGGTTTTAGCTCATACTTATTTACATCAAAAAAGATATTGTTCAGCACAATGCTCGCATTAGCCTCGATAGGTTGCAGCGGGATGTCCATCTGATAGATAGAATCCGGCTGACTGGTTTGCAGCATAAAGCTCTCGGAATAGAACAGGTATCCTTTTCGATCCACATTGAATGCATAATTCTTTCCAACGGGAAGTGTGGTCAAATAATTTCCGGTTTCATCGGTTTGCAGGTTACTGATGAGCTGACCGGTAGCCAGATCAGTCAATTCGACCGAAGAGGGGAGTCCCTTACCGGTTTTCTGATCGAATACCCTGCCTTTTACCCATAATGTTCTTGCCGGCCTCACATCCTCACGCAGTTCAAAAGTGTAGAGATCCAATTCTCCCCGGCTGTCGGCACGATCGCTCGCATAGTAGGCCGTTTTGCCGTCGGAGGCAATGACCAGGCTGCCTTCGGTCTCGATGGTATTGATCGGATAGCCGAGATTTTCCGGTTCACCCCATTTGCCATCGGCGGTTTTACGCACAACAAAAAGGTCATCGTTTCCATAGCCGGGCAATCCGTTCGAAGTAAAATAGAGCGATTGATTGTCCGCGTGAATAAAGGGCGCGCTCTCGTCGCCGCGGGTATTGATAGAAGGCCCCATATTTTCCGGGGCAGTCCATTGTCCATTCTCCAGGCGGTGGGCAACATAAATATCATTTCCCCCGTAACCTCCAGGCCGGTTACTGGTGAAATACAGGTCCCTTTTATCCGGGGAAAGGGAGGGCGCCGATTCCCAGAATTCCGTGTTAAATTTTCTTCCCAGGTTTTCTGGCGAACTCCAGCCTTCAGGCGTCAGGTAAGAAATATACAGATCGCAGCTGCCGTAACCATCAGGGAAGTTGCATCCTGTAAAAATCAGCCACTGACCATCCTGCGAAATATTCAAAGCGCCTTCATTGAGATTGCTGTTGATATTCCCAACCAGGGCCTTCGCAGATGACCATCCATCTTTCCCCCGGTGTGATTCGTAAAAGTCTTCGTTGGTACCGTTCGATCTGCGCGTGTAAACCAGGGTATCTCCATCCAGCGAAATGGTCGGATAGTACTCTGAAAAAACAGAATTGACACTGTCGCCCAGATTCTTTGGTTCGAACTTATAATTGGCGATATTCTTTTTTGCAGCGTAATCCAGCGCGAATTGATAAGTGCTTATACGGTAGGCGGCAGCTTTTCGGGCAGACTCATTCAGGTCGGGAATGGAAGCAAACCGGTTCACGGCATCGAGCGCTTCCTGGAACCGCCCCAGGCCGGCCAGGTCAATCGAATAGGAAAGATTGAAATCGTTGAAATAATTGCTGTCAATGGCCTTGGCTTTCCGATAGGTTTCAACGGCCGCAGCATAATTTTTCAATTCGCCGTACATGCCGGCCATAGACAACCACGCGTCTTCAAACTTGCTATCCAGGCGAACGGCTTCCTGCAGCGATTTGATGCCGTCTTCAAAGCGATCGTCCCGGGCCTGGTCCTGCGATTTGAGATACCACTGGGCGGCTTTCTTATTCACTTTCGAGGGGTCGTATTGCGCGTTCGCGCGGAAAGCTAAAAGAGCTAATGACAGTAAGAAAAGACTTAGTGTTTTCATGCAACAGAATCCATGTAAAGATAAATAACGATGAAATGGACCTGTTTATTCTGATGTTAAAACCGGCCTAAGGCACGTGGATATATTTATGGAGCTGCAGTGAAAATTCCCAGGCGGGATGCTTTTTGATATAGTCGGTAATGAGGGGAACCATAGTATCTCGTTTGCTCCATTCGGGTTGAAGAAAAAGCCTGCACCCGGGACTGGTGAACCGGGCGTATTTCTCTGCCCAGGCGAAATCGGATGGATGAAATATGACCACCTTCAATTCATTCGCAGCGCCTACCAGTTCGGGAAGCGGCGCCTTGAATTTTTTTGGGGAAAGACAAATCCAGTCCCAGCTGCCGGTGAGCGGATAGGCGCCGGAGGTTTCCAGATGAGTCTTGAATCCAGCTCCCCTCAGTTTCCGGGTCAGCATTTCGCAATCATGCATTAACGGTTCACCCCCCGTAATTACGGCAATGCGCCCGGGATGAGACGACGCTTCATCAACCAGATCGTCAATCGCCTGATCAGGATGCTGGTTTTTGTCCCAGCTTTCTTTCACATCGCACCAAACACAGCCCACGTCGCAGCCCGCCAGCCTGATAAAAAAAGCGGCCTGGCCCTGATAATGACCTTCTCCCTGGAGGGTATAAAAGGATTCCATCACGGGAAGCGCTTGAACCAACGGATCGCTTGCGGTAATCATGCAGGTTAGTGTTTATTGGCGCAGGCAGTATAAGTATTCTTCATCAGGGCAGCGATGGTCATCGGCCCCACGCCGCCGGGCACGGGTGTGATATAGCTGCATTTAGTAGCAACGGATTGGAAGTCCACGTCGCCCTTCAGACTGAACCCGCTTTTTTTCGATGCGTCGGCTATGCGGGTGATGCCCACATCGATCACGACCGCGCCTTCGCGCACCATATCTCCGGTAACGAATCCAGGTCTGCCAAGCGCTGCTACGATAATGTCACTTTCACGGCAGATACCCTCCAGGTCGCGGGTATGAGAATGGCAGAGCGTGACCGTACAATTGCCTGGATTGCTGTTCGCGCTCAGTAAAATGCTCATGGGGCGGCCGACAATATTGCTCCTGCCGATCACCGTTGCTCTTTTTCCTTTCGTTTCGATCTTATAATTTTCAAGCAGCAGCATGATGCCATGTGGCGTGGCGGAGACAAAAGTGGGTGAACCGAGAACGAGCTTTCCTACATTAACCGGGTGGAAGCCATCTACATCCTTTGCCGGGTCAATGGCCAGAATAACTTTTTCGTCGGAAATATGTCTGGGCAGGGGAAGCTGAACCAGGATGCCGTCTACGTCCGGATCGCTGTTTAGCTCTTCAATTACCGAAAGCAGTTTGTGTTCGCTGATCGTTTCCTCCATCCGGATCAGCGTAGACTTAAAGCCAATCTCGGTGCAGGATTTCACCTTGGCGCCTACATAGGTCTCACTGGCGCCGTTATTGCCCACCAGGATCGCTGCGAGGTGCGGTGTTTTTTCTCCTTTCGCCTGGAGTGCGGCTACATCTAATTTGAGGGACTCCTTAATGGTTTTGGAAACAAGCTGGCCATCTAAAATTTGCATGGCGCAAAGTTAATTCATCCCGGTATAAAACGGTTTCAGATCGGGTCATTTTACGCTTGCGTTGAGCAGCGCCTGCAACGAAATTTACCGAAAGCAGGAGCAAATGAAGAAGAGGAACATGGTGATACCGGGCTTGCTGGTTTTATCGGGTTATTGTACCAATGCGCAGGTCTTTCACGAAAGCATGAATTCAGTTTACCTCACCGGAGGCGCGTACAGTCAGCACTTTACAGATGCATTTTCTTTCACGGCAAACCCGTCGGTGCTTGGTCTCGATCGGAATATGCTGCTGGCTGTTTCAACCGAAGACCGGTGGATGTTGAAAGAACTGGCCTATTATCAGGGCGCCTTCAGTCTTCCTGCCGGAAAAGGCGGATTGGGTATGTATTTCCATTTTAGCGGAGATCCGGACTATTCGGAATCCGGGATCAGCATTGGATATGGAAAAGATCTTGGTAAAATTTCATTGGGAATTCAGTGCGCCTTCGACCAGGAACATGTTTCCTACTACGGGAGCCGCTCTTATGGCTCAGCCGGCTTTGGCATGCTCGTTCATCTGAATGAAAAAGTATTGGCCGGACTGACCATCGGAAATACTTTCCTGGATAAAACAGCCGGTTCAAACCCCGAGCGTGGTTCAGGCGATTTCACGATGGGATTCGGCTATGAAATATCGCCCGAGGTCTTTGTCAGCCTGCAGCTAAGAAAAAGTTGGGATCTGCCGCTTGAGGCAATAGTTAGCCTGGACTACCGGTTTGCCGCTTCTTTCTTTGCCACGCTGGGAATAGCATCGGGCAGTTCATCTCCTTATGTAAAAGCCGGTTGGGAAAAAGGCCTGCTTTCGGTAGCAGTTTTCACTGCCTATGAAATTGCCCTTGGATTTACGCCCGGGCTGGTGATTTTATGGGAGCTTAAAAAGAAATAAGATGGTCTGGCCAAAATTATTGATCCGGTCAGCCATTTGGGCATGGTTGTCGCTTGCAGCGGTTCATGCCTTTGCCCAGGATCCGCAGCAGGAGGCGGATGAAAGCAGCAGCCTGGAAGAATTTGCAGAAAAAACGAATGCTGAACCGGAAGACGATTCCCACCTGCTTGACCTTGATTTTGCAAAACGCCATCCAATCGATTTGAACGAGGCAGGGGAGGAGGAATTATCTGCATTGCATTTGTTGACCGATCATCAGATTGCTGATTTTTTGGCTTACCGGAAATTATTAGGAAGGCTGTTGAATATTTACGAGCTGCAGGCGGTGCCGGATTGGGAGCTAATGACCATTCGCAAAATACTTCCCTACGTTCGGGTCGGCCAGGTGGCGTCGCCATATTCCATGCTGCGGGACGGGCGGAAAGACGGCAATGCCTCATTGCTGCTCCGGACATCGCAGGTACTTGAAAGATCGGTTGGATATAACAAGCCTGTAAATCCGGAAAGCTCCCGATACTTGGGCAGCCCGCAAAAGATATTCTTCCGCTACAATTATAATTACCGGCAGCTTCTCGAATATGGACTGCTTGGCGAGAAAGATGCGGGCGAACCGTTTTTTCGTAAGGCCCAGCGATGGGGGTTTGATTTTTATTCTTTCCATTTTTTTATCCGTAACTCAGGCATCGTGAAGGCGCTGGCATTAGGCGATTTTACCGTCAACCTGGGGCAGGGATTGATTCAGTGGCAAACATTCAGCTTTATGGGTAATGGCGGTTTGCTGAATATCCGGAAGCAGGGCCCGGCGCTAAAGCCTTATCGTTCTCCCGGAGAGTCTGATTTTCACCGGGGAGCCGGAATTACATTGCAAAAGAAAAACTGGAGCAGCACTTTATTTATATCGCTTCAGCGGGTCGATGGCAATAGTGCTGTCGATACGGCGACGGGAGCAGATATCTTTACTTCCTTTCAAAATAGCGGTTATCACCGTACGCCTGCCGAAATAGGTGACCGGTATAGTACCAGTCAATTCTCTTTTGGCGGGAATGCCGGTTATTCAGCCGGCAGCTTTTCCGCAAGCGTAAATTTTACACATTTCCGGTTTTCACGGCCCTTCCAAAGAACGATTGCGCCATATACCCTTTACAGTTTCAGGGGCAGGGAGCAGGATAACTTCAGCTTCAGTTACGATAAGGCCTTTCGGAATCTGCATCTTTTCGGGGAATACGCGTTTGACCGGCACTTGCATCGTGCAATGATTCAGGGCGCCTTGCTGTCATTGGGCGAACGGCTTGATCTGGCCTTATTATACAGGAATATTTCCCCGGCATATCAGAGTCTTTATGCTGATGCATTTACTCAAAATGCCAGCCCGTCGAATGAAAAAGGACTTTACTCAGGAATATCTCTTAAACCCTGGTCTGATGTAAAACTTGAAATGTATTATGATTTATTTGAATTTCCCTGGATACGGTATGAAATGGACGGTCCCGGGACGGGCAATGAGTGGTCTGTCCGGTTTTTGTACGAACCGGATAAGAAATGGTTACTGAGATCTTCTTTCAGCAGGCTCAGAAAACCAGAAAATGAAAGTTTTGCCGGATTGCCCTACCATCGGGTGTTTTCTCCGGTAAAAACTGAATGGCAGGCAGAAACAGATTATAAAATAAGCTCAACATGGAGATTCAGGTCAAAAATAGCCTGTGTATGGCTTCAAAAAGATTGGGATAAAAGCAAAACAAAACAAGAGGGTTTCCTTGGAATATTAGATATTTTCTACAGAACACACATAATTAATACAAATCTTAGAATTCAGCGTTTTTTGACCCCGGGTTACGATTTTAGAATATATATATATGAAAATGATATGTTGTTCGACTTTTCAGTTCCTCCCTACTATGATACCGGTTGGAAATATGCTGTTAACATCCACAAAGATTTTTTATTGGTCTATCGCGACAGGGGCAGAAAAGGGTTTAAGCTTTCGGGCTGGATTTATTTGTCTCAACTCATTTACGATCATAAACAATTCATAGGCAGTGGATTGGATGAAATAACCGGCAACCGGAAAAGCGAACTGAAATTGCAGCTTCAATTTAGTTGGTGAAAGTTTTTTAGCAATTGCAGCAGATTCAGATAATGCCTTGTCTACTGTTAAGGGACCTGAAGATTTAACTATTTTTTTTGTTAGAGATAAAAGTTCCCTAATTTACGCGCTCGAATTTCTAAAAAACTCGCATTCACATGAGAAAATTTTTAACACTGTTAGCAGTGTGGACATTGATCGTTGTGTCCGCATTTGCCCAGACAAAATTAGTCACTGGAAAAGTAACGGATCAGAATGGTCAGGCTGTTCCGTTTGCAACCGTTCGAATTAAAGGCGGAAAAACAGGCGTAAGCGCCGATGCAGAAGGAAATTTCGCCATTCGTGCCGCAAACTCCCAAACATTGGTAATCTCCGGAACCGGTATTACGACTGCCGAAGTTCCGGTAGGGGAGGCGACCGTTATCCCCGTTTCAGTTACGCGGTCGGCTTCTAACATGACTGAAGTTGTTGTTACAGCCCTTGGTGTTGCCAGAAGCCGTAACCGGGTCCCCTATGCTGCCCAAACGATTTCCGGAGCTGATGTTAGCGACAACCGAACGTTTGACGTGGCGCAATCCATGTCCGGTAAGATAGCCGGCGCCCAAATCTCTCAAAGCAATACCCTGGGTGGTTCCACGAATGTAATTTTAAGAGGGTATAAGTCAATTACCGGCGACAACCAGGCGGTTTTTGTCATTGACGGAGTACCGGTTAACAATACCAGTACAAATACCACCGATCAAAAGAATGGAGCCGGTGGTTATGATTATGGTAGCCCGATATCTGACCTGAACCCTGATGACATTGCTTCTATTACGGTTTTGAAAAGTGCTGCGGCAACTGCGCTCTATGGTTCAAGGGCAAGTAACGGTGTGATTATGATTACTACCAAAAAAGGCTCTAACGGTCTTAATGTGGCGGTTAACCTGGGACTAAGAAAAGGATCTATCGATAAAAGCACTTTCCCGACATATCAGCATGAATATGGCGCGGGTTATGGTCCATATTACGACGACGGATCAGGTTTCGCTCCTTACTTTTATGGCTACACCGGCAATCAGGGACTTGGCCCCTTGGTTCCAACGACGGAAGATGCGTCTTTTGGAGCCGCTTTTGACCCGACTTTAATGGTATATCAATGGGATGCCGTAGACCCGACCTCGCCTTATTATAATACTGCAAGGCCCTGGGTGGCGGCGAAAAACGGACCGGCCACTTTTTTTGAGAAGCCATTGTCCAATTCCCAAAGCATATTGATAACCAATTCTTATGCCCAGGGGTCATTCAAATTGGGGTATACGAGAGATGATGAATACGGTATCCTCCCCAATAGTAGCCAGCTTAAGAATATTATCTCTTTTGCCACTACTTACAAGTTGCTGAAAAACCTTACAATTGGGGCTGACGCTAATTATTATGATATTCCGGCGACTGGACGATATGAAACGGGATATTCTCCCGACGCCGCGCCTAACCCCATGAACAATTTCAGGCAATGGTGGGAAACGAATGTGGATATGAAGGAACAAAAAGATGCTTATTTCAGAACGAAACAAAATACGACATGGAACTGGTCAAATCCGTATGAAGCATCCGCTCCGGCATATTGGGATAATCTTTATTTTTCGAGATACCAGAATTACGAAAGCGATCACCGTAAACGTGTAATAGGCAATGTAAATGCAAAATGGGACGCCACCAGCTGGCTGTCATTTACCGGTCGCGTGTCATTAGACCAGTATCACTGGCTGCAGGAAAATCGAACCAATATAGGGTCTGTAGAAGTTTCCGGATATTCTAAGTACATGCAGGATTTTTATGAAAGGAATATAGACCTGATGGCAAATTTTCATAAAAACCTGGGCTCTGACTTTAACCTGAATGCCTTGCTGGGTACAAATTTGAGGCGTTCCGAAAACACGTATACCGCTACATCAACCAACGGTGGTCTCGCCTTACCCGGCGTATGGTCGATAGCCAATACGATTTCTACCCCGGTTCCGCCAACAGAGTATGATGGCATCAGAGAGGTTAATGGCGTCTTTGGATCGGCCTCATTGGCGTATAAAGAATTCCTGACTTTGGACGCAACACTCCGGAGAGACGTATCTTCTACTTTGCCCAAGGGGAATAATGTTTATTACTATCCCTCTGCTGCCGTAGGTTTTGTGTTTTCCAAATTGCTGGAGCATGCGGATTGGTTGAGTTATGGTAAAGTAAGTGCAAACTATGCGGAAGTTGGCGCTGATGCACCGGTTTATAGTGTGTACGACACCTACACTATTTTAAATCCCTTTAACGGAAATTCGGTTGGGTCTTCCAGTACAACTAAAAACAACCCGAATTTGAAACCGGAACGTACCAGGAGCAAAGAAATAAACCTGGAATTGCAATTCCTGCAAAACAGGTTGGGATTAACAGCGTCTTATTATTCTACAAAGACGATTGACGAGATTCTTCCCGTAACCATTTCTTCCGCCACCGGATATTCGTCGGAATATCAAAACGCGGGCTCGATGACCAATAAGGGTGTTGAACTTGTTTTGACCGGCACGCCCGTCCGGACAAAAGATATTGAATGGAACATCACGGTAAACTGGTCGGAAAACAGGAACAAGGTTGTGCAGCTCTTTAAAGATGGTTCCGGCCAGGAGGCAACAGACCTTCAATTGGCAGAATTTCCTTTTGGGCAGACCCTGAATGCGCCATTGGGTGAGCCTTACGGGCAGATACGCGGTTCTGATTTTATTTACACCAATGGACAACCAACCGTTAAAGCCAACGGCAAGTATGAATTTACTTCGGACGTAAATCAAAACATCGGAACCATTCAGCCGAAATGGATTGGCGGTATCAGCAACAGCCTGCGCGTTAAAGATTTTAGGCTCAGTTTCCTGATCGATTTCAAGCATGGCGGCGATGTCTTTTCGCTCGATCAGAGTTTTGGGCAATATGATGGCTTGTACCCGATTACTGCCGGTCTTAATGCAAACGGCAAACCGAAAAGATCTGCGCTGGCAGATGGCGGCGGCGTGATTTTGCCCGGCGTTACGGCAGATGGCAAGCCCAATACTACCTATATCAGAGCAGATTATGCCGGCGCAGCTTATGGTTTTTCCTCTGGTGGAAACGGAGAGCCTGACAAAGCATTTGTGTATGACGCAAGCTATGTAAAGCTGAGAGAAGTGGTTTTATCCTATTCATTACCGCATAAGCTCCTGGCAGGCACCAATTCTATTAAGGCAGTGCAATTGTCTGTAGTCGGACACAATTTGTGGATAATACATAAAAATCTGCCTTTCGCGGATCCCGAATCCGGAACAAGCTATGGTAATGTTAGCGGCTTCCAATCCGGCGTATATCCTGCAGTAAGGGAATTCTCGTTTAACGTGAAAGTGAATTTCTAAGGGAATATTTTTTTGATAAAAAATTAATTTAGAAATCATTAAAATAAATAATAATGAAAATATTCAAACCCAGTTTTTTAATAGCGTCAATCCTGCTTTTATTAAGCGGGTGTACGAAGGATTTGACGAAATTGAATAACGATCCCAAAAATCCGACGACAATATCGTATGCTGCTCTGTTCACCCGGGCGCAGCAGCAACTGTCAAACCTGCTCAACACCGGGAACTACAATTATAACCCGATGAATTTTTTCCAGCAGTACTGGCAGGAGACGACCTACCTGAACGAAAGTCAGTATGATATTTTGTACAGAGGCATACCGGACAGAGACTGGAACGTTCTCTACCTGAGTGTTATGTCAAACCTGGTTCAGGCGGATTCTTTGGCTAAAGTGCAAGTTACAGATCCGGGCGAACTGGCAAATGTCCATGCACAAATCGACATTTCACAAGTAACGGCATTGTATTACCTGGTAACGACTTTTGGAAACGTTCCTTATACTGAGGCTTTTGATGCAGTAGATAACGCTTTTCCAAAATACGACGATGCAATGACGGTGTACAAAGACCTGTTAACGCGTTTGTCCGCAGATATTGCTGCTTTAAATGATGGAGCAGACGGTGTGGGTGCGGCAGACCAGGTATATGGTGGCGATATTGACGCCTGGAAAAAATTTGCAAATTCCGTAGCACTGAGAATGGGTATTCTCCTCGCGGATGTCGACGACGCTTCGGCTAAATCAGCGGTTGAAGCCGCTGCGCCAAATGTATTCACGTCAAATGATGATAATGCTAATTTCCCGTATTTAAGTTCGCCGCCTTATGATAATCCGATGTACGATTTTTCTATTTTAGGCGCAAGATATGTGGATTTTGTAGCGTGTACGACGTTTATTGCTCAATTGCAATCGAACAATGACCCGAGGTTGTCCCTGTATTTTACCACGAATGCCGATACCTCGTTAAATTATACCGGGGTTCCACCCGGCCAGGGCGGCTCATATTTTGGTCATGCCAAGCCGGCTGCGACTATTTTCGTTTCTACTTTCAGAGGCGTATTTATAGACTATGCGGAGACGCAGTTTTACCTGGCAGAGGCAGCAGAAAGGGGTTATAGTGTGGGCGGAACGCCAGAAAGCTTTTATAAAAAAGGCATAGAAGCATCTATCCTCGAATGGGGAGGAACGCAGGCGGATGCGGATGCTTATTACGCAAAGCCTTCCGTTACTTATACGTCTGCAGCAGGCACCTGGCAACAAAAAATTGGAACCCAGGCCTGGATTGCCTTGTATAACAGGGCATGGGATTCCTGGGTAGAATCCAGAAGACTCGGCTATCCTGTATTTCCTGCTCCGGATCAGGCTGTTTCCGATTACCCTCAAAGATTTACTTATCCGGTTTCGGAAACAAACGTAAATCCCGACAATTACAAGCAGGCGGCGGATGCAATAGGAGGAGACGACGCAACTACAAAACTGTTTTTTATCAAGAATTGACGCAGTTCGCCAATTTACAAAGAGGCCACCCTTATCTTCAGGGTGGCCTCTTTGCTTTGTGCGCTTGACCTATAATTTTTAAAAATTAAAAAAGTCGTTTCTTTTGAAACAGCCTTTTTAATTTTATGTTCGGGACTGCACTGCTCCCAAATAGTTTATTAATCAATAAAGCTCGACTTATGGCAGATTCAGTTAATAATAATCAGTTGAATATAGAAATCAGCGAACAGGTCGCCGAAGGGGAATATGCTAACCTGGCCATAATCACCCATAGCCACGCTGAATTTGTGATTGATTTTGTCAACGTGATGCCTGGCACACCCAAAAGCAAGGTCAAATCCCGGATCATCTTTACCCCTCAGCACGCCAAGCGTTTCATGAAAGCCCTGACAGAAAATATCGAACGGTTCGAAGGGGTAAATGGCAAGATACAGGACCTGGAAGAGGTCCAGCTCCCCATGAATTTCGGCGGTCCTAACGCGCTGGCCTGAGAGCCGGAAACCTTCTCTATAGAGCCTTTGAAGTATTATAGAAAGCCGTTCTAAACGTAGGATAACGCGGGATGACGTAAGATAACGGAGAAATGATAGGATTCGCACGAGCTGCTGCCGGCATCCGGCATTGTGGAGCTGATGTTTAATGCCGGGATCGCAGATAAATACCCGCAAAAATATGGCCAATACGAGCCGGACAGGAAAAAAACGAAGGAAGAACTAAATAATCAATACTACAAATTCATTATTAAGGCAATAAGACGGGAGGGCTATAAGCCTGATCGGTTCAACCGTTCTCAAAAATCTGAAAATGCTCTCTCGTTTCGCGCCCTTGAGCCTGGTCAGAAGCCCAAGCGAGATTGGTTTAGGGGCCACCAGATTATTTATTCAAACCACGTTATTGAGGAAAATAATTGGCTCAAAACCCTTTAAAATAGGCTCATACCGGCAAATAATGGGCTCAAAAGCTCTGATAATGGGCTCACGGGCTATAATATGCCAGAGTCAGCGAAACTGTAATACCCGGTTTCGCTGACGATAAGATGATCCATTACCCTGATATCGAAATATCTTGCCGCTTCTTTAATCTTGGTGGTGAGTTCTTCATCGGCCCGGCTTGGCTTCAGGCTTCCCGAAGGGTGATTATGGCAGAGGATCAGGTTCACCGCATTTACCTCCAGCGCCTTTTTAAGAATAATTCTCGGATCGGCCACCGTTCCGGTAATACCCCCCTGGCTGACTACCTCAAAGTGATTGAGCCGGTGCGCCTGATTCAGAAACAAGACGGCGAAGACTTCCCGGGTGAAATCCTGCAGGGCGGTTTTCAAAAAGATGGCTACAGCCTGGCTGTCCAGGATAACCGGTTTGGCCAACGGAATTATAGCCTGTCTGCGTCGGCCAAGCTCAAGAGCTGCCAGAATTGTTACAGCCTTCGCTTTTCCTATTCCTTTGATCTTCAATAAATCATGGGCTGTTAGTTTGCCAAGCTCAGACAGGCTGTACTGAACCGAAGCCAGCAGGTCTTTCGCCAGATCCACGGCATTTCTATCCCGGGTCCCCTGGTTCAGCAGAATAGCGATCAGTTCTGAATCCGTGAGATTTTGCGCAGTTTTACTAAGTAATTTTTCGCGGGGGCGATCACTTTCTGCCCAGCCTTTTATAGAGTAGTTTTCCGCTTGCATCCCTCAATGATAGGGTGTATTTTTAAGCCTAACAATCCCGGTTCGTGGTATGCCGCTCAATTGGCATCCACGGTCCAAAACCCTAACCGAAAAACTGAATATCCATGAAACCGAAGTCTACTCTTTCTGCAATTGGCGGCTGGAACTCCTTTTTTTTCTGCGTAGGCATGTATCTGGTCGCGCTGTTTTTTTCCATCTTTGTTTGTTCTTCTATTTTTTATGTTGTCAACAGCAATAAGAAATCGGATCTGAACGATAAGACAGCGACTTCCGTAAAATCGGACGCAAAGACTGCCTCCCTGGCTTATAATATACCGGCTAAATAATATTTCCGGAGAACTTTTTGGGAGCGCAACCGCATTTATTGCCGGCTATTCAGCCGGCATTTTTCTTTTATACAAGCTGTTTCCTGCATACCCATCATGTTAAGCTGTTAGGCTAATTCGCTATCTTCGCCCAACACTATTTCCCAACACTTATTTATGGAAGGCATTGCCAAAATATTTTCGGGTACCGGCTCCCAGTACCTGGCAGAAAAAATAACCCGTCGTTATGGTTGCCCCCCCGGAAAGATCACGATTCAGCACTTCAGCGATGGCGAAATTCAACCCATTTTTAATGAGAGCGTCCGGGGCGACATGGTCTTTCTTGTTCAAAGCACTTTCGCGCCGGCAGAGAACCTGATGGAGCTGTTATTAATGATCGACGCAGCTAAAAGGGCATCTGCCTATAAGGTGGTTCCGGTTATCCCCTACTATGGATATGCGCGCCAGGACAGAAAGGATAAACCCCGGGTGGCCATTGGTTCCAAGCTGGTTGCCAATATGTTAGTGGCAGCAGGTGCCGACCGGGTTATCACCATGGACCTGCATGCCCCCCAGATCCAGGGGTATTTCGACATCCCGGTGGATCACCTCGACAGTTCTGCTATTTTTATCCCTTATATAGAGAATCTCAGGCTGGAAAACCTTACCTTTGCGGCCCCTGACGTGGGAAGTGCAAACCGGATCAGGGAGATTGCTTCCTATTTTAATGCGGAAATGGTGATCTGCGATAAGCACCGGAAACGGGCGAACGAGATCGCCAGCATGGTCGTGATCGGGGATGTTACCGACCGGGATATAGTGCTGATAGACGATATCTGCGATACGGGAGGAACCCTGGCAAAGGCTGCGGGATTGTTGAAGGAAAAGGGCGCCAGAAGTGTGCGGGCATTATGCACTCACCCCGTTCTGAGCGGCAACGCGTATGCAAATATTGAGAACAGTGTGCTGGAAGAGCTCGTGGTTTGCGATACGATCCCGCTGAAGCAAAAAGCTTCTAAAATCAAAGTGCTGAGCGTGGCAGAGCTATTCGCCGTGGCTATCCGCAATGCATTTGAAAATAGAAGTATTACGGGGCTGTTTATCCACTCGCAGCTCAGGAACAAATAAGTAGTATTTATTAAATCAAGTATAATATGCAGACAATTACTATCGAAGGACAACTCAGGACCGGACTCGGCAAACAAGCCACCCGTCAACTCCGCTCTGAGGGAAATGTGCCCGGTGTAATTTACGGGGGTGCACAGGAGCTGAACTTTTCAGCGCCGGCAACAGCTTTCAAGAACCTTGTATACACACCGGATTTTCAGCTTGCTGAAATTAAGCTGGATGGGAAAACCCATCGTTGCATTCTGAAGGATCTTCAGTTTAACAAAGTGACCGACGCCCTGGACCATGTGGATTTCCTGGAACTGGTGGAAGGGAAGAAAGTAACGGCCACTATTCCGCTGAAGTTCACCGGAGCAGCTAAAGGAGTAAAAGACGGCGGAAAGCTGATTACCAAGATGAAGGCGCTTAAAGTAAAAGCCTATCCGAAAGATCTGAAAGAGAATATCGAAGTGGACCTGACCAACCTGGAATTGAATGGCAATATCCGTGTGGAAGATGTAAAAGCGGAAGCCTATGAGATTTTGAATTCTCCACGCATTCCGGTTGCCTCCATTGTATTGACCCGTCAGTTGAAGCAGGAAGAATCCGCAGCACCCGCTGCCGCTGCTCCTGCCGCCGCTGCTGCTGCCCCGGCTGCCGCTGCTGCAAAACCAGCTCCGGCAAAGAAATAAATCAAACCACCGGACTTTCAAAGAGGCTGTTACCATTTTTCGGAACAGCCTCTTTCTTTTTTGACCAGTAGCATGATCTTATTCCTTTACATTTGAACCATGTCTTCTTTCTTAATCGCCGGCCTTGGCAATATCGGATCAGAATATGAAGGTACACGTCATAATATCGGGTTTGACGTCGTTGCCACGCTTGTGGCAAGCCATGGGGGAAGATTTTCGACAGACCGCCTGGCAGCCGTAGCGGAGATAAAATTTAAAGGAAGACAACTGACCTGCATCCTGCCCACTACGTATATGAACCTTAGCGGCCGGGCTGTAAAGTACTGGATGGATAAAAAGAAAATTGCGCTGGAACAAATACTCGTGGTCACCGACGATCTGGCCCTTCCGTTAAACCGGCTTAGGCTGAGACCTTCAGGAAGCGATGCTGGTCACAATGGGCTTAAAAGCATCTGCGCCGAACTGGGAACGGACCAGTATCCCCGGCTTCGATATGGGATCGGCAATGATTTCCCAAAGGGCATGCAGGTTGATTATGTTTTGGGAAGATGGAAACCGGAAGAGCTTCCGCTCGTCGGGGTAAAGAATCAAAAGGCGGTAGCCATGATCGAAAGCTTTGTGACGATCGGCCTGGCAAGAACGATGAACGACTATAACAAAATCGTGATAACACTATGATTTGTTATTGAGAATCTTTATTTTAGCAGTCAAATCCGCGGAAAGCTGCCGCGGATCTTCGTATTCAATCATCCTATGATATCCAATGATGCCTTTTCAGGCATTTTGAGAAATTGGAATTTTCTATTTAAAACCCTAATTGAATATGAAAATATTCTGCGTTGGTCGTAACTATGTTGCTCATGCCGCTGAATTAAATAATGAGGTCCCTGAAGAACCGATAATCTTCATGAAACCCAAAAGCGCACTGCTTCAGGCACATACTCCTTTTTATTATCCGGAATTTACCAATGAGCTCGACTATGAGTGTGAGTTGGTGCTGCGTATCTCAAAAAACGGAAAGTATATCCAGGAACGGTTCTCTTCGAAATACTATGATGCCGTGAGCGTAGGCATTGATTTCACGGCCAGGGATATTCAAAACGAGCTGAAGCAAAAGGGGCTTCCCTGGGAAAAGGCAAAATCCTGGGATAATTCCGCAGCCGTTGGTAAATGGATCCCTTTTCAAAACGTCAAGAATAAGAAGGAGATCAATTTCTGTCTGTACAAGAACAAGGAACTTGTACAGCAAGGCAATTCCAGCCTGATGCTGAATAACTTCGACAAAATTGTTGCGTATATATCCACGTTTTTTTCTTTGAATATAGGAGACTTGGTTTTCACCGGCACTCCCGCCGGTGTGGGAGAATGCGTGGTCGGTGATGAGCTGGAAGCTTTTATCGAAGATGAAAGCCTGCTGTCCCTCGAAATAAAATAAGGCGCCGGGAAATCCGGTTCACGCTTGTTGAAACTTATTGCGAATGACCGATTCCCGCATGCTGCTCAGGGCTTTTCAGTATATGTGCACCGCCCGTGAAATGGCGGCCATCTACGAGCAAAACCGGGCGATATGCAAATATGTACATTCTGTCTCTTCCGGCCATGAAGCCATTCAACTGGCGACTGCCTTTCAGCTTCAATCCATCGATTTTGTAAGTCCTTATTACCGTGACGAGAGTCTTTTGCTCGGACTTGGTTTTTCTCCTTTTGAATTGATGGAACAGCTGCTGGCAAAAGGCGGAGATCCGTTTTCCGGCGGCAAAGCCTACTATACGCATCCGAGTTACCGGGGAACCGATAAACCCACCATCATTCATCAGAGCAGTGCCACAGGCATGCAGGCGATTCCGGCAACCGGCCTGGCTCAGGGAATAGCGTTCCGTGAAAGTTCAGGAATGTTGGAAGGCCGCTCCGTCGTGCTTTGCTCCCTGGGCGACGGCAGCATGGAAGAAGGGGAAGTGAGCGAAGCGCTGCAATTTGCTGTGCTGAAACAATTGCCGGTCATTTATCTCGTGCAGGACAATGGCTGGGGGATCAGCGTGAGCGCTGAGGAATCCCGGGGCATGGATGCTTTTGATTTCGCCGGTGGATTTCCAGGCCTGGAGCGCATCAAGATTGATGGCGCCGATTTCGAGCAGTCTTTTCACTGCATGCAGCAGGTCTTTTCCTTTGTCCGTGAAAAACGCAGGCCTTACCTGGTGCATGCGCGCGTTCCGCTGCTAACGCACCATACGAGCGGCGTCCGCATGGAAGCCTATCGCACCGAAACCGATCTGGCCCGCCATCGGGCAATGGACCCAATACCGCGTTTGCGAAATCAGCTGATATTGCAGGGTGTTTCCGAAGCATCATTGACAAAGATTGAGCAGGACGCCAGGCTTTATATAGCAGCCGAATTTGAGAAAGCGGTTAATGCTCCCGAGCCTTCTCCGGAATCTGCGACAGAAAATATTTTTGCACCAACTGCAATTACTCAGGAAACGGGCGAGCGTTCTCCGCAGCATGGAAAGAAAATTCCAATGGTCGATGCCGTGCTCTACGCATTGCGCGAAATTCTTGAAGAGTATCCCGAGGCTGTTCTCTACGGGCAGGATGTTGGAAGAAGACTTGGCGGCGTATTCCGCGAAACAGCTACGCTGGCGGATCGGTTTGGCGATCATCGGGTATTCAACACCGGTATACAGGAAGCCTACCTGATCGGTTCAACCGTAGGCATGAGCGCGGCAGGTCTGAAGCCGATCGTGGAGATTCAGTTTGGGGACTATATCTATCCCGGGTTCAATCAGCTTGTTTCTGAGCTCGCCAAGTCCAGTTATCTGAGCCGCGGGAAGTTTCCGGTTCAATCCCTGATCCGCGTACCCGTAGGTGCTTACCAGGGCGGAGGTCCTTACCACAGTGCGAGCATGGAAACAACATTG
>DASZRP010000020.1:0-28274 GCA_035548895.1 Puia sp. | reverse complement strand
TTGCGCAGCCATACGCGCGGATCGTAGAATTTTTTGTTCGGGCGGTCGGGGCCTTCGGGATTACCGAGCTGCCCCTGAAGATAGGCTTCGTTCTTCTGGTAGTATTTATGAACGCCTTCCCAGAAAGCCCATTGCAGATCGGTATCGAGGTTCATTTTGATGGCGCCGTAGCTGATGGCCTCGCGGATCTGGTGCTGTGGTGAACCGCTTCCGCCATGGAATACGAAATACACCGGCTTGGGATTGGTCTTTAATTCCTTCTCGATATAGTCCTGGCTGTTCTTCAAGATGATGGGACGAAGCTCAACGTTGCCGGGACTGTACACGCCATGCACATTGCCGAAGGCGGCAGCCACGCTGAAGAGGGAACCGACCTTGCTCAGTTCGGTATAAGCATGCGCAACATGTTGCGGCTGGGTATAGAGCTTGTCGTTTTCCACACCGCTGTTGTCTACGCCGTCTTCTTCGCCGCCGGTTACACCGAGCTCGATTTCGATGGCCATGCCGAGGGGCTTCATACGTGCGAAATATTTGGCCGAAGTCTCGATATTTTCTTCTAATGGTTCTTCCGAAAGGTCCAGCATGTGGGAGCTGAACAGCGGTTGCTTGTTTTCCCTGAAGAACTTTTCACCGGCATCTAACAAACCGCTGATCCAGGGCAGCCATTTTTTCGATGCATGGTCGGTATGGACCACGACGGGCACGCCGTAATATTTTGCTACATTATGAATATGCATGGCGCCGGAAACACCGCCGGAGATATTGGCCTGGAGCTTATCGTTTGGCATTCCCTTTCCGGCAACGAACTGTGCGCCGCCGTTGGAGAACTGGATGATGATCGGGGAATTCACTTTCGCTGCCGCTTCGAGGGCCGCATTGATGGTGTCGGTGCCGGTCACGTTCACCGCCGGCAGGGCGTATTGATTATCCTTCGCGTCTTTGTAAAGGGCTTCCAGTTCCTCTCCGAACAGGACGCCTGCTTTGAACTTGGGCATGGTTGTTTTTTTTGCTTTCGAGCCGCAAAGATAAGGATTGTCAGGGGTTTAATTCTTATAGGCGACGGTGCAAATTTCAGTCACCTGGTAGCTTCCGGTGCTCGTTCCTACCCCAGAAATTACACGGCCCTTGTCATCCGTTGCCCAGGTATAATTGATAAAACCAAAACCCGAGCCGTCGGGATATTTAATTTGAGCCGGCAGAAAGGGTAAGCCTACGCTGGTGGCACGCCCATAATACTCAGTTACCGCGATATTGCCCGTGCCGGGGAAATTAAACGGGTTGGCATAGGTTGACGCCGTATAATACTGGGGATACCCACTCTCAACGTACTTTACTATATTGTTGTTTTCGTCAAAAAACATAGTATCGATACCGTATTTGGTAATTCTTTTGACATAATCGGAGGCATATTCAAAATGGGTAACCTCGTTAATGGTGGTCGGTCCGGTCGAGATCATAGAGTCTACTGTTACACGCTGCGAATTGTCAAACTGAAAATAGTGCGTGTCGACGTATTTAGTGTTTCCATCGTACTCCGGTTCGCTTAAGCTATACGGAATAGTGTCTGTACCGTGATAAAAAATTTGTATAGTGTCATAAGTCGAAATGACAACCGAAGTGGTGTCTGTGTTGAACGAATATATGGCAACCAATCTGCCCTGATCGTCATAGACCCATTTGTCAACTTCGCCCTGAACTTCGCCCGGAAACCGGCGAGTCAAGGTAGAAGAGTCCAATTGCGAGGTGTTCGAATCGGGTTTTGTGTTGGGGTTGGTCTGGTTACTGGGCGTGCAGGATATCTCAAACAGGGTGCCCAGCAACAGAATTATTGTCAACCGTTTCATGTAGTTTGAGATTTTGCGGCCACAAGATAAAAACAATCAGAGAGAAATAAAAGCGTCCGGGATCAATCGGATCAATCCTCAAACCGGCCGAGATTCTTCTGGATCAGCGCGAGGTTCTTCTGCAGCGTTTGCTTGAGCTGGCGTTTCACGAGCTGCCCCATGGACCGGCATTTGAGGAAGATCGGCGCATCAAAAGCTTCGGCGAGTTCGGTCTTCAGTTGCAGCAGTTTCTCCGACGTCGAGATCTGGTCCTTCGCCATGATGTTGAGCAGGTGCATGAGCCGGAACCGTGAAGAAGCCACCCGGAAGGCCATCATGGTCCGTTCTTCCGTCTGGTACTGCGTTACAGAGTCTTTGTTCAGGTGATTGATGCAAAGTTCCACGAAGGGCCTGTTCTCTTTGAAGAACTGGGGCAGGTAAAGGTTCTTCCTTCCTTCGTAAGACTGCTGATCAAAATCGATGGCGCGTATGCGGTACTGAAAGTCTTCAATATCGGGGATACTATTGACTACAAAATTATACGAGCGCATATCGCCGAGCAGTCGCACGAAACAGCGTTCGTTGAACTTCACGAATTCTTTGGCGAACCGGATGCGGTTGGTCACCGGTTCATCCAGGTATTTACTAATGAACACATCGCCAGGAATGCCGGGAATATGTTCTTCCACCAGCGTATTGTTATCGGTAAAGAATGTGATGCGGTTGGGTGAGAGCAGGTGTTCGAGCTCGAGCCCGTAAACCCGGGAAGCGTCGGCCTGCTTCACGTAGTAATGGTCGTAGTTATTATTGAATTTGTTGACGATCCGGATTCGGAAAGGGTAGGAGTTGGCAAAACTGCAGAAATCCACCCTGGCCACATCGAGGTGCTTGCTGAAGGTCAGATCACCCTCGGTTTTCAGAATGGCGTACATCTTTACGAGCCCGGAGCGGATATACTGCCAGTGCTGCATATCGTAGGAAACCGATTCCCAGAGCGTATCCTGGCCGTTCTTGTCTTTGAGCGGCACGGCATAGGCAATGAGCCGGAGATCGTTGTAAGTGACTGGCAGCTTCACTTCCCTTCCGTGTTGCTTCAGGTATTCCCGCAGGGACTCGTTCACCGGGAAGATCGGTTTTCGCCGCGAAGGCTTGTTGCCGTCGCCGGAAGCTGCGCTGGTGAAGGGAAAGGTCATTGGACAAAGATAGATGACAGATGTTAGATGACGGATGACAGTTGACGGATTAGACTAAAGACATGAACTGTCATCTGCCATCTGTCATCTATTAATAAAAACGAGGTAAAATGAGTAGGAAGGAGAGCCCGTGATAAATACCCCCTGCTAAATTGAAAGGCTGCGAATTTAGCAGGAGGGTACTGGAGTAATGCAGTTGGTTTTTAGTTAGGATTTGGAACTGCTTACCGGTTTTGCCACGGATTTTGGATTTTAGGGACAACGACTATGCATTTGCATGCAGATCATCGCTGCCGGGAATTCGGTTTTTCGGATCTGGACGGTTTTTCAGGATTAGGACGGTCGGTTCTTCGGATTTGGATTTCGGAACAGTTTCTCAGGGTAACGGATCAGGTTTCTCGGGACGTTGGATGGGTTTCTCAGGGACGGATTGGATCGGTTTAGGTCGTTCAAAGGATAAGAGAAAATAGAAGTTGATTGATACCGGATTTTCGGGAATTTCGATCGGATATTGGATAAAGAACTTGGTTCTACGGTTTTTTTGGATATTGTTTGATTGACGAATCAATCAACTTCATGTACCAAAATTAACTTATGCACATATTCACAACAATAGCTGTTTTGCCTGATTTTAACAGTTCAGTATTTACAGGTTGTATCGTAAATCTACGAGGGAGTTTACGCTTTTCATTCGATCAGAAAGTAGTTTTCTTCTTTGCCCGGCTTGCGGAGGTTGGTTAGCCGGCACCAGATCCTTTCAATCCATAATCTCAGAGAGAATGTATCTAAATACGCTAGTTGAAGTTGTTGTTCCATATCGCAGTTTTTCAATTCGGATCAAAAGTAGAATGAACCCCTTCCGGAGGAAAACGGCTTTAGGCGGAACCACTGGCTGTTCCGGTAAACGGCCTTTTGCAGCCGGTGAAAATCTTAAGCAGTCATCGAACCCAGAACCAGTAGCAGGTGCAGATCAGCACGACAAGCACCAGGGCTGCAGCAATGGCAAAAATCACAAATGGATTCATGGAAATATTCAGGCGGAGCGATTTTGATCTTTTATACTTGAACGAGCGGTGATGCTTTGGTTTTTTGATCATATTGAAGGCGATTCATTATATGATAGCGAGGCGACCGATTTCCATAAATGGATAGCAAAGCATAATAAAAAATGGCGCTTGAAAAAGCGCCATACATGAATCCCTGGGATCTGTTATTCACTCAGTGGATCATAACCGTAAAAATTTTTGTGAGAGCCGGAAGCCGGAGGCGTTGGATACCGACAGGAAGTAATAACCGGCTTGCAAATCTGAGACATTGATCCTGACCCGGTTGACGCCTGGTGACAGTTCGATCGATTTGCTGATCACCACCGTGCCTGTGGCATTCATGATTTTCAATTGCGCGGAACTGTTCCGCAGATAACGGATCTCCACGTTGACCTGATCCCCATATACCGGATTCGGCACGATCCGCAGGCCGGCATTCTGCGGATTATTTCCCTGGTTGTTATCGTCGTCGTCATCATCGCCATTGTCATGGAACTTCCTGCCGTCCCGGCCCACACAGGATGCCATATCGCCGCGTAAGTTGCCACCCTGAAGCGGCAGACCGGTTTGTCCCACGAGACGGATATTTCCGGTCTGCACATTACCGCGGTACAGTTTGCCATCGATGGTCAAAATAAAAAGCCGTCCGTTTTCCGTCGTATAAATGCCGGAGAGGTCCTGCATCGACGGGTTTGGCTGCTGCGGATTGATGCAATTCAATTGCGGGAATTTAGCTCCCGGATTGAAATGCGCAATCTTGGCCCGGGCCGGTTCACCACCCCTTGCCGGAATAATCGTATAGATATAACCGTTGTTAGGGTTATAGGCAATGTCCTGCAGCAACCCGTCTGTCGGATTGGACAATACGCTTAAAATTTCATCTGCACAACTGCCGATCAGGATCTCTTTATAGTCGACTGTGATCGGGTCGCCCGGCTTGAGTTGCGATACGTTTTGTATCGTGCCAAGGAAGAGCTTCGGCAAATGGAATATGCTCAATGGCGTATCGGCCAGCACGGCGGTGAAATAGAAATTATCCCGTCCATCCATTGTACCCGCTGCCGTATTGATGATATGCACATTATAACCCTGACCCGGAGGGCCGGTTAATTTACCGATATCCACAAAATCGCCGTTCTTATCCATTCTCGAAAAGAAGGGATCGATCAGGTTACTGCTTTCATGCATGCCGTAGAGGAATCCGTCCTTCGCGTTCAATCCGAATCCGTTGAACTGGTTGTTGATCGGGTTGCCTGAAGGCTGCACGTTGCCATTATTGTCGATCAGGTAAATCTGATAGGGAGAAACCGTAGCATTGATGCCGGGACGCGTAATAGCTACCGATACGCCCGGGCAGTTTTCAAAAGCGACCAATTGCTTTTTGCCGACGCAGGAAGCCATATCGCCGCGCAGGTTGCCGCCAAGCAGAGGAAGGCCTGACTGGCCTATAGCCTGTGTGACACCGGTATGCGGATCGCCCTTATAAAATTTACCATCGGTGGTCAGTATGTATAAAGCGGTGTCCTGTCCGAAATACAGGCCCGATAGGTCAGTCGTCGACGGATTGGATTGCGGCGGGTCGATGCAGGTAAAGATTGGATTATTGTCTGCGTTGAACCAGGCGATCTTTCCAGGTGAAGAGGCTGAAGAAGTGGATGTAGGCAGATAAGTATAAATATTTCCGTCGGAAGGATTGTAGGCAATATCCTGCAATACGCCTTCGAGGGGATTGGCGGCCAGGCCGGCAAGCAATTGCAGCAGACAGGTACCCGGATTGATCTTCGTATATTTTACGGTCAGCGGCTGATCGCTTTTTTGCAAGCCCGATACGCTTTCTACTTTACCAACATAGAGTTGCGGTACGTCGAGCACGTTCTGCAGGTTGATCGAGAGGGCGATAAAATAAAAATTGTCTTTATCGTCCATCGTGCCTGCAGCCGTGTTCACCAGTCCTATATTAAATGCATCCACCGGTGGCGCAGGCAAAGTGCCCACATCTTCATAGTTGCCGTTCCTGTCTGCCCGGGCCAGAAAGGGATTGGCCAGGTTAGAGGTTTCATGGATGCCATAGAGGAAGCCGTCGGCGCCGTTCAGGCCGAGCCCGTTGATCTGAAGGTTAATGGGATTACCACTTGGCGTTACTTTTCCCGTGGAATCGATCAGATAAATCTGATAGGCGCCAGGGGTCAGGTTAAAGCCCGGTTTGGTAATGGCGACTGAAGCGCCCGGACAATGGTCGAATGGCGTTAAGGTTTGTGCGGAACCGGAAAATACAGTGAGGGTGAGCAACTGACAGATGGCCAGAACACACAGAAGATTTTTCATAACAGTCAATTGTAGATTTGTTATCGATAGATACAATTAAAGCAAGAAGAGATGCGTGCAGATTAATTTCCCGGTTGAGGGCTGACGGGGGAAAGAAGAAAGTCTGTTGAGAAATGATAACGGCTATTCCTGGCTATGCGTTGCGTTGAAGATTCCTGAAGATCCCGGATGGTGTGCCTGCCTGAAAAATCTGCATAAATCCGGCCAGGCTGAAAATATTTGCATAATCTGCGACTATTTTATCCGCTCATTTAAAAAAAGAACGTAAAACCAGTGGGTTAGCTTTTATGAATTTTCAGCTTGCAGCAAGCGCCACGTCTTTTTATTTCGGCTGAACCGGACTGTTCGGGGAAAATGCGCAACGAATTGCGGCAAAAATCCCGGATCGCTTTGTATCTTTAGGTACTGCCATGCGAAAAGCAATAATCATTCTTGCATTCCTGGTCGCCGGATCCCTAATCCTGACTTGCTCCTGCCGACATCAAAGCGGCGGCGCTGATAATCAGACCTCCGACCGAATCAGCTACGATTTTAATGTACGACCTATTCTGTCCGACAAATGTTTTGCCTGTCACGGGCCCGATGCGAATAAGCGCAAGGCAGGCCTGCGGCTCGACATACCGGAAGAAGCATTCAAGGCACTGAGGGATAATCCTAATGCTCACGCCCTGGTTCCGGGCGATCCGTTCAGTTCCGAAGTATACCTGCGCATCAGCTCGAAGGATTCTTCCGAGCGCATGCCGCCGCCTTCCTCCAATCTCGTGCTGACAGCGGAAGATATCAATACGATCAGGACCTGGATCAGCCAGGGCGCGAAATACGAGAAGCACTGGGCCTTCGTTCCGCCGAAGCAGGCAGCACTTCCAACGGTGTCGGATAAAAGTTGGGTGAAGAACGAGATCGATTATTTTATTCTCAACAAGCTCGACCGCATAGGACTAAAGCCGAATGAAGAGGCCGATCCGGAAAGACTGCTCAAGAGAATTTCCTTCGATATCACGGGCCTGCCGCCGACATTAGATATGATGGACGCGTTTGAGCGCGATCATTCACCCGCTGCTTATGAGAAGATGATCGATCAGTTGTTGGCCAGTCCGGCGTACGGAGAAAAGATGGCCGTGCACTGGCTCGATCTCGCGCGCTATGCCGATTCGCATGGTTACCAGGATGACAATTACCGCAGCCAGTGGCCCTGGCGCGACTGGGTGATCCATGCTTTCAATGAGAACATGCACTACGACCGGTTCGTCACCTGGCAGTTGGCGGGTGATCTGCTGCCCAGTCCCACGCCCGAGCAGTTGCTGGCAACCGGGTTCAACCGCAATCATAAGATCACGGAAGAAGGCGGCGTGATCGATGAAGAATACCGCGTGGAATATGTCACCGACCGCACAAATACTTTTGGCCGCGCTTTCATGGGCGTCACGCTCGAATGCGCGCACTGTCACGATCATAAATACGATCCTTTTTCGCAGAAGGATTACTACCGCATGTTCGCCTTCTTCAATAATGTCCAGGAAAAAGGACTGGAGTCGACCGTAGGCGGCCCGGAGACCTTTGCCAAGAAGCCTCTTATGGAAATCACCAACGAGGAGGTAAAGGGCGTGTTGAGCTTCGTTAACAAGACCGATACAGACAAGCTCATCGTTTCGGTTATGGGTGACAGTAACCAGGTTCGCCCTACCTATCTCCTGAAACGGGGTGTGTACGATAACCATGGAGATACGGTATTGCCGGCTACACCGCCTGTAGTGCTCCCTTTCGGAAAATACCCGGAGAACCGGATGGGTCTTGCAGAATGGCTGTTCGATAAAAACAATCCTTTAACGGCGCGTGTGTTCGTCAACCAGCTCTGGCAGGAGTTCTTCGGTCAGGGCATTGTCCGTTCGGCCAGCAATTTCGGCATGCAGGGCGAGCTGCCATCGCATCCGGAACTGTTAGACTGGCTTGCGGTGGACTTCATGAACCACGACTGGGACATTAAATACCTTATTAAGAAAATCCTGATGTCGGCAACCTACAGGCAGTCGGCCGTCGTCACGCCCGAAAAGCTCAAGGCCGATCCCCGCAATAGTTATCTTGACCGCGGACCGCGTTATCGTTTGCGCGCAGAATTCGTGCGCGACCTGGTGCTTTCGAGCAGCGGTTTGCTGGTTAAGACCATTGGCGGCCCGAGTGTAAAGATCTATCAACCGGACGGATTATGGGAAGCTTCCACTTCGGGCCGGGGATTGCTGGCTACTTATAAACAGGACCATGGCGACAAGCTTTACCGCCGCGGGCTTTATACATTTATCAAGCGCACGCTGCCGCCGCCGTCGATGATGATCTTCGATGCGAGCAACCGCGACCAGTGTGAAGTGACGCGCAGCAAGACCAATACGCCGCTACAAGCCCTGGTGATGCTGAACGATCCAACCGTGATGGAAGCCTCCCGCGTGCTGGCCACCAGGCTGGACAATGAATCTTCCCCGGCGCAGGATAAGATCATCAAGGCGTTCCGGCTCATCGTTTGCCGGAAGCCGGCTGCTGAAGAGTTGAAGCTGCTCGAAGATTTTTACCAGGATCAGCTCAAGGCCTACTCAGCCGACAAAAGAGATGCAGTGAAATTGCTATCCGTCGGAGAATACAAGCTGGAAGCAAAGGCGGAGCCCGCTGCCGATGCCGCCCTGATGCAGACAATCACGACCCTGTATAACCTCGAAGAAACCATTACAAAATCCTGATCTGAACGATATGGACAAAACAATCATCGAATCCTATCTCAATATCAACCGGCGGAAATTTCTTTCGCGGTTGAGCCTTGGCCTGGGTACCGCAGCGCTTGGATCCCTGCTGATCCCCGATCTTTTTGGCGGCGGTGGGGAAGACGATGCCGCTTCCATGATGCTGGGCATGCCTCAGTTTGCACCGAAGGCAAAACGAGTAATCTATCTCTTTCAAAATGGCGCGCCCTCGCAATTGGAATCTTTCGATTATAAACCCAGGCTGCGCGATATGACCGGGACCGACCTGCCCGAATCGGTCCGCATGGGACAAAGGCTTACGGGCATGTCGGCCAACCAGGCGCATTTCCCGATGGTGGGTTCTTACTACGATTTCAAACAATATGGTAAATCGGGCGCCTGGGTTAGCGACCTCTTTCCGCATACGGCAAAGATTGTCGATGAGCTTTGCATCGTGAAGACGATGTACACCGAAGCCATTAATCACGATCCCGCGCTTACTTTCTTCCAGACTGGCGCCCAGCAGGGCAATCTGCCCAGCTTCGGTTCCTGGCTCAGCTACGGGCTCGGCAGTGAAAATAAAAACCTGCCATCGTTCTGCGTGCTGCTGTCGAGGGGCAAGGGCAATGGACAGGGCGTATATTCGAAACTGTGGAGCAATGGCTTTCTCGATTCTATCTACCAGGGCGTGCAGTTCAGCAGCGGAGAGAACCCTGTTCTTTACCTGAACGATCAGCCGGGCATTGATAAAACGAGTCGCAGGAAAATGCTCGACAAGCTGGCCGAGCTGAATCATATTTCCTATCAGGAATTCGGAGATCCTGAGATCAGCACCAAGATCCAGCAATATGAAATGGCCTACCGCATGCAGACGGCCGTGCCCGATATTACCGATATTTCGAAAGAACCGGATGATATCGTGAAGATGTATGGTCCCGACTGCTTGCTGCCAGGAACCTATGCCGCAAACTGCCTGCTGGCCAGGAAGCTTTCCGAGAACGGCGTTCGCTTCGTGCAGCTCTATCATCAGGGCTGGGATCAGCATGGCAACCTGCCCCACGAGATGGCCGGACAGGCAAAGGATGTGGATCAGGCATCGGCGGCTTTGGTCATGGACCTCAAACAAAGAGGCCTGCTCGACGAAACGCTTGTGATCTGGGGCGGTGAATTTGGGAGGACCAATTACAGCCAGGGCAAGCTGTTGAAAGATAACTACGGCCGCGATCATCATCCGCGCTGCTTCAGCATCTGGATGGCGGGCGGTGGTATTAAACCGGGTATTGTTTACGGGGAGACCGATGAGTTCGGATATAATATTGTACGCGACCCGGTGCATGTGCACGATTTTCATGCCACCTGCCTCCACCTGCTTGGCATCAATCATGAAAAGCTGACCTATAAGAGCCAGGGGCGCCGTTACCGGTTAACGGATACGGGAGGTAAAATAATCACGGGAATCATGACTTAACCTTCATAATACGCAGATGAAAAGAAAACAATTTTTGAAACAGGCGGCTTTAGGCTCGGCCGGTCTCTATATCAGCAAGGGCCTCTTCGCCAAAAGCAAGAACCCTGTCTACGGTCATAACGGCATGCAGTATACGATGGACGCGGACTGGGGAAAGCTCGATCCTTCGGTTCACCCGGTAAATGATTGCCACGAGATGATCGAAGATGCCAAAGGCCGTATCTTCCTGCTCACCAACGAAACGAAAAACAATATTCTTATTTATAACAAATCGGGTAAGCTGCTCGATTACTGGGGTCATGATTTTCCCGGAGGCCATGGGCTCACCCTCTTCAATGAAAATGGTACGGAATATCTTTTCATCACCGATATCGTGAAGCACCAGGTATATAAAGCGACGCTGGATGGCAGGATATTGATGACGATCGGTGTGCCGCTGGAAACGGGTGTGTATGAAAAGGCAGAAGAGTTTGTACCGACAGAAACCGTTGTGGATGAAAACGGCGACTTCTTCATTGCCGATGGCTATGGCGCGCAATATGTGATGCGCTACGATAAGGATGGGCACCTGAAAAGCTATTTCGGCGGCCGTGGCGACGGGGATATGCACCTGGACAATGCGCATGGGATCGTGATCGACCGGAGGCAGGCAACGCCGAGCCTGCTTGTAACCGACAGGACAAGGCATTGCTTCAAGCGGTTTAGCCTGGATGGCAAGCTGATAGAAGTAATCCATCTGCCCGGCGCCTGTGTATGCCGCCCGGTGATTAAAGACGACCATCTGTTTGCGGCCGTTTTGCGTTCACCCGATCTCAATGCTGCAGACAGCGGGTTTGTTACCATTCTCGATAAAAACAATAAGGTCGTTTCCAATATCGGCGGAACGGAGCCCATTTACAAAGATGGTGCTTTGCAGCCCATGGCCCAGGCCGATAAAATATTCAGGAATCCCCATGATGTTTGTGTGGATGACGACCACAATCTCTATGTGGCCCAGTGGGCATCGGGGAAAGTCTACCCTTATAAATTCAAACGGGTGTAAACAAATATTGCCGCCCATTCGACATCACCCATGAAAGGACTGGTTAAGCGCATAGCGGAGAACGTGCTGTTCGTTGCGAACAGCTTTATTCTTTTTCTTATACTTTTTGAAGACCGCGTCGTGCTGCCAACCTGGCTGCAGTCTGCCGGTCGCATGCATCCGCTGGTGCTGCATTTTCCCATCGTGATCCTGTTAGTCGCCATGACCTTGAGCCTGCTGCCGCTACGCTTTGGTGAACCGCGCGATACGCTGTACCGGGAGATTACCAGTGGCCTCTGGCTTGCCGGCGCACTTGCAGCAGCCATCACAGTGATCTTCGGATTATTGCTGTCGAAAGAACCGGGCTACGATGGCGACGCGGTGGTCTGGCATAAATGGGCGGGCATCGGGGTAGTGGTAATTGCCAGCATGGCCTATTATTTCAGGAATAAAAACTGGTACAGGTCCACGATATCCAGGGCACTTGCGCTTTGCGGGATCATCTGCATCATTGCTGCGGGCCATCTTGGCGCGGGCATTACGCATGGCGAGAACTTCATTTCGGCGCCGATGCGCGGAACGGATCCGGAGGCAAGACCTTCTGTGGAAAAAGCAGTGATCTATGCCGATCTGGTTCAGCCCATTTTCAAAACCCGGTGCGTGAGTTGCCATAATGCCGGTAAAACAAAAGGCGGGCTTTCACTCGAAGATACCGCGAGCATACTGAAGGGCGGAAGAACAGGCAAGCTCTTTATTGCGCGGCATGCCGACAGCAGCCTGATCATCGAACGCATCAACCTGCCCGAGGATGAAAAAAAGCACATGCCCCTGAGCGGCAAGCCGCAGCTCACGAAGGATGAGCGCGACCTGCTTTGGTACTGGGTGCAGGCCGGAGGAGACTTCAGGACAAAATTTATCGACCTGCCGGAAGATGATTCCTTAAGGCTGGTGGCAGCGAAGTTCCTTGGACCGGAAGAAGGAGAGACTTATAGCTTTGCCGCGGCCGACGAAAAACTGATCAAGAAGCTCAACAATAACTACCGTGTCATTTATCCGGTGAACCGGGAGTCGCCTGCGCTGGAAGTTGACTTCTTCAACCGGAGCCAGTACAGCTCCAAATCACTTTCCGATCTGCTGGAGATCAAAACGCAGGTAGTCGACCTGAACCTGGACCGCATGCCTGTTACGAATGCCGATCTGAAGACGATCGCTCAGTTTGAGAACCTGCGAAACCTCAACCTCAACTTCAGTAATATCACGGTGGATGGCCTGTCGCAACTCATGCCCCTGAACAATCTGAAAAGATTATCGTTGTCGGGAACCCGGATGAATGCAGCAGCGCTTGCCCGGTTGGCTGCCAAGCCGGCATTGCGGGAAATGGTGCTTTGGAATACCGGTTTGACAGGCGCAGATATTTCGGTATTGAAGCAATCGAACAGGCGTGTGCGTTATATTCTCGGATTTGAAACAGAAAGCGAACCGCCGATGCCGCTCAATGAACCGATGCTTGTCAGTTCGAAGAATGTATTCCGGGACACGATGCATATTTACCTGAAGCATCCCGTGCCCGGCGTGCAGATCCGTTATTCCATAGACGGCAGTAATCCCGATAGCGTTAACTCGCCGCTCTTTCAAAAAGACCTTGTGCTTGACCGGTCAGTTACTTTAAAGGCACGCGCTTTCAAGAGCGGCTGGCTGGGCAGCGATTCCATTGCAGCGGATTTCTATAAAAGCATTTACCGTCCGGACACCATTCTCTTTCTCAGTCCGCCGGGTGACGCGTACAAGGCTTCGGGGTCGGCTGCGCTGAGCGATCAGGTGATCGGCAACACCGGGTTCACCAGTGGCAAATGGCTGGGCTTTCAGCACGACATGGAACTGATGCTGGAGTTCCACAAGCTGGTCAGCCTGCGCTCCGTGGGCCTGCACCTGCTGCGGAATTCAG
The DNA here is from genome assembly GCA_035548895.1 of Puia sp. GTDB lineage: Bacteria > Bacteroidota > Bacteroidia > Chitinophagales > Chitinophagaceae > Puia. The sequence goes on along the minus strand of DASZRP010000020.1, from coordinate 14,727 downwards.
GGGCGGACATCTATCCGCCGGTGGAGATCCGGATCTGGGGCGGCAGGGATGAGCATAATCTCAGTCTCCTGCAAACGATCAGCCCGAAGGCCATGGCGAAGGGAGATCCGGCATCGGTATTTTTGGCGGAGGGCAAATTTTCTCCCGTTTCCCTGCGTTATATAAAAATTATAGCAACCAGTGTAAAAAAAGCGCCTAAGTTTGGTGCTGCGCCCGGAAAGCCCGGATGGGTATTTGCGGACGAACTATTGCTAAACTAATTAACCAGTAAAACACCTTAATTCCGTTCCATGCTTTTTATGTTCGGTATCCGGCATGCGCGGATCGGCCATTATACCGATGAGGAGCATTTATGCTATCGCTGCAGGGCATTCGACCGTGAAGTGTCGATTTACCGGCCTTACTTTCATTTCTGTTTTATTCCTGTTTGCCCTACCGGGCCTGCCTGGTTTGCCATGCGTTGCCGGAATTGCGACGACGATACCTGCCTGGAAACGGTGATGAAGGCCAATGCGCACCGCACCCGTGCGCCTTTTTATTTTTATTCCTTCATTATACTGGTAGTCTTCGTTGCACTTGGCTGGTTTTACTGGAAGAATGCGAAAGACAAGAAAAACAAAGCTTATGTTACCGCTCCATTGGTAGGTGACGTGTATAATATTAAAGAAAAGACCCGTGCAGAAGAGTCCTATTCATTTTTGCGCATCGTTGCGCTAAAAGAGGATACGGTATTGTTGCTCTCAAGCCACTATGAATATGGAGGGTTTGTCAGTTCGTTGGGTATGGAAGATTATTTTGAGAAAAGTGATACAATCTGCATCAGCAGGCAAAAGTTGCAGGATATGCTGGAGGAAGGGAAGCTCTATGATGTATATCGCCACTATGGCGAAAGCAGGGGATTCAACCGGATACAATAGCGTTTGACCTGCATTCTCTTCCCGTTTCAGGACAAATTCCGCGCTTCAGGGTTTGTCTCAAAAAGAGACGGAATATTTCCGATAATTCTGTGGGTTCGCTGTACAAGTTTGGGCCGGGCGGACGTTTAATAGGGGTAGATTAATCCGAACAACCCAAACACCCGACGACCCTATGAAACCCATAGAATATCTTTACTTTACCATCTACAATCATTTCTATCAGCGAAGTAGTCAGTTTCGCGAATTCTATGCCCGCATCCAGGCCATGTACCTGTTTTCGATCTCCGCGGGCGGATGGTTCCTCTTTCTGCAGGCAGCTTATCTGCGCATTGTGCGGCATGCCTGGTTCAGTTCCAAAGGCGGCGCTGTTTTTTTTGCCGCAGGAATTTATCTGCTGACCGCCATGGCTTTTTACCAGCTATTCATTGTGAGTGAACGCGACCGGAAGATCTTCGGAAAATTCGAAGAGGCCTGGGCGCGCAATCCGAACAAGAGGCGCGACCTGCTGATCGCCGTCTTTATTATGGTAGTGCCCTACCTGTTGCTGATGTCGCTCGCCAAATTCTTTCCGAGACCGTCTTAGTTTGGCTTCGAAGATTTCGCTTACTGATGAACCGGGCCGACAGCCGTTGCGGAAAATTAATGTCAAATTAATTTCTCTTCCGCAGTAAATTGCGTGGGTACAGCTACCTTTCTTCTCCACGTAAATTTCAATGCCATGAGCACAAGAAGGGAAGTCATTGCCCGGGGGCTTGCCGGTCTGGCCGGTTTCGTATTGCTGCCCGCTGTCAACAGTTTCGCCAATCCGTTGTCGCGTTATGCGCAACCGCCGAAAAAAAAGCTGGTTTACCGGTTTGCGCTTGTTTCGGATATTCATTACGGGCAGCCCGGTACGGGCTTCGAGACCCATACACCGGATATGATCGGCTGGCTGAATGACGACCACGCTAAAAATCATATCGATCTCACGATCGTGAATGGCGATCTCGTACACAACCGGCCGGAACTGCTGGCGGAGCTAAAACAGCGATACCTCGACAAATTCCAAATGCCATGGATTGCGATTCCCGGCAATCATGATTATGCCGATGCGAAGATCTGGAAGAATGCTTTTGGTTACGAAGATCGCTTCGTACATGAAGCGGGCGATATCGCTTTTGTGTTAGCCAATACGGCTGATACCAACGGAGATTATATTTGCCCGGACTATCAATTTCTGAAAACTGCATTGGACCGTTTCTCCGGAAAAAGAACGGTTTTTGTGGTGTTGCATATTCCGCCGGTCAAATGGCTGCCGCAGGAGGGCTTTCTGGATTGCCCGGAAGTGGTGAAACTGCTGCATGCGCAGACCAACGTGAAGGCCGTATTTCACGGGCACGATCATCTGCTGGATGGTGTGCGGTACACAGATAAGCTGCCGCATTTCTTTGACTCGCATATCGGCGGAGACTGGGGAACCGATTATCGCGGATACCGGATTGTCGAAGTAGCGGAAGATCACACCATTTATACCTATCAGGTGAATGCCAGCCAAAATCCGGTATTGAATAGCAATTTGCTGAGCTGATGATGAACGAATCTTTCAAATGTCTTGTTCTATTGCCTTTCAATAAAGGCTTTTGCAGGTTAGGGCCCGATTTTCTATATTAGTTGTTCACAGCATACATGCGAAACCCTTATTTACCCATTCTGGTATACTTTCTTCTGCTCGGTTTGACCGTACCGCTGTTTTTCGATTTTCTGGCCTCCGACACGCCAGGCTGGCACACCACGATTTTCCCCAGATATTTCATACTGACGATCATACCGGCCATACTATTATTGTTTACTGTTCTATACTTCTGGCTTTTCAAGCGGAGAGCAGATAAAACCAGTTGGATACTATTCTGGATACATGCGCTGTTGACCATCGGGGCTGTGATCGAGGTGAAATTTCCAACGATTTTTTATGACGAACCATATCGCAATATGGATCAACTGATCAGATATCTGACGTGGCGAATGAATATTTTTTCCACAGTCAGGATCCTCTTTGTTTCTGCGCAGTTCCTGTTTTTTATTTATTTTGTCAGGAGTATCTATGTGTATAGAAAAAGATGAAGCCCTTCTTCATTTTACTGACTGTGTTCGTTGCCGCGCTACTGGCCCTGTATTTCGTCCGGGGGCGTTATGAAGGCGCATTAGCCGGAAGGATAGCTATGGCAGCCATGCTGCTGTTCACGGCGATCGGTCATTTTGCATTTAAGCGCGGCATGGCTATGATGATCCCCGAAGCCATTCCCTTCAGGAAAGGGATCGTTTTCCTCTCCGGTCTTTTCGAGATCCTGGCCGCCATCGGCTTGCTCATTTCCAACACTTATCACACCACCGGTTGGGTACTAATTGCCTTTTTTATCCTGGTCCTTCCGGCAAATATTTATGCCGCTTTGAAGAAGGTGAATTATCAGCAGGCAACGTTCGATGGAAGCGGTCCTGCCTATCTCTGGTTCAGGGTGCCCTTACAGATATTCTTTATCGGATGGGTATACTGGAGTGCGATCATGCATTAGTGCTGCCCCGGTTCACCAGAACCGGAAGTTCCCGTTTGCGTAAGCAGATTTCCCTTTTTAGAAAAAGGTTTGCCGGAATATCCCGCAGGTTTGTTCCTTCAACTATTGCTATGGATTGCGAATTCCAAACTTTAGCCTGTGGACCGGAGGGATACGTTGTCTGGTGCCGGCGCTGCGGACAGGTGCAGCTGGCTTTTTTAACCACAGTGCTTTCCCTTTCGCCAGATGAGCTCGACAGCTTTTCACGACAAATGAAACGCGTACTTTACGGACGGGACGATTCCGCTTTCCGCAATGAAGAATTCTTTTATATTTCCACGCCTTTAGCGGGCGTCTGCCTTTGCCTGCGGCATTTTGAGGCCGGCCGGCTTTGCCTGCTTCTCGAAGAGGCGGAACTGGAATTCAAAGCGCAATCCCTGCTGGCATTGTTTCGTTCCTGAGGATGTTCAGGGGCCAGTCAATGAAGGTAGGAGCCACCACAACCAAAACAATACAAAGCCTGCTCAAACAAACAGGCTTTGTATTTTAGATAGGGTATGAAGAATAGTTTAATTACTCGTTTTTATATGTACCAGCGTTGCGAAGTCCGTGGCACCAAAAGGCGCATTTACGTCATTTGTTGCCTTGGAAAAGGCGTCGTCATACCAGGGATAGGTGAGCGGAGATTGAAAGTAAGTGCCGGCAAATTTATTTTTGACGCCATGCCTCAAATCGATTACCAGATCGAAACTTTGCCCGGGGCTTGTAACGCTGAAATAGCCGTTCAGGCCGATCGATAAGTTTTCAGATCCATCGGCGCTGCTATCAACGTACTGATAGTCCAGGCCGCCGTGATCCGTTAAGCCGGTAAGATTCACATAGCCTACGAGCGCATCTCCATCGTCATCTACCTGTCCCGCAGTGTCGGCAGTGCCCGTAGCAACCGGCACAAAAAAGAACTGATGTATATAAGCGCCGCCTTCGGGGTCGCTAAGATCAGTGTATTCATCATTGCTGGGCTGCCCATCTTCTCCACGGAACTGGATCTGAAATCGATATTGGTGAGAGGCATCAAAAGTAATCGTCGGTGTTGATGCCTTCACCGTATCGCCATCCGTAATAGTGAAATATTGCCCCGTTGCGCCGTCCACATAATAATATTGCGCAACGCCATCCGCCGTGAACGTCGTATTCAGACCTGTGCCGGACGCATGCCCCGGCGTTACGACAATTTCGGTGGAAGAAATAAATTCCTGCGGGGCGATTTTTTCGCCGGCGGTGCTCTTCGTTTTGGAGCACGCGGTGAATAGCAAAGCGCCGGTTGCAAATACCCCTGCCGCCGATAAAAGATTGATTGGTTTCATGTTTTCTTTTTTTTGTTATTAATAAAAATATCTGGTCACTAAAATCTGAATATGCAATGCAGCTGTATGTTTCGTCCAATGTCATCGGCATAATAGCGAAAGCGGTTCAGGTAGTCACGGTATGCTACATTAAAAAGGTTATCAACCGTCAAATCAACCGTTATAGATTTGCTTCCATCACCCAGCAGGATTTTTGTCCCGGCATTCAATCCCCATAATCCGTAAGAGGCTGGCGGCGGCAGAAAATCACTATTCGGTTCATAGCGTGTTTGCCGGGTTACGTATAAATAACTGACCTGAAAAAAGTTGTTCTGTAATTTTCTCGACGCCGGAATATTATACTGCAAGCTGTTGGTGTACCTGTCAGCCGGGATTGCAGGCAGGTAAGCGTCTTTCGCGATGTCGTACGCCCGTACAAAAGAAGCCTTTAGTTCATATTGAAACAGCCTGCCGTCATTCCCGAAATTGTATTTTCCGTCAAGATCCAATCCTTTGAAAAAAGCGTTGGTTTGCAAAAACCGGAATACAGGATAAGAGCCGGTAATTGTCTGTGAGAAAGAATCGGTGGGGTTGCGGTAAATATAATTTTGAATGAACTGCAAATACATATTGGCATAAAACGATAAATGATTCCCGGCCTTGGTGACCGTGGTTATCCATTTGTAGCCATGCTCGCTCTTCAAAGTGCTGTCGCCATATTCAATAGCACCCGAACCCTGATCCAGGCCGTAACTGTATAACTCTTCAGGATTGGGCGCACGCCAGGCCAGCCCGAGGTTTGAGCGCAGATTCCAGCCCGGGTTTATCTTCCACAGTGCACCGGTAATAAAGGAAAAACTTGCAAAGGTTCTGTCGCCGCCATATTGATGATATCCTCCGTGCAGAGTGAGACGCCCGGGATAATCAGGTACCTGTTCGTTTGGGATCACGTTGCCTAAACTGTCGTAATACAAATACAAATAGCGCTGCCCGGCGGCGTTGAATTGTTGGTAATCGTACCGGCCTCCCGCTTCCAAATCAAACTTGTCATTCAAAACCAGTCTTTCAATTCCATAAAGTCCGATGGTATTGGAACTATAATTCGGAATGAAGGGGTTGGAGAGCGTATTGGTATCGTTATAGTTGCTTTGTCCGCGCAGGTTAATACCTGCTGTGGTGTGCCATCTTTGCATAATGGTCTTTTCCCATTTGCCTTCCAGCGTATTCGTATGTAGTATCCAGTCGTTAATAGGGATGGTGCTTCGGGTCGCGCGGCGCATGTCATATTCCTGCCGGTGATCTATTTGCAGGTTATAGCTCACTTCAAAATGGCTGCTGTCTTTTGTATTATAGTACAGTCTTCCTTTCAGCAACTGGTGTTTCACGCTTTGATAAGGTGCGGAATAATCGTAGGAAAATGAACCTCGTTCATAGGGCCCGGTGGAATGTATGCGCGCAAGCAAATCTGCTACACTACCGATGTCCGAACCAATGAATATGCCAAGGCTTGTTTGATATTGGCTGAAGAAAACCTGGCCGCCGAAATTTTTGCCCTGATAGCCCAATGTGCCGGAAAAATTTTTTTGCTCTGTTCCGGTATTTTCTAGATAATAATATTTTGTTTCGTAATTGCCCAGTCTGCTATAGGAACCCTGTACACGCCAGGCCAGTCCCGGCAATTTTCTAAAACTGCTGTTAAGCGTTGCTGAACCGCCGCCGCCGCGCCCGTTTGTCACTCCGTTCAGATTTACTTCGCCATGCAAAGTCGGATCGGCAAAAGGAAGCGGAGCGGGGTCTAGAAGAATAACGCCGCCCAGCGCTTCTGCGCCGTATCGGACAGCGTCGGCTCCTTTTACAACAGTAATATCATGAGCGATACTCGGATCTACTTCGGGAGCATGTTCTATGCCCCACTGTTGGCCCTCAAGCCTCACGCCATTGTTAATGACCAGAACACGATTGCCATACTGGCCGTCTACAATGGGCTTCGCGATGGTATTGCCGGTTTGCAGCATATTTACGCCCGCAACAACCTGCAGCATTTTCCCCAGGGTTTCGCCGCGCATTTTATCCAAGTCGCTTTGACTCAATACCGTCGCCGGTGCAATGGCATTTACGCCATTGGTAACGATATAACCCTTAACGGTTACTTCCTGCAAATTGCCACCGCCTGGCGTGAGAAAAACGGTATCTGTTTCAAAAAGGCTCTTCGGGAAAAAGTGCACATCGAGTTTATCGTATCCAACATGAGAAAAAACGGCGTGAAAACTACCCAGAGAATTTCTCTGTATAATTACTTGTCCGCTGTCGCCTGAAATAAAATATTCGCTGCCAATGGCTATCGTTGTTGCAGACAACAACTGACCGGTTGCTTTGTCTTTGGTAAAGAGCGACAGCCGGTATTTGCTGTTTTGCGCCTTTAGCGTGGTGCTGGCAAGCAGGTTAATTAAAAAAATCGGCACGATTGCTCTCGCTAAGAGTAAAAGCGGATGAGGCTTAAAATATGCCATATCGCGGCGCTTGATGCCAATAGAAGAATGCTTAAATTCCTCAAGGCTGATGGTACAAAAAAAATAGAAATGACGAGTGCTGACCCGGTGGGTCAGCTCATGCATCGAAGGGAATTAAGCGCGTGCGGGTGGTCCGCGGAGTTCGAAGAAGAATTCCTGAGCGGTCAGTGCGTCGAATACTTTCGAGGAGAAAGAGACCAGCGTTGAAGGGAGCGTTACCGGATAAACGGTTTCTGCTCCGGGAATAAACGGAATATTTACGACCAGGTCTTCGGCATGACAATTAAAGCCGGCCTTGTCCACTGTGGCCTTCTGGTCTTTCGAAACAGAATAAGCCGTATCGCGGTGATTAGCGATAAGCTGGTGCAGCAGCAATTTGGGCGTAACGCTGAAGGAGAACAGCAGCAGTAAGCTGAATGCCGAAATTTTTCTTATGGTATTCCTGTTGCGCAAATTGAATGAACAGTACACCAAATATAAGAAGGAAACGATTAGCCCGCAAACACAAAGATCAATACCGCCCTCACGCCGACAGAAGGTCTGATAGCGGAAGGACCGATAAGCGGTATGCGCGGACCGATCACTGCCTGCACCGGTTGTTTCCCGAGTTTCGTAATGCCCGATATGGTTGGGTTCAGGAACAGGGTAGTGGTTTTGCCCGCCCAGTTCTGTGTCATTTCCATATTGCCGCCGAGGCTGGCGCCGCTGGGATAGCTATGTGCAAAGAAGGGTTGCAGGAACAATTGACTCACATTCTGCCGGCTTTGATCGCCAAAGATTGACCAGATCTGGTTGGCGAGAAATCCAATGGTATTTCCATTGCCCTGTTTCAATACCAGCGCGGTAGGGCCCATACCGAATTTACCGCCACCCAGAAAACTGTTCGTCCCCGTGGGAATCAGGAATGCAGGGCCTGCACCCCAGATCAATCCATTTTTCGGATGAGCCGGCGAGAACCAGGCACTCACAGTCATATCGCTCAACCCGAACTGATGCGTATCGGGACCGGTCATGTTATACTGATCAACAACCGGCAGAATATAACGGGTGATCAGGTTGAGGTCGGCATTAAGCTGAAAGGGAATGACCGGCTGAATATTCAGCGTGTTCTTCGAACCGTTGTACGGACCAATGCCCCAGTCACTATTATTCTGAAAAGGGACGCTGATCATATTTGCCACGGGGTTTGACAGCTTGTCCGCCAGTTCCTGATTGCTTCCTCCACCTGCCGGGGGTGTTTTTTCCTGGGCGTATAGGCTGTTTGCTGATGAGATGGCGATAACAGCAGCGAGGATAGTGATTCTGATAGATGATTTCATAGCGTTTATTTTGAGTAAATGTTGATCGGGAAATATGATGTTAAAAATGGTTCGAATACACAGAAACGGATCGGCGTTTCGCGCTGTTTGCTACTTCTCAGGAGGGAAAGAAAAGATAAGACTTTTTTCTATTCCGGCGCTGAACGGGAAGATAAATATCGTGGTTATGATGAAGCTCCGTCGGAACAGGAACCAAACAGGTGGGTAACTCTTAGGGATGACCGAAATCAGGTTTGTCTGATGGTTCCGGTAGGCGGGCCGGAATGGAAACGCAATTATTCGTAAATTCGGAACAGGCTAATTCTCCGTTAACGGACCGGTATGGACGAACTGCTCAAGAAATTCAGATTCAAAGACAAGGCGATCGTGATCGGTGCGCCCGGAGAACTGCAGACCCTGTTTAAAAAAGCCGGATTTTCATTCGCGTTCACCCGGGAGAAAAGCCGGAACAGCCTCGTGTTCATCCATAACCATGAAGAGTTCCTTGACTTCCTGAAAAAGGGCCTGAAGCAGATCGAGCCCGATTCGGTGCTCTGGTTCGCCTATCCGAAAATGACTTCTAAAATAAAGACCGACATCAACCGGGACAGCCTTCGGGAAACGGGTGAAGCGTATGGCATTACCGCCGTTGCGGCTATTGCGATCGACGATACCTGGAGCGCCCTGAGGTTCAGGCCGGTTGACCGGGTAGGAAAGTAAACGACTATCCATGAAAATCATCAGTATATTCTTCGGTTGTGCTTTACTGTTACTAGTGAGCCGGACACAGGCGCAGCTCCCGCTCGGCAACTACGCGCTCACGGGTGTGACGATTATAGATGCGGACCACCCGAAGGCGCTCGCGCGCCAAACGGTAATGATTAGAGGAAAAACGATCAGCGATGTGTTTGCTGACGGCAGCAAACCCATTCCTGATTCCTTCAATATCCTCAGCCTGAAAGGGAAATACCTGCTACCGGGGCTGGTGGACACGCACGTGCACCTGGCCACCGACCCTTCCGGCGGCGATAACCGGGAGCAGACGCTGAACATCCTGCGCCGCATGCTGTACAGCGGTATTACTACGGTGCGCGATATGGCGGGCGATGCGAGAACCCTGGCAGGTCTCTCCCGCGATGCTCTGCTGGACGATATTCCTGCGCCCGATATTTACTATTCCGCCCTGATGGCCGGGCCGGTCTTCTTTAGTGATCCGCGAACGGCCTCTTCCACGCAGGGCGGCGTTCCGGGAAAAATGCCTTTTATGCTGGCCGTTACCGACTCCACCAATCTCGTGCTGGCAGCAGCCGAAGCGAAGGGAACGGGCGCCACGGGCATCAAGCTCTATGCGAATCTTTCGCCGCAATTAGTGGACAGGATTGTCGCCGAGGCTTCGCGTCAGGGTCTGATCGTGTGGTCGCATGCCTGGTTGCAGGGGGCGAGGCCTTCTGATCTGGTGAAAGCGGGCGTGAGCTCTATTTCGCATGCGCCGCTGGTGATCTACGAAAAAAGAGATAGCATTCCGGGAAGCTGGAAACAGGCCCCGCACGATGCGAAATTCTGGAACGACTCTTTGCCCGATCTCTCGCCGCTCTTCAGGCTCATGAAAGCGCATCATACCCTGCTCGATGCCACTTTGCTAACCTATAAGCGATGGGGATTGCAGGACTCCACAGTCCGGGGCAGCTACGAGATCGGGAAGCGCATTACGGCCGCGGCCTATAAGGCCGGCGTGACTATTGTGACGGGCACGGATGACGACCAGGAACTCTTCGTGCAGAAGGAAATGGAGCTGCTGGTGAGCGATGCCGGACTCAGTAATATCGACGCCATCGTGGCTGCCACGCTCAACGGCGCCATGGCCCTGCGCCTGCAGGATAGTCGTGGTACCGTGAGCCCCGGCAAGCTGGCTGACCTGCTGGTGCTGGACAAAGACCCGCTTGCAGATATCAATTATATCGAATCCGTTTATATGGTGATCAAGAACGGACAGGTGATAAGTAAGTGATTGAGCACCGTCATCTTCTGACAGGATTGTCTCTCCGGTAACCTGGTCTTCAGATCCCGGATGGAAAGTCTTACGCTCTCATCAGGTCAATCTCATTCCTTGTCACTCGGCTCCCACAGTTCAACCTTGTTCCCTTCAATGTCGATGATGTGAACAAATTTGCCGTATTCGTAAGATTCGATGCTATCGACGATGGTTACGCCCTCTTTTTTAAGCTGTTCAACAAGTTCCACCAGGTTCTCTACCCGGTAATTGATCATAAAGTCTTTTGCCGAAGGCTCAAAGTATTTCGTTTTTTCGTTGAAAGGGCTCCATTGCGTTGATCCCTTCTTCGTGCTGTTCGCTGCCTCATACCACTCGAAAGTTGCTCCATAGTCGTTGGTGTTCAAGCCCAGATGCTGTTGATACCAGTCTTTCATTTTGCCGGGGTCTTTGCATTTGAAAAAGATGCCCCCGATGCCGGTTACTTTTTTCATGTTTGTTGTTTTTTTATTTTGTCCGGTGATTATCGTCCTGGATGCGAAACCAAAGCAAAATGATGTCGCGATGATCAGGATCATTAGAGTCGATTTTGGCATGTCTGTAAATTAAATGGTTGGCTGTTAAAATTATCGAGGTAGCGGAGAAGCGGCATATTCCACCCGGACAAAGGTCCTCTTATTCTGATTGCGAAAAAGGGATGAAAGCAGCATATGCAATCATTATTTTGGAAGCTAAAATAACTTTGGATGGTAAATTCTGCCGCCGTAAATTTGCCGTCCACATCGCGAAGTAGAGCAGCGGTAGCTCGTCGGGCTCATAACCCGAAGGTCGGAGGTTCGAACCCTCCCTTCGCAACAGGTTCAAAAAAATAAACCTGCCGGAAGGCAGGTTTATTTTTTTGGGTAGTTTATAGCTGACCTGGTTATTTATCCTTTCCTCCAAACAGCCTCTTGAAAAATCCCTTTTTCTTTTTCTCTTCCGGCGGGTTTTCCATGTTCGGCGTTTCGGTTTTTTTGCCCGGCGTATTGGCTTCCTTCAGCACATTCTGCTCGTCCGGCGTGAGTTTGGAATCGATCGGTATGGTCGGAGAGCTGGTGTCCAGGTACTGATTGGCGTTGCCATTTCCCTGGTTTTCCCCTTCAGCGCCCGGCGGCGGGGTTTTGTCGATGATGTTCATGTAGTCGTACATCATATCGCTCTTCATATTTTCCGGCTGTACGAATTTGGCCTTTCTGCTCAATCCCAGGTCTTTATCTGCTAATACTTTCGCCATGAAATATTCCCAGATAGGACGAGCGGCCTGAGCGCCCTGTCCCAGTCCATTTTCCAGACGGATGAACCGGTCGTCGCAGCCGATCCAGGCGCCGGCTAATATCTGTGGCGTATAACCTAAAAACCAGGCGTCGGAGTTATCGTTGGTCGTTCCCGTTTTGCCCCCCATTTCCGAAATGCCGAGACGGTCGCGCAGGCCCAGGGCGGTACCGAAGTCGACCGGCCCCTGCATCATGCGGCACATGGTATAGGCCGTATTCTGACTAATGACCTCTTTTCTTTCCGTATCGAATCTGGCTAACACATTACCGTTCTTGTCTTCGATGCGGGAGATATAATAAGGCTTTGTGCTGAATCCGCCGGAAGGGAACATTGTATAGCCCCAGAGCATTTCATAAAGCGATATTTCCACCGCGCCGAGACAGATGGAAGGGTAAGGCTCTACTTTAGACTGAATATTGATGTTCTTCAGAAAGGTAACAAAGCGCTTGGGTGTTACCTGCTTCATAATGTAGGCGGAAGCGCAGTTCAGGGAATAGGCAAGCGCCGTAGCCATGCTTACCTCAGCTCCCTGGGAGCCGCATCGACCACCGGCAGGGACCAGTCCATATCCATCGAAATACTGCGCCTCATTCTCGCAGGGCGTTTCCGGGGTGAACCCGGCATCTTCTATCGCATTGGAATAGAGCAGCGGTTTTATCGATGAACCGACCTGCCGCTTGGTATTGATGTTTACGTGATCGAATTTATAGGTCTTGAAATCGATACCACCCACCCAGGCCTTCACGGCGCCACTCATCGGGTCCATGGCCATAAAGCCCGTCTGCAGCATCTGATGATTGTATTTGATCGAATCCAGGGGCGTCATCACCGTATCCTTTTCCCGCTTTACATTCCAGGCAAAGACCTTCATCTGCACAGGTTGATAGAAACTCTTGCGGATCTCGGCCTCCGGTATGCCATCGTCTTCCATCGCCTGCCAGCGTTCGCTGTTTCTCATCAGCAGTTCAAGGATATTCTGATGGTCTTTCCATACCAGTCCTTTTCTTAAGGATGACTGCGCGCTCAATACTTTCTGAAGCATCGGCATCTGCTTGGCGACGGCCTCGTCGGCATAGATCTGCATGCGGGGATTGATGGTGGTGTAGATCCGAAGCCCGTCTTCGTAAAGATCATAGGGTTCACCCGTAGCCGGGTTCTTATGGTCCTTGCACCATTGCTTTAAGAAACTTTCCCTGATCACATCTCTGAAATAGGGGGCGAGACCGTTATTTTCGTCCAGTTTCTTGTAGTTCGACAGATCTATGGGCTTTGCGTTGTATTGGGCGCCTTCGGCTTCTGTAATATAATTTCCTTCAACCATGCGGTTGATCACGACATTTCTCCGTTCAATAGCCGCTTTTGGATTCCGTCTGGGATTGTACAGGGTATTTCCGCTCAGCATGCCCACGAGCAGCGCAGCTTCATCTACCGACAGGCGGTCCGGTTCTTTCTGAAAGAAAGTGCGCGAAGCATTCCGTATCCCGTACACATTATCGCCGAAGGGAACTGCATTCAGGTAAAGCGCCAGGATCTCTTCCTTGGTGAAATTTCTTTCCAGCCGCACTGAAGTGATCCACTCCTTCAGTTTTTCAACACCGCGTCTAAGCATGTTCTTTGAGCCCTGCCCCAGCATGTATTTGGCTAACTGCTGCGTGATCGTGCTGCCGCCACCGCTATGCCCGAGCTTGACCACGGCGCGCAAAACCCCCATGCCATCGATGCCGGAATGCTCGTAAAAGCGCTTGTCTTCCGTCGCCAGCAGGGCGTTGATCACATTCTTCGAAATATCGTGGTATTCTACATTGCTGCGATTGCTCTTGTCTTTGTAGTATTTGCCCATCAGGGTGCCATCGTCGGCATAAACTTCCGAAGCAAGCATGATGGTCGGGTTCTCCAGTTCCTTTAAAGAGGGCAGGGGGCCGAATGCGCCGAAGTTGATCAGCAGCAGGAAGATCAGGAAGAGCCCGATGCCGCCAAAAAAGACTTTCCAGAATATGGCGTTTGCCTTTTTCATATTTTTTCTATTGGTCAATGGTTCCGGATGAACCGCACCTTGTTATTTGGGCGGGAATTTTCCGGGGAAATAAAATGATAAAAATTGTTTGTATCCTGAAATGTCTTTGTTCGATTGCAGAATGCCGAGATTCTGGTCGTCAATGATAATAAAAGAATATTTATTGGCCGGCAGCCAGGGCAGGATTTCTCTCCCCGACACCGCCGCTGCTTTGCTCATATAGCTAAGTGCTGCGTCGGCATTCTCGAATCCGTTAATGGTGACCAGCCGGATGCTGTCCGATAGCGTCACGATATTGATATCGAAATGTTTCGCGTAGTAATTTTCCCGGTTATAGCGGTCAAACGCATTTCTCGATTCGGTAACATATACCGGGTCCACTTTGTTCATGATCAGGACCACCGCATGCGGTTTCTCCGGAGCGGATACAAAAGCCGAGGCAAAGGCTACGGGCTTTTTAGCTGACAGCGTATCTGGTTTTCCGGCCGTGATCATTTTCGCGCTGTCTGGTTTTCCTTTCGGCACGGCTTTGAAGGCTAAGGAATCGGCAGGCGGCAATTTAACCGGCGGTTTTTCCACCTTGCCCATCGCCAGCGTGTCGTCTTTGGCTCTCGTTACTTTCAGGTTGGTGAGATAGGCTTCAATTTTTTCCCGGTCGTTCAACACGCGCAGGGTATTCTTTGCTTTATCGGCCATCGGCGTTCCGGCGTACCCGGTAATGATTCGCGTGAGCCTCGCTTTTGCCATGCTGTCATACCGGATATGCATATAGTAGAGCGCCTCGACATAGGTCAGCTGTGGGGTCCAATATCG
>DASZRP010000019.1:0-6772 GCA_035548895.1 Puia sp. | reverse complement strand
TCAGTACGTGTATTTTGGGCAAAAATATTCTGCGCACATGCGATGGCGAGGAGTGCCATCAGCAGACTTTTGATCTTTTTCATTTTTTAGCGGTTTAAAGAGCTGATTTAAACCAAATTTAGCCTGTGGAGTATTGCGTTTGTAAGTAAAAGCAGTTTACCGGTTAAATTGAAAAGGCATTTTACTGTTAATTATAAAAGGCTAAAAGCCAGGGACCTTAGTCGAATAAGCTGCCGGAGATTGTTTACGCCCCGGCATCAGCCCATCCTGTGCCTCACCCCCGGATGGTCAAAGGATCTAACCCAGGGTAATTGCCGGCCCCGGTTCAGCCGGAAATAAATTTCCATAAGGCTCATAGAAGACTCATAAAACTCCTTTCTGGTTGACTCCATCTTTGCCCTGCTAGCCGACTATCGGCGAAACGATTCAAAATGAAAAACGAAAAAAAATGATGATGGCTTACCTGCCCGCATTGCGGAAGAGATCAGGATATGATAATGGGTTGAAGCGCCTGTTAAATTACTTCGATCTGGTTGCGCAGCAGATCGCCAAATTCATCACGCTTGCGGACCAGGTGCGCCTTATCGTCTATCAGCAATACTTCGGCGGGTTTGTACCTCGAGTTGAAATTGGACGACATTTCGAAGCCATAGGCCCCGGCGTTGCGGAAGACAAGATAATCCCCTTCGCGCACTTCCGAGAGGGGACGGTGCCAGGCAAAAGTGTCGGTTTCGCAGATATTGCCGACCACGGAGTAGGATTTTACAGGACCCGTCGGATTGCTGATATTCTCTATCGGATGATAGGCATCGTAAAACATGGGGCGGATAAGGTGATTGAAGCCGCTGTCCACACTCACGAAAGTTGCGGCGCTGGTTTCCTTGATCACATTCACTTTTGTGATAAAGAACCCCGACTCGCTCACCATAAATTTCCCCGGTTCAAACCAGACCTGGAATTTCCTGCCTCCCGGATCCGCATGCTTGTCCAATGCTTCCTTAAGCTTTTGCGCCAGCAGCGAAATATCGGTTTCCTTATCGCCGGGCTTGCTGATTATTTTAAAGCCGCCCCCCAGATCGATGAACTGAAGGTCGGGAAAGAAATGAGCGATGTCGAACAGCACTTCAATGCCGCGGATGAATACGTCCACATCCTGTATTTCACTGCCGGTATGGATGTGCAGGTCGCGGATCAGCATATCGTTTCGCTTCACCACTTCCAGTACCCGGTCGATCTGATCTACCGGAATACCAAATTTGCTTTTATCGTGACCCGTAGAGATTTTAAGATTGCCTCCCGCCAGAATGTTTGGGCGCAGGCGGATGCCTACCGGGTAAGTATGACCGAACTTCCTGCCGAACTTGTCCAGGTTGGACAGGCTGTCGATATTGATGATAACGCCCAGCTTTTTCGCATCTTCTATCTCGTCGAAGCCGATGCCGTTAGAGGTATAGAGAACACGCTCCGGAGGAAACCCGGCATGCAGCGCGAGTCTTACTTCGTTGATGGAGCTGCAGTCTACATTGGCCCCGATATTTTTGATGTACCGGAGAATATTGATATTCGTCAGTGCCTTGCAGGCATAGAAAAAAACCGTGTCGGTTCCCTGAAAGGCATCCTTCAGCCGCGCATATTGCGATTTTATCTTCTCCGCATGATACACATAAAGCGGCGTTCCGTATTGTTCAGCGAGTTGGATGAGGGTCTCGGGAGCGGGGGGATTCATCATGAACGCGAAGATAGTTTATTCGTCCGACGCGCCTTCTTCAGGAGCATCTCCGGAAGCGGGATCGTTATCTTTCCCGGAATTTTCGTTGTCCAGCAGCTCCCCTTCTTCGCTGACCATCATGGTCGGATTGATATCCGACAGTTCAGGTGTGAAATTGGTGAGCGAGGTTTCGAGCAACGCATCTCCGAGCACTTCTTTTAACCGGGGCAGGTCAGCCGGCTGGTTGATGCCGAAATAGTCCATGAAGGTCCTGGAGGTTGCGTAGATCAGCGGTTTGCCCGGCATCTCTTCATTGCGTCCGGTAATGATAATAAGTTCTTTCTCCAGCAGCTTCTGTATCGAATAATCGCTGCTCACGCCGCGGATGGATTCAATTTCTCCCTTGGTGATCGGCTGTTTGTAGGCGATGATCGCCAGGGTTTCCAGTGCAGCGGTGGAGAGCCGCTTCAGGAATTTATCGCCGTTAAGCTGGGCAATGGTTTTGTGAAATGCTTTTTTTGACAGGAACTGCCAGCCGCCTCCACTCTCGCGCACTTCAAAAGCATAAAAATCCGCTGCATATTTCGACACAATCCCTTCTATCCCCGTCTGGATCTGCTCCAGCGTGAGCTTATCGTCCATAAAACCAAACGCACTGTTGAGAAGGTCGGTGATCTCCATCGCCGTCAGCGGTTTGTCGCTGGCAAAAATAAGCGCTTCGATATGGGGTATGAGATTGGAAAGCTCCATCGGTAATTAATGATGTGAAGATGTGGAAGAAGGATGTGGAGATGTGAAGATGTGGAAATGTGGAAATAGAGGAGAAATAAAGTCGGCTTTTTTGAAAACTGAAATCATGCTGCTAAAATTAAAACTATTCAATGTTCACGCTCAAATCATTTTCACATTATCACATTTCCACATCTCCACATTATCATATCATCCCTGCAACGCTGCCGCGCCGCTTACGATTTCTGTAAGTTCTGTGGTGATCGCAGCCTGACGGGCCCGGTTATACGAAAGGCGGAGCGTGCGCAGGATCTCGTTGGCATTTTCCGTCGCCTTATCCATCGCCGTCATGCGCGCGCCATGTTCCGAAGCGTTGGCGTCGAGCACGGCTTTATACAATTGCGTATTCAGAATCTTGGGCATCAGCTCGCTGATCAGTTCGTCTTTCGACGGTTCAAAAATAAAATCGTTGACCTTGCTGCCTGCTTTAACCTCGACTTTGGGAATAGGAAGAAAGGGCTCAACCACAAAACGCTGAGTGCTGGCATTCTTGAATTCGCTGTACACGATATCCACCACGTCAAACTCCCTGCTCTCGAAAGCCTTTACCGCGGCCTGGGCGCAGGCCTGTACAGTTTCAAAACGCAGGTTTTGAAATATATCTCTGAATTCTCCGTTTACGGGATAGTTGTTCTTTAAAAAATGTTCATAGCCTTTTTTCCCAACCGACCAGATCATCACATTGCCTTTGGCGGCCTGCGCGGCATATTTATCGCGAATGGTGGCCTTGGCCAGCTTGATAAGGTTTGAGTTATAAGCACCGCAGGAAGCCCGGTCGCTGGTGATCACGATCAGCAGGGCTTTCTCAACAGGGCGGACAGTGGACAGGGTCGAAGCGCCGGCGCTGTCGGAGCCGCTGACAATATTGCTCAGCACCTGCTGCAGCTTCTTGGAATAAGGACGCATCTGAAGGATGGCTTCCTGAGCTTTCCGCAGCTTGGTGGCGCTGATCATCTTCATGGCCTTGGTGATCTGCTGCGTGCTCTGAATGGATTTGATCCGGTTGCGAACTTCCTTGAGTTGTCCTGCCATTATAGGTGATTTTAAACCGGCTGCAAAGGTAGCGCAAGCTCTGCAAAATGCAAGAACATTGTGGAAAAAAGACGCTCTCCCGGCCGATTTGGAGCCGACCGGGACGGAAAAAATAGTACATTCGCTCCCCTCATATATGGCAAAATCAACGAAGAAAAGCCAGCCCGTTATCCTGGTCACAAACGATGACGGCGTGATGGCGCCCGGTATCCTGAACCTGGTGGAAGCGGTCAAAGATCTTGGTAAAGTGGTGGTTGTGGCGCCCGACAAGCCGCAATCCGGTATGGGTCACGCCATTACCATCGGTCTCCCCCTCCGCCTGCACCCGGTCGATATTTTCGAGGGCGTGGAAGCCTGGCAGTGCTCCGGGACGCCGGTCGATTGTGTCAAGCTGGCAGTGGACAAGGTGCTGCGCCGTAAACCGGATATCTGCATCAGCGGCATTAACCATGGCGCAAACCATTCCATCAATGTGATCTATTCCGGCACCATGTCGGCCGCCGTGGAAGCCGCCATCGAGAGCATCCCTTCTGCGGGGTTTTCCCTCCTGGACCACAGCGTGGAAGCGGATTTTACCGGCGCCCGCAAATTCGCCCGCATCGTGGTGGAACAGATGCTCAAAACGAAACTCGACAAACATACCGTGCTGAACGTAAATATCCCGGCCGTTCCTTCCGAGCTGATCAAGGGCATCAGGATCTGCAAACAGGCCTATGCAAAATACGAGGAGGATTTCGTGGAACGGAACGACCCCAATGGAAAAAAATACTTCTGGCTCACGGGGGAATTCGTGAATTTTGATAAGGGTAAAGATTCCGATGTCTGGGCCCTGGAGCATAATTACGTGAGCGTAGTCCCCGTGCAATTTGACCTGACCAATTATGCCCTGAAGGATAAACTTGAAAAATCCTGGAAATTTTGATACTGAAAAAAGACAACCTTAAGTTAGGCATAGCGTTAGGCATCGTTGCGCCGCTGCTCGCTATGTTTATTTATTATTTCTGGACCTTTTCGCGTTCGGCTACCATCTCCGAGTATTTCTTTCTGCTGAGAACCAATAAGCAACTGCTTACGGCGATCACCAGTATCTCCCTGCTGGCCAATGCCATTCTTTTTACTATCTATATCAATACGCACCGCGACCAGACCGCAAAAGGTATTTTTGTATCCACACTCCTCTATGGTATTTTCGTGCTGGTTTATAAACTGATCAGCTAATCGCCGAGGTCACCGCCGAAGCTTTAGCGCAGGCGGTCGGCGACAGATGACAGTTGGCGGATGACAGATGACGGGTTGAACTGTCCGCCCAACCTGAAAACCATTACGGATGAAATATTACCTCCTTGCGGGCGAAGCTTCCGGCGATCTGCACGGCAGCAACCTGATCCGCGAACTCAGAAAAAAAGATCCCGGTGCGCAGATCCGCGGATGGGGCGGCAACCTCATGGAAGCTGCCGGCGCCGAGATCGTCAAACATTATCGCGACCTCGCCTTTATGGGCTTTACCGAAGTGGTCCGCAATCTCCCCACCATTCTCCGCAATATCCGGTTCTGCAAAGACGATATCAAAGCATTTCATCCCGACGTGATCATTTTCATCGACTATCCCGGGTTCAACCTGCGCATTGCGGGCTGGGCGAAAAGCCTAGGCTATAAAACCGTTTACTATATCTCACCGCAGGTCTGGGCCTGGAAAGAAAGCCGCGTAAAAACGATCCGCGATTCCATCGATAAAATGCTCGTGATCCTTCCGTTTGAAAAATCTTTCTATCAAAAATGGAATTATCTCGTCGAGTATGTGGGCCATCCCTTAGTGGAAGTGATCTCGCGCTTTAAACAATCACCCGCAGCCGCCGAACCGCCTCATATCATTTATCCGGCCAGCGCAGACACCGGTTCAACAAAAACCATTATCGCCCTGCTTCCCGGAAGCCGTAAGCAGGAGATACTAAAAAAACTGCCGGTAATGCTGGATGCTTCCCGCGCTTTTCCCGATTACCGGTTCATTGTTGCCGAAGCTCCGGGTGTGGAAGATGCCTTTTACGATGAACTGCTGCGCGATTTTCCCCAGGCCGGGCGCGTGAGAAATCAAACTTATGCCCTGCTGAACCGGGCCGGCGCAGCCTGCGTTACTTCCGGAACGGCTACATTGGAAACGGCCTTATTCGGTGTGCCCGAAGTGATCTGCTACAAGGGCAGCTCCGTATCGTACCAAATTGCACGGCGGCTGATCAAGGTGAAATATATTTCCCTGGTGAATCTCATCATGGACAAGCCCGTGGTGAAGGAACTGATCCAGGATGAAATGACCGCGGAGAATATCGTCAGCGAATTGAAAAAACTGCTGAACGACCCGGAGCGGCAGCAGCAAATACAAAAAGACTACGCCGATCTGAAGCGCCTGCTGTCGGAAGGCGGGGACGCCTCCGCGAAAGCAGCCGAAAGCATCGTTAATTTTCTGAAGGAGAAAAACTAATGCTTTCCAAAAAACAGACGGAAGAGAATCACCAGGATCGCGATGATGAACATGAAGAGCGAGATCCGGTTGATGCCATGCATGTAGCGCATGAAATCGCTGGTCGGCGCGTTCGGATCTTTTTTCCTGATATAAAGGTATTCGGCTATTTGTCTCAGTACACCCATGATGAATGCGTCAAAGATATTTAACAAGGCTTATCGGCGGAATGTTCGGATTATATATATTTGCAGCTCGCCTCGGGGGATTAGCTCATCTGGTAGAGCGCAAGCATGGCATGTTTGAGGTGACCGGTTCGAGCCCGGTATCCTCCACAGTGGATGATAGATGACGGATGACAGAAATTAAATACTGTCATCTGTCAACTGCCATCTGTCATCATTTCAAGGCCGGATCATTTTCCTTCTTCAGAAAATCAGCCCGCGAAAGGGATTCTGATTCCCAGTTTAATAAAGCCCCATCCGGAACTAATTCCACAGGCTGCTTCCAGGAAACAGATGTTTCATTATAAGCGAGGTTCGACTGCAGATTATAACAGGATATGATCGACCAGCGCGGATGCTCTGAAAGGTTGGCTTCCGAACGATGAAGGAGGTTCGCATGAAAGAACAGCGCGTCTCCAGGCTGCAGTTCCACATAAACCAGCGGCATCGTCTTCAGCGCATTGTTCACCATCGTCATATCGGCGCCGACCTGTTCGCCGGCAAATCCATGGTTCACCCGGCCTATTTTCTGTGAACCGGAAATGACCTGGAGACAACCATTGG
>DASZRP010000018.1:0-10844 GCA_035548895.1 Puia sp. | reverse complement strand
GAAATAAAAGATCCGTGGTGCTTCGCATCAACGATCACATGCATCCGAAAAACCCGCGGCTTATCGATCTGAGCAAGGCCGCAGCAAAAAAATTACGCTATACTGGAAATGGCATTGTGAAAGTGAAGGTGGAAGTGCTTGGAAAGCATCTCCCCAAAGATATTACTATGGACTAACGGCCAGGGTTAAGCGACCGCCTTATTCACCAGCGCAGCGGCCTCGCTCAGCAGAATGGCCGACTGCACTTTCAACCCGCTTTCTTCGATCAGTTTCTTGGCTTCGGCCGCATTGGTTCCCTGAAGCCGCACGATGATCGGCACTTTGATAGTGCCAATCGAATGATAGGCGTCGATAACGCCCTGCGCCACGCGGTCGCAGCGCACGATACCGCCGAAAATATTGATGAGGATAGCTTTTACCTTGGGGTCTTTCAGGATGATCCGGAATCCGGCTTCCACGGTCTGTGCATTGGCGCTTCCGCCCACATCCAGGAAATTGGCCGGTTCACCGCCGCTCAGCTTGATCATATCCATGGTGGCCATGGCCAGGCCCGCGCCGTTCACCATACAGCCGACATTCCCGTCGAGCTTCACGAAGTTCAGGTTGTATTTGCCGGCCTCTACTTCCGTGGGGTCTTCCTCGCTGATATCGCGCAGAGCCTCCAGGTCGGGATGACGCATCAGGGCATTGTCGTCGAGGTTCATTTTGCAGTCCACCGCGATGATCTTTTCATCGCTGGTCTTGAACAGCGGGTTGATCTCAAGCATGCTGCAATCAAGACCTACATAAGCGTTATACAGATTGCTCACGAATTTCACGCAGTTCTTGAAGGCTTCGCCGGAAAGGCCCAGGTTGAACGCGATCTTGCGCGCCTGGAAAGCCTGCAGCGGGCCGCCCGGGAATACCCATTCCTTGAAGATCTTATCCGGTGTTTTATGCGCCACTTCCTCGATATCCATTCCCCCTTCGGTGCTGTACATGATCACGTTCTGACCCTTGGCACGGTCGAGGAGGACCGACAGGTAAAACTCTTTGGTAGGATTGGCTCCTGGGTAGTAAACATCCTGGGCTACCAGCACTTTGTGCACCACTCTGCCGGCTTCGCCGGTCTGAATGGTGACCAGCGTGCCGCCCAGTATATTGGAAGCGATATTGCGCACTTCTTCCGCATTTTTTGCCACCGCCACGCCGCGCTGTTCCGTTCCGCGGATTTTGCCCTTGCCGCGACCGCCCGCATGAATCTGGGCCTTCACCACCGCAAAAGAATTGCCCGTCTGTACCTTGATCTGTTTATATGCTTCCTCGGCGGCATTGGCCGTATCCACGGGTATGCCTTCCTGAACGGGTACCTGGTATTTCTTAAGCAGTTCCTTGGCCTGATATTCATGCAGATTCATGCTTCAAAAATTTTCAGCGAAAGTAAGCGATTATTTTTTCTTTAACGAACCCCGGGCTTTGATAAACGAAAACGGGAGACTTTTATTTAAACCCTATATTGTGTTATAAACGCTTTCTTTGAGCACAACCGGGTTAAAACGAACATTGAATGCCACCATGCTCTGGGGACTGGGCGTGGGGTATGTCATCTCCGGTATGTATTTCGGGTGGAACCTGGGCCTGGAGAAAGGGGGAACCGCGGGACTGGGTATCGCTACTGTTTTTATCATCATTCTCTATCTCACCTTCACCTTCAGCTATTCTGAACTGGCCTGCGCCATACCGCGGGCAGGCGGCGCTTTCGACTATGCAAACCGCGCCCTGGGCCCCGACCTGGGCTTTCTGGCGGGAATGGCCCAGAATATTGAATTCATATTTGCACCACCTGCTATCGCCTTCGCTATTGGCGCTTACTTTAATTTGTTCTTTCCGCAATGGCCGGTATTGACTATTGCGATCTTCGTCTACCTGGTCTTCACCGCGCTGAATATTTATGGGGTGAAAGCTGCCGCTTCCTTCGAGCTGCTTATCACCATTCTTGCTGTCGGCGAATTGCTATTGTTCTCCGGCATTACCTGGCCGCATTTTTCTGTGAGCCATCTTACGCAAGACGCATTTCCCCACGGCTGGTCGGGTGTATTTGCCGCCATTCCTTTTGCCATCTGGTTTTTCTTGGGCATCGAAGCCGTCGCCAATGTGGCGGAAGAAGCCATCAGTCCCCAGCGCACCATACTCATTGGCTTCGGTTCAGCCATTCTCACGCTTGTCGTGCTTTGTGCGCTGACTTTCGGCGGATCGGTCGGGGTGGCCGGATGGAAAGCCATCGTCTACAAAGCAGATGGCAGCACTTCCGATTCACCGCTGCCTCTCGCCTTAGCACATGTGTCCGATAATCATTTTCTCTACCACCTGCTCATCACCATTGGCCTGCTTGGCCTTATCGCTTCTTTTCACGGCCTCATTCTTGCTGCCGGGCGTTCCAGCTTTGAATTCGGTCGGGTACGTTATGCGCCTGCCTGGCTCGGGCGTGTGCATTCCCGGTTTCAAACTCCCGCGAATGCGCTGTTGGTGAATATGGCGATCGGCATCCTGGCGCTTTGTACGGGAAGAACCGACGAGATTATAACCATTTCCGTATTTGGAGCGCTTACACTGTACGTGCTGGCGATGATTTCGTTGATCCGGTTAAGAAAAAAAGAGCCGGAGTTGGACAGACCATTCAAAGTGCCGCTCTATCCGGTTTCTACCTGGACAGCCCTGCTTATTGCCATGGCATCGCTGATTGCGATGACTGTTTATAACTTTACACTGGCAATGATCTATGGCAGTATCCTGGCGCTCAGTTACGGGCTGTTCAGGGCGTCGGGCCGCCTGAAACGAATTCCTTCATCCCAACCGAAATGATTTATGAACCGGGAAGAAATTATCGATTACGTAAAACACCATCCGCTCGGTAAAGTAAAGATTGCCTTCGCCGATATCGACGGCATATTGCGCGGGAAGTATCTTGCCGCCGATAAATTCCTCGCCGCTGCAGAAACGGGCAGCCGGTTCTGCGATGTGATTTTTGGATGGGACAGCAACGATGCTGCTTACGATAACAGTCGCATTACGGGCTGGCATACCGGCTATCCCGACGCCGCCACGCGAATCGATCTCAGCAGCTTCCGGAAAATTCCCTGGGAATCCGATATCCCGTTCTTCCTTGGCGATATGTCGGACGCAGAAGGAAAGACCGCCGGAGCCTGCCCCCGCCAACTGCTGAAACGTATTGCCGCAAGAGCCGAGGCTATGGGTTTTGCTCCCTATTGCGCGCAGGAATTTGAATGGTACAATTTTGCCGAAACACCGCAAACGGCCCGCGAAAAGCATTATCATCAGCTTGAGCCGGTTACGCCCGGTATGTTTGGCTACTCCATACTGCGCACCACGTTGCGTAATGATCTTTTCTCCGACCTCTTCGAACTGCTGGCAAAATTCCAGGTTCCACTTGAAGGCCTCCATACGGAAACAGGTCCCGGCACTTATGAGGCGGCGATAAGATATGCATCCCTGTTAGAAGCCGGCGACCGCGCGGTGCTGTTTAAAACAGCCGTTAAGGAAATTGCCTACCGAAACGGCGCTATGGCGACCTTCATGGCCAAGATCAGTGAACAATTGCCGGGCTGCGGAGGACATATCCACCAAAGCCTTTGGGATGCGCAATCCACCCGAAATCTGTTTTACGACGGGAATGATCCGCTTCGCATGAGTGAGCTGATGAAACATTATCTCGCAGGGCAACTGCACTGCCTGCCACACATACTGCCAATGTATGCGCCAACGATCAATAGTTATAAGCGGCTGGTGGAAGGAGGCTGGGCGCCGACCACGCTTACCTGGGGCGTCGACAACCGGACCGTGGCTCTTCGTGTGTTGAACGATTCACCTAAATCCTGCCGTCTCGAAACGCGTGTGCCCGGCGCTGATGTCAACCCCTATCTCGCCATGGCCGCAGCGCTTGCCTCGGGCCTGTACGGCATCGAACATAAGCTGCCGTTGAACCAGCTGCCCTGCACCGGCAACGGTTACCGGGATCTGTCGAACGGTCATTTGCCGGGAACGCTTCTGGAAGCCAACCAGCGCATGAAACAGTCGACCATAGCCAGTGAACTGTTCGGCGAAGGCTTTACGGAACACTTTACCCTGACGCGCGACTGGGAATGGAAGCAGCACCTGAAGGCGGTGACTGACTGGGAGTACAAAAGATATTTTGAAATCATCTAATGCCGTATCATGCGATTCACTTCAGTTGTTCAGTATAATTTCCCCACGATCATTCGGTTTGGTCCCGGCGCTATTAAAGAGTTGCCTGCCTACCTGAAGAAGGAGGGATTGCAGCGCCCCCTGCTGGTGACAGACCCCACGGTGGCCGGTCTCGATTTTTTCCGGGATATCACGGCAATGCTCAAACGCGAAAATATATCCGTCGAAATATTTTCCAATATCCATAAGAACCCGGTTAAATCGGATGTGTATGCCGGTGCGGAAGCATTCGACAACACGAAACGCGATTCGATTATCGGCATCGGCGGCGGAGCGGCCCTGGATGTGGCAAGGGCTATTGCTTTGCGGATCGATCACCGCGAGGACCTGTTCAAATACGACGATCTGATTGGCGGCGATGTATATGTCACCGGAACGGTGCCGCATTTCATTACCGTACCGACCACGGCAGGCACAGGCAGTGAAGTAGGCAGAAGCGCCATTATCGCCGACGACCAGACCAAACAAAAAAAGATTCTCTTTTCACCCAAGCTGCTGGCGCGTATCGTTTTTGCCGATCCGGAGCTGACCCTGGGGCTGCCACCGTTCGTGACTGCAGCAACCGGGATGGACGCGCTGACACATAATATGGAAGCGTTTATCGCGCGCATGGATCATCCCATGTGCGATGGTATTGCGCTCGAAGGCATGCGGCTCGTCAGCGGTTCACTGGAAAAAGCGGTTAACCGGCCCGACCTGCAGTCACGCAGCGAAATGCTGCTCGCTTCCCTGATGGGCGCCGTGGCCTTTCAGAAAGGCCTGGGCGTTGTGCACTCCCTCGCGCATCCGATGTCGGCCCTGCTCGATACCCATCACGGGCTGGCCAATGCCGTCAATCTGCCTTATGGTATGGCGTACAACCTTCCGGGACTGGAAGAGAAGTTCGGGCGCATGGCCGTCGCGATGAATATTCCCCGGCCCAACGGTGAATCGCTGATCAGTTACCTGCGCGAGCTTAACGCTTCCATCGGCATTCCGGATCGACTGGGGAAAGTAGGCGTAAAGCCGGAGCATGTGGAAACATTGGCCGACCTGGCTTTTGCGGACTTTGCTCATCCCAATAACCCCAAACCGGTTAGCCGGGAGGATTTTAAAAAACTTTATCAAGCAGCATTATAATGAAGATCATTAATCCGGCTACGGAAGAACCGATACAGGAGGTAGGCACCGATACTTCCGTATCTCTGCGCCGGAAATTTGAAGCGTTGAGATCGGCTAAACCCAACTGGTATGCACAACCGCTGCAGAGCCGGATCGGGATATTGAGACGTTTTGCCGAAGCGCTGGAAAAAAACAAAGACCGGCTGGCCGGTGTGCTGAGCGCGGAGATGGGCAAGCCGCTCCAGCAATCAAAGAACGAAGTAACTGGCGCCATTAAACGTATACAATGGCTCGCCGATAACGCGGAGCAATACCTGAGCGAGGAATGGATGATTAGCGACAACGATCCGCAGGAAAAGATCGAATACGAGCCTTTAGGGGTGGTGTGCAATATTTCGGCCTGGAACTATCCCTTTCTGGTAGGCGTGAATGTATTTGTGCCCGCACTGATCGCCGGTAATGCGGTCATGTATAAACCCTCGGAGCTCACGATGCTCACTGGACTCGAAATCGACAGGCTCCTGAAACAATCCGGGGTGCCGGAAGATATTTTCAAAACTGTCCTGGGCGGGGGAGAGGTGGGCGCTGAGTTGCTGAAACTGCCCTTTGATGGTTATTTCTTTACCGGAAGTTATAAAACCGGGAAGCTGGTTTATGAACAGGCCGCACAGAAAATGGTGCCCTGTCAATGTGAGCTTGGCGGCAAGGATCCGCTCTATGTGGCGGACGATATTGCCGATGTGCGGGCTGTTGCTGCCAGTGCGGCAGACGGGGCTTTCTACAACAACGGACAAAGCTGCTGCGCCGTGGAGCGGATCTATGTGCAGGAAAAGATCTACGATTCCTTCGAAAAAGAATTTCTGGCGGAAGTGAGATCATGGAAAATGGGCAGCCCGGAAGAAGAGGGAGTATATATCGGACCTCTTAGCCGGAAGCAGCAGGTCGCGGTGCTGGAAGTCCAGGTGGCCGATGCCGTAGCCAAAGGTGCGCGCATACTCACGGGCGGCAAACGGGCGGATCGCAAGGGATATTTTTTTGAACCGACGGTGCTCGCAGATACCACCCAAAACATGCTCGTGATGCAGGAAGAATCTTTTGGTCCGATCATCGGTATCATGAAGGTCAGGGATGACCAGGAAGCGCTGGAAAAAATGAAAGACACTGAATATGGCCTCACTGCTTCCGTGTACAGCAGCAGCCGGGAGCGTGCTGAACATCTCCTGAAGCAGCTCAATGTAGGCACGGCCTACTGGAATTGCTGCGACCGGGTCAGCGCTGCTGTTCCCTGGAGCGGGAGACAGCATTCCGGTATCGGATCTACTTTATCGCATATCGGACTTCGCGCGTTCACCCGTCCCAAATCCTTCCATCTTAAAAAACCAACTGCCTGAAACATCGTAGCCGCTTATATTGGGTGATGAGCTGCATGCTCCTGGCCGCCTGTTCGGGGGATAGCAGAACCTCGTCAAATACGGCAGCGACTGTTATATCTGCTTCGAAACCCGTATTGCATCTCCTGCGCCTCGCCGATGGTTCCGAGCTGGTAGTTGACTCCGGTTCGGTTGTCCGGGTATCTCCCAATTTTAACCTGCGCGACCGGGCTGTTTATATTGATGGAGAGGCGCTGGTGAAACCAGCATTAAAGAGTAACCTTCCTTTTATAGTGCATACCCGGGCCCTGCACATTACTGTGCTCCGGGATTCCCTGCCTGCTGCATTTCTTGTCTCTGCTTTTTCACATAATAACGGGGAGGAGGTGGATGTGCGCCAGGGCAGGCTGCTGGTGCAGAAATCTTACCCCTCAAAAACGGATAGTGCAGCGGAGACTGTCGGTCCACGGGAAATGATCATGATCAATACGGAAATCGACCTGATGGAGAAGGAAACAGCCGACAGCGCCACATTAAAAAAGATGGAACGCTTCAGGGATTGATTAAGTTTATATTACCAAAGAGGTTGACAGCCCGGGCCGCCAGTTAACATTTATATAATCTGCGTGTAAGGGTTCTTTTAGCAATTTGCGTGAAGGAAGTCAGCGAAACCAATGAACGAGATAACTGCAATAAAGGAAGGCATTGAGCCTGCTTTTGAGAAGGTGTATCGGGCGTATCACGCAAAAACCTTTCGCTTTTTTCTGAAGCGCGTCAGGCTTCATGAAACGGCAAAGGAATTAGCCCAGCAAACTTTCATCAAGCTCTGGCGATCGAGACATACGCTCTCCGAATCGATTTCCTTAGATATACAATTGTTTACCATGGCAGGCGGCGTGTTCATCGATCATCTTCGCAAGCAGGCCAGCCGGAACAGGCTGCATGTGGTGCTTCGCGAGGAACAAAACAAAGAATCGATGTCGGCATCAGGCGCTTCTCTTGAAACGAAGGACTATTTTTCTGTCATAGTCTCCGGCCTGCCGCCCGTGCGCAAGCAGGTAATGTTATTGAAGGCAAAGCATGGCTTTTCCAACAAGGAAATTGCCAGTGAATTATCCATTTCCGAAAAAACAGTGGAAGGCCATGTTACCAAGGCCATCCGCCAGATCCGCGCCATCTCATCTCTCTTATTCATCCTGCTGTTCACGCTGCTTGCAGGATAATTTTTTTACAGGCAGGGATAGCGACCGGTTCATACGTATATAATTTCAGAGCCCTTATTTATGCTCGATGGAGAAGACAAGAAAGCTGATTGAGCGATTCCTGGACGGCCAGTGCACAGCGGAGGAATCCGAACTGGTAGCCGCCTGGTTGAAAAAAGACCCGGCTGCAACCAGCGAATGCCTGATCGACGATTGGCAAAAGGCCACCGCTGAAGCGTTGACAGCAGGGTACGAAGAAGATATGCTTCAGGCCATCAGGCAGCAGATTTTCTCCGGATATGCCGTTCCCTCCATGCGCCGTTCACATCGGTTTGCATTTCCATTGATTTCCGCGGCGGCAACGATCCTGCTCGCCATGGCCGGAATTCTTCTGTACAAACTCGTGAATGAAGAAGCCGCTGCGCCGAAGGCTCAGCAGCAGGCCCAAATAAATCTTAAAGGAAACCCTGGCATCTCTCCTGTGGTAGCGTTGCGCTGGGAAGAGAATAAAGGCCATCAGAACAGGAAAATCATACTGGCAGACGGATCGTCTGTCAGCCTTTCGCCGGAAAGCCGGATAGGGTTTCCTAAAACGTTCGCATCGGCCGGCCGTCAGATTTTCTTGCAGGGTGAAGCGGTATTCGATGTGGCCAGGGATGATCAGAAACCATTTACCGTACGCTCGGGAAAGATATTGACCACGGTGCTGGGTACCCGCTTTAGTGTTCGTGAGAATAACCAGAGCGTGCTGGTGAAGCTCTATAGCGGGAAAGTGAAAGTGCAGAACAGCAGCAGCCCGGCTAACGGCGTGTTGCTGAAACCGGGAGAGCAGTTTCGTTATGAAATTCTGCGGAATATCGCCCGTGTTTCCTCCTTCAGGAATAATGCGGAGAACCGGACAAGTCACGCAGTGCAGGAAAATGATCAGTCGATCGGGTTTGATCACGCGCCATTAAGTGAGGTTATGGACCGGCTTAGCAAATATTACCAGGTGCCCGTCGATTACAATAAGCAGACTTTATCCAATATGTTTTTTTCAGGTACGGTATTGAAGACCGACTCTTTATCGGTTGTATTGCGGGTTATTGCCCATATGAATGGCCTGCAGTTGTCGCCAACGAATGCGGGCTATATGTTGCAACCATCCGGAAATTAATTAAGCAGGACTGTCTTGTGGCAGAACACGCCAACGGCGTGCACGGGATCGTCATGCCTTTAAAAACCAAAATAAGGACCAACACATGAAACGTTCAATCTACCTCCTTCCGTTTTTGTTCCTGGTGCTGACGAGCCGTTTCGTTTTTGCGCAGGAATCATCGCCCGGTTCAGCCACGACGGTCGACGTTACCGGCACAGTACTGACTGAAAAGGGCGAGATCTTACAGGGAGCTACCGTAGTAGCGGAGAATACGGCCAATCACCAGGAACAGTATACGGTAACAGACGCGAACGGCGTCTTTCTGTTTCACAAACTGATCGTGGGTAATAGATACAATTTTACATTTTCTTTTCTTGGGTATGAATCAGCTTCGCTGAATGATTTTGTAGTGAAACAGGCCAACCAGCGCAATTCGATCATGATCCGGCTCAAGGAGAAAAATGCCGTACTGGGCCAGGTGGTGGTCACCGCACTCGGTATCGTGCAGAAAAAAGCCTCCCTGGGTTATGCCACCCAGGAAGTAAAGGGCGCAACGCTGAACGAAGCGCGCGACAACAATTTTGTCAATTCCCTTTCGGGTCGCGTCGCCGGCCTCAATATTATCTCCGGGGCCGGTGTAGGCAGCAGTGCCCGCATCACGATCCGCGGCGAATCCTCGCTCAACTATTTCAAGAACCAGCCGCTGGTAATCGTAGACGGGGTTCCGGTTTCCAACGACCCGGTTCAGAATGCAGGTCCCGCCGACTACGGAAACTCCATCGGGGAATTGAACCCGGCCGATATCGAATCGGTAAACGTATTGAAAGGGGCCGCGGCTTCTTCTTTATACGGATCGCGAGCCGCCAACGGTGCCCTGGTGATCACCACTAAATCGGGCAAGGGGAAAAAGGGGATGGGCATCTCCCTGACCAGCGGCTATACCTGGGAAGACCCGCTGCGCCTGCCGAAATTCCAGAATTCCTTTGGAGGCGGCGCCGATGGCCAATATGAAGGATCCAATTTCGGATACAGTAATAACGGACTATATCCCGATGGGATAAACGAAGGATGGGACGAAAGCTGGGGGCCGGCACTCGACGGCCGCCTGATCGCCCAGTTCGATTCGCCAACCGAAAACGGTTTTCGCGGTGCAGATGTGAATCTTCCGAACAGAGGGGGCATCATTCCTACACCCTGGATAGCCCATTCGGATAATATGAAGGATTTTTTCGTTACCGGTCATACCCGTTTTAATTCAGTGGCCTTTTCGGGCAGCAATGATGTCGCCAACTATCGCTTTTCCTATACCAATAACGAGGAATTGGGGATCGTGCCCAACAATAACCTTACCCGTAATTCCTTCAACCTGAAGGCAGGGTACAAATTGTCCGACCGGTTAACGGCAGACGCCATGGCCAATTATGCCAAGACTGAAAGCTCGAGCCGCCCGGATCTGGGCTATGATCACGGAACCATCATGTATGAGTATGTATGGATGAACCGGAATGTGGACCTGAACAGCCTGCGTAACTACTGGCAACCAGGACTGGAAGGCATTCAGCAGTTCTCCCAGGATTATGGTAACGGTCATGACAATCCTTTCTTTTATGCTTTTCAAAGCCCCAGCGGTCAGAATAAGGATCAATTGTACGGAAATATCAAACTGACTTACCGGATCCTGGATAACCTAACGATCATGGGTAGGGCAGGAACGGACTATTTCAACGAT
Source organism: Puia sp. (assembly GCA_035548895.1). GTDB lineage: Bacteria > Bacteroidota > Bacteroidia > Chitinophagales > Chitinophagaceae > Puia. Next base: position 62 of record DASZRP010000018.1, on the reverse strand, counting down.
TTCCGCACGCGGCAAATAGCGGTGAGCAGTTCCAATGCCCCGCAGGGCTTTTACCAGGAAAC
>DASZRP010000017.1:0-3422 GCA_035548895.1 Puia sp. | reverse complement strand
CTTGAACTCGGCCTCGTCGATTTTATCGAGCGCCTTCTGGTATGCTTCCCGGGTTTCTTCCTCCGTTGCTTCGCCGGCTTTCCAGAATTCGAGCAGCACGGCAAAATCTTCCACGGAAGTCTCCACGACTTCGAAGAGCTTCACCCAGTACTCGTTGACTTTAATGTTTTTGAGAATATTCGTAGCCCTTTCGTTGTCGTTCCAGAAACCGGGGCTAAGCGTTAATTGTTTGTCCTCTTCTATTTTGATCTGCCGGTTAGCGACGTCAAAGAAACCTCCTCAGTCCAACCAGGCGGGACCTCATATCGTTAAGCTTTTCAATTGTCATAGGGGCGCAAGATACAGAAATAAAAAAGATTGAATTACTTTGCCCCCGCTAATCCCAATTCCCATGATTGATTTGAGATCAGATACGGTGACCCAGCCAACGGAAGGCATGCTTCAGGCCATGATGCAGGCCAGGGTAGGCGACGATGTGTTTCGGGAAGATCCTACGGTAAATGAACTGGAGGGCCGCATGGCGGCGCTTTTCGGTATGGAGGCCGCCATCTATTGTCCGAGCGGCACTATGTCGAACCAGATCGCGATTAAATGTCATACCCGCCCCGGCGATGAAGTGATCTGCGAACAGGAGTCACACGTTTACATTTACGAAGGCGGCGGGATTGCCTTTAATTCAGCTTCGCAGGTCAGGGCGGTACCAGGCAATCGCGGTCGCATTACCGCCGAACAGGTTGCTTCGTCAATTAACCCGGACGATGTACACAAAGCGCGCACTTCGCTGGTTTGCCTGGAAAATACATCAAATCGCGGAGGAGGCAGTTGCTATGATCTGAATGAAATAAAAAAGATACGCGGGGTTTGCGATGCAAACCGGCTGAGTCTTCATCTGGATGGTGCACGGTTGTTCAATGCGCTGGTGGCAAAAAAGGAAAAGCCGCAGACCTACGGGGAACTCTTTCACAGCATTTCCGTCTGCTTTAATAAAGGACTGGGCTGTCCGGCCGGAAGCGTATTGATAGGAACAGCCGATTTTATCCGCCAGGCAAGAAGGGTAAGAAAAGTGTTTGGCGGAGGGTTACGGCAAACAGGATACCTGGCAGCAACCGCGCTCTATGCACTGGAACATCATGTAGACCGGCTGAGTGAAGATCATGACCATGCGCGCCGGATTGCGGAAGCCCTGCGTGAAAAGTCATTTATCGCTTCGATCCTGCCGGTAGAGACTAATCTGGTCATTTTTGAAATGGCGCCTGACGAAGATCCCAAGTCCTTTGTGGCAAAAATGCGGGAAGCCGGCGTGCTGCTGCTTTCTATTTCGGCTACACGATGCCGTATGGTCACCCACCTGGGCATCAGCCGGCAGGCAACGGAAGAGGCTTGCCGGATCATCAGTCATATTTAACACTTTTCAACGCGGCGACCTGGTTCAACAACCGTTCTCAACGGCGGCACCGGATCAATATGTTTCAGCAGCTCAGGAAATGATATACCATTTGCCTTCATCATCCTTTGAATAGGAAAGGCCATTGCTCATCACATGCACTTCTCTTCCCGTTTTGCTGTCCCTGGCCATCTTTTTTTCATAAACCCTGATCCCGTTATTCTCTTTCGTGAGGTAGTAGATCAGTGCGCTGATTGAAGGAGGCACTTCATGCAATAACTGTTCTTCATTTTCCCTGACAAATGCCTGGCTCATAAAAGCAAATTTTTATTGAATGTATAAAAATCATACCGGAACAAAATGACATTAACCGGAATAGGTTATGTACTTTTGTGTATCAGTTTTATATAAACAAGCTAAACCCGATTATGTTCCCGAATATTTCCCCCACCCAAACCGGTTCGTGGAAAAAACTGCAGGATCATCAGCAGGTGATGAAGGGCATGCAGATGAAGGCGCTTTTCAAAAATGATCCGCAGCGCTTCGACAAATACTCCGTGCAGTTCGGAGACATTCTTTTCGATTATTCCAAAAACCTTATCACAGAGGAAACCCTTAGTCTACTCCTCGACCTGGCGGCGGAAACCAAGGTATACCAGGCCATCCAGGCCATGTTCGCCGGGGAAAAGATCAATCACACCGAAGGCCGGTCGGTGCTGCACACGGCTTTGCGGAATATTTCGGGTGAACCGGTTTATTCCGACGGCAAAGACGTGATGCCCGAGGTGCGGGAAGTGCTGGCCAAGATGAAACATTTCTCCGAAGCGATCCATTCGGGACAGTGGACGGGTTATACAGGAAAACCGATCCGCAATATTGTTAACATTGGCATTGGCGGAAGCGATCTCGGTCCGGTCATGGTGACCGAAGCGTTAAGACCATACTGGATAAAAGGCATGCAGGCTTATTTCGTTTCCAATGTGGATGCCACCCAACTCGTCGAAACACTTAATAAGGTCAATCCCGAAGAAACGCTCTTCCTCATCGCTTCCAAGACCTTTACTACCCAGGAAACAATGACCAATGCTTATAGCGCGAGGAATTGGTTTCTTCAATTTGCAGAAGATAAATCTTTTGTTGCCAGGCATTTCGTGGCTTTATCTACAAATGAACCCGAAGTGGTGAAGTTCGGGATCGACCCTTCCAATATGTTTGTTTTCTGGGATTGGGTGGGAGGTAGGTATTCACTCTGGAGCGCTATCGGGCTTTCTATTGTGCTGACGGTCGGTTACGAGCATTTCGAACAACTGCTGGCCGGTGCTTACTCGACAGACCAGCACTTCAAGCAGGAGCGTTTTGAAAGAAATGTTCCGGTCCTGATGGCCCTGATCGGCCTTTGGTACCGTAATTTTTTCGGTTCACAAACAGAAGCCATTTTACCTTACGATCAGTATATGCACCGGTTCCCTGCTTATTTCCAGCAGGGCAATATGGAGAGCAACGGGAAAAGTGTAGACAGGAACGGGAAGCCGGTGACTTATTCTACCGGCCCTGTGGTTTGGGGTGAACCGGGCACCAATGGCCAGCACGCTTTTTATCAATTGATCCACCAGGGAACCGTGTTGATCCCCTGCGATTTTATCGCACCGGTGATCAGTCATAACCCATTGGGCGATCACCACGAAAAATTATTGTCCAACTTTTTTGCGCAAACCGAAGCGTTGATGAACGGCCGTACGCCGGAAGAGCTCCGGGATGCAGGAGTCAGGCCCGAACTGATCCCATTCAAATTTTTCAGCGGAAACCGGCCCACGAATTCCTTCATGATCCGTGAAATCACGCCATTTACGCTGGGTCAGCTCATTGCCTTATATGAACAGAAGATCTTCGTACAGGGCGTGATCTGGAATATCTACAGCTTCGATCAATGGGGGGTGGAACTGGGTAAAGAGCTTGCCGGAAAAATACTTCCGGAACTGAAGAATTCCGAACGAACGACCGGTCATGACCCTTCAACGAATGGCCTGATAAACTGGTA
>DASZRP010000016.1:0-18173 GCA_035548895.1 Puia sp. | reverse complement strand
GTTCAACATTGCTTACCGGAAATATATTACTGCAACCCGAGGGCTCCTGGGGAGACAATAACCTGTTGGTATTATAGTCATAAGCCTCGACGCATACCTGGTAATTTCCTTCAGGCAAGCCGTTAGAACGGATCACGTCATTTTTATTAATGCCGCTAAACAGCAATTCATTGTAGTCGAACATCTGACTGATATCCGAGGCGTTCAGGTTTTTTAATTCCCCCGGGTTCAGGTGAATGGGCGAGGGACTGCGGTATTGCGGATCCACGCGAAGCACTATCCCGTTGTCGCCTGTAATGCTTCCCCTTAACTGTACATCGTAGGAAAGATTGCTTGCATTTCGAACGATCAATAACACCTGCTGCGGATGGGAGGCATAATCGGTTATCCTGCTCGGATAGGGAGGCAGTACGCTCACCCTGATATCAATTTGCGCCCGGAGCGCCGGCACCGAAAAAGCGATGTTCATCAACAGGATGAATAAGAACTTCCATGGCATCGGTTTCCTTTTCATGATTATTGTTTAAAAACTATAACTATAAGCCAGTTCCACCCTCAGCTCGGAAAAGGCAGGCGCTAACTGAGAAATATTTTTGGGTTGATTATTCGTATAAAAAAGCAGTCCGGTCAGGCTGTTATGCTTTAAGAATTTGAAAGCGATATTAGACGAGGCATTAATGGTATGCTCGTCCGTTCCGTTTTGGGTGCCGGTAAAGAACCCGCCGCTTGCCGATACCATCAGAGCAGATTTGAAAAATGCTTTGGTGAAACCGATCGTTGCGCCTTTATTCTGATCGCTCGTACCCTGGGCATCTGCCTGCGTAGCGCTGAGATTTATAAAAGCAGATAGCTGTACAGGCAGGTAACTGTAGGTGTAGTTGAGATAATATTGTTTATAATCAATATTCCGGCTGACGGCATTTTGCGAGAAGTAATTGTTGTAATCGTTCAGCTTCATCAGGTTGGCGGAAACAACGATATAATGAGACGACTGCGTACCCACGATAGTAATTCGGGGAGAAACGGAAATATTTTGTGTGTTCTGAACAATCTTCAGCGAATCGGCGAAACGGATCGTTTGGGGCTGCTGGTTGTTGGAGAAATTGGTATAATTCACATCAATGCCAAACTGCCGGGTAAAGTCGGCGCTGAGCATCGCGTTGCCGATGATCTTTTTTGACGTGGCTTCCTTCTGGCGTTGAAGATTATCGTGCTGCAGACCGATACTGCCATTGAAGCGCAATTTATTTTTAAAAAGGTGAAAACTCGGAGCGAAGGAATAGCTCTCGAGGTCGTTGTTGAAAAAATAAGCGCCCATAGATGTGAAACCGGGGTCAATGCGGCGGTATTGCAGTTTGATCGTGTATAGTTTTTCCTTCACCCCGATGGCGCCGTCCATCGCCGTGGTCAATTGACTGGTGCCGTTTACGGTGCCGAAGGACTGGAGGGTTTTGATGAACGAGACCGTGGAGGAGTCGATCGTGAGCGGGGAATTGATATCTCGCGTATAGAGGCTTGTAGCAACATTGCCTTCAATGAAGATTTTCTTTGCAATGGTGATTTTTGCGCTGACGCCCGCGACTGTGTTTGCTGCCGGCAGCACGTCCAGTGAGTCAAGAACAGATTTTCCCAGCGGCACACTTGAAGGATCGTCTTTCCCCTTCAATACGCTGAAGTCGATAAAGTTGTTTTCGGTTCCGTAGCCGATGCGCGCGGCAAATGCTTTTCGCGTAAATGAAACGGGCACGAGGCTTTGCGTGGTGGTGTCGAGGGTAGTGGCCCGGTTCAGCCTTCCATACATAAAACCAAACCTGAATTTTCCCGGGTTCAACTCAACGCCTGCTCCCAGCATGGTATAACCCGCCAGCGTATAGGGAGAGAAGTTAATGTTGCGATAGCCGAGATGAACGGTGATCCATTTATAATGAGGGCTTAGGCCAAACTGGTTGAACGGTTGCCGGAACGACCGTTCCTGCTCACTGACTGTGAAGCTGACCGGCATGGAGATTCCATAAATATGAAAATTCAGGTTGCCGGAAAAAACGTAAGACAGCGGAGTCTGCCGGTCGGCGATGCCGGATGCATTGTAGAAGATTCCCCGCAATTGTACTCCGCCATTGAGAAGGAAAGGCTTTTGCGCGCCGATCGTGCCAATGTCCTGCGCAAAAGTGGTTTTTGCAAAACAGGTTATTGCAGCAAGTAAGACGAAGTACAATTTCAGGCGCATAGATTGGAATTTGATTCATGCGTCGGTGCTATCCCCCAAAGTGCTTGCATACCTAACCGTGATGAAATCGGCACCGCTGCCGGACCGGCTGTCGCCATTACTTTTTTGCAGGAGAGAAAAAAGTTCAGGGCGATTATGGGAAAACATATTCCGGTGAGGGTTTTTGATTTCATTTTCGCATGTTTTGGCATCTGAAAAAGGGGAAGAACAGGCATTTCATGCCGGTTTCCGTTGCATACGAAAATGCAGATCAAAAAAATAAAGAGGGAGAAATAACCGACGAACGCCGGACTAAAATCGTCCAACGCAATAAAAAACTGTTTTTACTTTTCCCAGCTGAGGGTAGCCGTTAGGAAATTTATCTGTTCCCGGGTAAAAAATAATTTCACCCCGATGGAGCCGGCGAGATCCCTGGCTAATTGAAGCCCGAGTCCTGAGCTCTTGCTGTTTACCTGTTTATTTTCCAACAGGGTGTTTAATATTTCAGGGTTGGCGCTGTTGTAGGCATTCCGGATGTATAAATGATCGCGGTCGTTACTGATTGAAATAGTGCTTCCCGGCGTGCAGTATTTCACGGCGTTTTGCAGCAGGTTGCGAAGAATGACAGCAATAAAATTTTCATCCGTATGCTGTGAGAAATTTTCGGAAACATGATTGTCCACAGTCAGTTTTTTCTCTTCAATCTGGTGCTGCATCAGGTCAAGCTCTTTTTGTACAATGCCGGAAAGATTTGTTTCTGCAAGCTGCGGGGTGAAATGCTGCATCTGGCTTTTGCTCCAGAGCAATATATCTTCCATGGTTTCCAGCACATTTTCAGACGCAAGCTTCAGACGTGCTTCGTGTTTTTCAGCCGATTGCTCATCAAGCAAATGCGACTTTTCCTTTTGCAGCTGAAGAAGCTGCACGATCTGGCTCACCGGCGATCTCAGGTCATGACTGATGATCCCGAAGAGCTTTGCCTTGGTATCATTGGCGACGGCTAATTGTTTGTTCAATACGTCCAGCTGATCGTTTTGCCGGTTCAGCAGCTTATTTACTTTTTCTTTATTTCTGTAGATAAAATATAGTAATAAGGAAATCACGCCCAGTGCGCCGAGCCCAATGATCAGTAGCAATTTTGTACGTGTTGCGTTTTGCAGCTCAAGAATATTCAACTGGTTCTCTTTATCGAGTGCAACAATCCGTTGCTCTTTCTGATTGGTTTCATATCGGGTTTCCTGGTCTGCAAAATTCCTCGATATTTTTTCCTTCGTCAATGAATCTGCCTGCTGTACATATTGCTCATAATATTTTATTGACTCATTGGCATTTCCCGCGCCCTTTTGCGCGATGGCCATGTATTTGAGCCCTTCCGCATATTGTTCTTTACTGATCTTCCGGGCAACGGGCAGCGATTGAGCCAGCGAAGCAATAGCTAATTGGAATTTTCCATCCTGCTCAAGATAGCGCCCCATCCATAATTGCGCCTGGTAAAGTAAAATAGGCGAACCGCTTTTCTTTGCCAGCGTGTCAGCAGCCGTTACATAAGGAAGCGCCGCAGCAACCTGTTGGCGTTCTAAATAGTATTTGGCGATATTGAGATTTGCAGATACCGTTTCCGACGGAACAACGGGACTGTTCCTGGTAAGCCCTTCAAGCATTTTTTGATAGTGAAGGGCTGAGTCGATATTTCCCAACAAGGCATAGACTTCGGTGAATGAACTCAGGTAACGAAGATAAACCGGCGGCGATACTGCAGCATAGGGTTGTCCTTCTTTTAATATGGCAAGACTTTTATCGAACAGCGTATCGGTATTCCCATATTGTTTTGAAAGTATATAGCACTGTATGGCATAATCCGCTTTCAATTTTTTATCCTGAGTGGTGTCGACCTGTTTTTTCCTCAATGCAATGCTCTTCAGCAGATAGTCCTGGGCGGTACTGTAATACGATTTCTGCTGGTAATAGCTGCCCATGGCGGAATATCCGTCCTGCAGAATTTTTTGGTTCTTTGTCGTATCCAGAATGGCCTGGAGAATCGTTTTGCAGCTATCCACTGCATCCTGATGCTGCAGTTGAAAGTCCAGGGGTATCAGGGCGACGCAGGCACTGGAAATCAGCTCCGCGGATTTTGCCTTTTTCGCCTGACCAAGACTTTGATCGAGGTAATATTTAGCACTGTCGAATTTTACCTGATAATAACTTGCGAAACCAGCGAAGAAGAGAAAGCGGGCACGGTTGACCGCGTCTGCTGTATCGGTTAACGATATGCCTTTGAGCGCCGCATCTTCCAGCACAGCGTAATTATTCTTTGCGCCTGAGCTATTGAGGCGAAGGGATTCGCAATAAGCTTCCCATATTTTGATCCGCTCAGAGCGATCTTTTACGTGCGACAGATCGGGCGCCTGACCGTACAGCATAAGAGCGCCTGAGAAACTCCAGCTTAGCGTAATGGCGAACAGGTAAAAGTTTCTGCAACGCATGGATACTGTTTATAGCAAGGGTTTACTTAAAGCATTTTTATACATCTTTCCTATCGGCAATTCGTATTTTCCTATTTTAACTATGTTGCTTTTTGCAGCGTCGATTTTCTCTTTATTCACAATATAGCTCCGGTGTATACGGATGAATTGTTCCTCCGGAAGTTTTTGATGCATGCCGGTGATGGTTTCGAGGACTAAATAATGCTTCGCCACAGTAACAATTTTGGTATAGTCCTTCATCGATTCCAGGTATAAAATGTCTGGCGTACATATTTTATATTTATCGTGTCCCTGTTTAATGACGATATGGTTTGCCTCCTGCTCCTGGTGAAAGGCGAATGCATGCTGCCTCAATTCAAAAAAATCTTTCAAACGCAGCGCACATTTTTCAAAGCGCTCCCTGGTCACCGGTTTCAATAAATAATCAAATGCCTGCAATTCATAGCTCTCCAGGGCAAATTCCGGGTGAGAAGTAATAAAGACCGGAACGATAGCGCCGGCCGACAAACTTTTGATCAGGTCAATGCCCGATACCTCCGGCATTTCAATATCGGCGAAAACAATATCGGGATGAAAAGCAGCGATGAATTCAGATGCCTCCATGGCGTTGCTGCAACTGGCGACCTTTCGGAGAAAAGGGAATTGAGAGGCCTCGGATTCAACGCTGAGGCGGCTCAGTTCATCATCATCTACGATAAGGTATTTGTATTGATGCACAACGGGATGTTGAGTTAGCAATACGGCCAGATAATTGTATTTGTAAGATAAGCAATGCCCTTAACAATTCAAGTTTCTTTGCTTAGGTTTGTTTGGTGAACCGGCTTCGGTTCATCCCCTAAAGCACCTGGGAGCGGCTATGCACATATTTACCCGATTTATTTAAGGAATAACCTTGCCTCTTCCAGTTCAGGCCTTTCGGTTTTCTGCGGGCCTTTATCCGCAAGCAATTGTTTGTAAAAGGAAATGGCTTCCTGTTGGCGTCCGGCCTTCGCCGCAGCTGCAGCGGCTCCGTAAAGACTGTTGAACCGATTCGGGCTTTTCTGCAGGACTGTCGTATAGGCCTGGAAAGCGGCTTCATGCTGTCTTGCCTGCATCAGCATATCGCCCAGCAATTCCCGGGCAGGAAGCACTTCTCCCGGGGTAACCGGATGTTTTTCGGTGCTGTCTTCCATATCGGCGGCAAGCCGCATGGTCTGCAACGCAGATTCCGGATGAGCCGGTTCAAATTGCATCCAGGCTTCACCGGCCTTTATTTGTATTTCAACAGCTTTGGCTTTATACAGATCTTTTTGCCTCTCCAGCGTATCGCGAAGCCTGGTGAGTATATTCAATTCCGATCTGGCTGCGACCTTGTCTCCGATATGCGCGGCGCCCAGTAATCGCGTGAAATGAATGATGGCTTCCTGCCAGGGAAATGAGGTCCAGGAAAAGTTTGCCGGCAAAGCCTGTAGAGAGGCCGCCTCCTTCCATTGTTTGTTTTCGAGCAGGTAACGGGATGGAATAGCCGCAAAGGCATAAGCAACTTTGAAGTTAGCCGGGTAAACAGTTTTAATGGTATCCAGGTAGCTTACCTGTTCTTCGGCCAACTTGTTTTCGCCTTTTTGCAGGTAGGCATACACTAGATAGTCCATGCCATGCAGCTCCTCGTCCCAATGCCCGGCCATGCCGGCCGATTTCGCATAGCATTTGGCGGCATCGACCGATTTCAGGTTGGAGTGGATCGCTTCGTCCCAGAGCCCCAGGCGGGTAAAGATATGCGAAGGCATGTGCAGGGCATGTGCCGAAGAAGGCGCCACGCCGGCGTATTTCCTGGCTGCCGGAAGGGCAAGCCCGGCCAGTCCGGGATAGTCGTAGGTATGAATGATGTAGTGAATGATGCCCGGATGCTCCGGTTCAGTCTTATACAGTGCATTTAAAATATCGCCGGCTTTTTTCTGATTAGCATAGGTCTTGTCCCTTGGGTCTGCTGCGGCGTCTAACGACAAGGCATAAAATATTGCCGCCTCCGGATCGTCCGGGTATTGACGGTGCAATTGCTCCATGGCCTGCTCAAAAGCGATACAGCGCGCATGATGATCGACGGTAGTCCAGTCTTTATAGAATGATCCAATGGCTTTAATGTAGCCGGACTCTCTCGGAGTTAACGCCTTAATCTCCCCGGCGAGCGCTATGGCCCTGGTTCCTTTCTGCAGTTCTGTTTCTGTCGGCGGGTTCCACAGAGGATGAAAATTGCTCATGGCAACGCCCCAGTAGGCCATCGCACAGTCCGGCGCTTCGCCGATGATTTTGGCGAATGCTTTTTCCGCTTCGTCATACTCGAAGGAGTGCAGCAACTCAACCGCCAGGTTGAAGTCCTGTTTAGTCTTTCCATTGCCCGTGATGACAAATTCAACTTTTCCGAACTGGGCATCAGGTGGGCCGCAGGAGATCAGGTCGCCCGTTTTTAAATTCAGCTGACTGATCTGTTCCCTTGATGGAGAGGAATTGTTGCAGGACAATATTGTCGCCGCCAGGAAGAGACATACCCATTGGAATGGATATTTCATAACGAATAAAGTTTTAATGCGGCTACTATCGGTTCACCCAGGCCAATCCATCGGGATTGCCGCCTGCATCGATTCGGCTCACTACAGTCAGCGTTTTCAAGTCGATCACGACAATATAGTTATCCGGGGTACAGGCAACAAAGGCGCGTTTGCCGTCGGGCTCCACTTCAATACCCGCGGCGCCGTGCCCAATGGAAATATGCTTTACGAGCTTATGGGTCCTGGCATCGAACACGGCTAAGTTGCCGGAGCTGAGGCTGGAGACTAAAGCGAGTTTGCCGTCGGGCGAGAACCTCAGGCGGTTCGCCCCGTTCACTTTCGCATCGATGGTTGCTGTTATTTTTTTAGTCGCGGGATCGATGATGAAAATATTTCCGTCCGACGCCGAGGCGGTCCACAGTTCCTTTCCGTCGGGCGACACATCGAAGCCTTCGGAGCCTTTGGAAACGGTGATCAGGGTTTGTTCCCAGGTTGTTGGCCTCGCTCCATTTTCCAGAATACTGATGGTACCCGAAGCTACGTTGGAGGTATAAATTTTCTTTGCATCGTTGGTGACATAGATCATGTGTGTCCTGTCCTGCCCCGTACCCATGGCCCAGTCTATTTTCCCGGCCGAGGCGTCGTATGAACCGAAGGCCTTGGAACCTTCTACCGTAAACCATAGTTTCCCGTTCACGAAGGTGAGCCCGTGAGGACCAAACAGAGGCCTCGTATCGATATCGTCGAGGCGCTTTTGTGCAGCCAGGTCGATCACGTTGATGGTATGCAGACTGCCGCCGCCGTAAATGGAAACATAAGCCGTTTTGCCATCCGATGAAGCAATCACCTCGTGCGGGTCTTCGCCAACCGGAACCTTGCCCAGCACTTTGAGCGTGGAGGGATCGACCAGGGCCAGCGTATGGTCATGCTTGGAGAGGGCAAGCAGGAGTGAACCGGATTGTGCGCTGCCTGCAAGAAAACTCAACACAAATAGCAGTAGTGGCAAAATTCGCTTTGCCGGTATCAGCGAAATAATTGACTTGCGTTTCATAATACGCCGGTTTAATTGGTGAATTCAACGGAGAGGGCGGTGAATCAGGTACAAAAGTAATATACCTTATGCGAAATAGTGAGCATGTACTAAACGACCGACCTTGCAAATGCCAGGGTAGCCAGGGAAGGTTTCTTCAGAAGGCTGCTTATTATTCTAAGTGAAGGCTTTCTTCGGGAGCCGACTCGCACACTGAAGCGTAAGCGAAAGCGTGAGCTCATTCAGAGCGCAGGCTCCTCACCGGGTTTGCTACCGAGGCTCTGATCGCCTGGAAGCTGACGGTTACGAGAGCAACTCCGGCTACGAGCAGTGCCGCGAAGGCAAAGAGGCCCCAACTCAGCGTGATCCGGTAGGGATAATTTTCCAGCCATTTTGTGGAGCTTATCCAGGCCAGCGGAATCGCAATGAACAGCGCGATCATCACCAGCTTCAGGAAATCGCGTGAGAGCAGTGCGGCCACCTGGCTTACGGATGCGCCAAGCACTTTGCGCACACCGATTTCCTTGACCCGTTTTTCCGCCATCAGCACGGATAAGCCGAACAGGCCGATGCAGGAAATAAAAATGGTGATCAGGGTGCCAAAGAACAGGATCTCCTGCCATTGCGTTTCTCTTTCATAGCTGTGCGCATTTTGCCGGTCTTTGAAATCATAAGCGTAAGCATCGAGCGGAAAGAGTTGACGGTAGCATTGTTCGATGGTGCGCAGGCTCGAAGCTTCACTGCCTGCTTTGATCCGGATATAAACGGTTCCGAAATTATTCCGCGGGTCCATGGTAAATACCTGGGGTTCTATTTTTGCCGTCAGTGGCCGGAAATGGTAATCGCGGACTACGCCTACGACGGTTCTTTTCGCTCTGGGCTCAAAAAAATCAATGCTTTGTCCGATCGGATTTTTCCACCCGGCCTGTCTGACAAATTCTTCGTTCACCAGCACGGCACTGGAAGAATCGGAAGGGAAATCAGCAGAGAAGTTTCGTCCGGCCACCACCGGTACTTTCAATACCGACAGGAACGAAGGGTCGATCGTTTCCAGGATCATATTCTCGTTCTGGTCTTTATTTACTTTTACCGTGTTTCCCTGGAAACCGCTGTTCCTGGCAGCGACATCGAGAATATTCGGATTTTTCAACAGCGCCTGTTTGAATAAAGCAGCGTCATTTCTTGTCAGGTACCCTTTGTCTACCACTATGAGATGAGTGTCGTCGTAACCCAGCGGTTGACGCGTGAGGAACCGAAGCTGCGAAAAGATGGTAAGTGTGGCGATGATCAGGAAGGAAGCCAGTGTGAATTGAAAAACAACCAGCGATTTTTGCAGATAGTTTTTCCCCGCCAGCGCGAACCGGCTGTATAGCGTTTGAACCGGATCGTACCCGGACAATATAAATGCCGGATAGAGTCCGGCTAATAACCCCGTGAATAAAAACAATGCAAGGTATCCGCCCACCAGCTTCATATCCATTAAATAAGCGAGCGACAGCATTTTATTCGACAACGAGTTGAATACCGGCAGCATGAATTGCACTAGCAGGATCGCCATAACCAATGCGATACCGCAGAGCAGGAAAGATTCTCCCAGGAACTGGAAGATGAGCTGGCGGCGGCCGCTGCCGATCACTTTGCGGATGCCGATCTCCTTTCCGCGCTTTACTGAGCGCGCGATGGTCAGATTAATGAAGTTGATGCAGGCTATGATGAGGATAAAGATCGCAATGCCGGAAAGCACATAGGAGAATACCGGGTTGCTCTCGCCATAAAGTGGTATCTGCGCCGGCGCATCCTTGCTCAAATGAATATCGGCCAACGGCTGCAGGTAAAAGGAAATTCCGGGATCTTTTACACCATATTTTTCTTTGATCATCCGGATCGCTTCATCGGCTTCCGATAAATATATTTTCTGCATGGCCTCGTCGACCCCTTGAATGCTTGCCTTCGGGTTCACCACCACAAAAGTGTTCAGGAAGGAGTTGAACCAGTTTTCGACGCGGCCCATGTCTTCTTTCGAGGCGATGAGAGGGACCAGGGCGCTGAATTGGATGGAGGAGTTCTGGGGACAGTTCTTCGCGACGGCCGTGACCTTATAAGGAATGAAGCTGTCTCCATCCCGGAAGAGGATTAATTTTCCAATGGCCTCCGTGGTTCCGAATTGCTTCTTCGCCATGTCTTCCGTGATCACCACGGAATGTGGTTGCTGCAGGGCCGTTTTGGGATCGCCACTCAGCAGGCGAAAGCTGAATACGGAAAAGAAATTGGCATCGGCGAGAAATACCTGCTGCGATTGAATACCAGCCCCGCTTTTGATATCCATCTCGCCCTGCTGGTAGCGCACAAAGCTTTCGATCTGCGGAATATTCGCGGTGAACCGGGGCCCTTGCAGGTATCCGGTATATCCACTTTTGTCAATATTTCCGTTGGGCCTGGTCAGCTTCCGGTTCACCCGATAAATCTGTGCGGCATTTTTATGAAAGTGGTCATAGCTCAATTCATCCTTCACGTAAAGCAGGATCAGCATGGAACAGGCCAGCCCAAGGCTCAGGCCGGCAATATTGATAAAGGAATACACTTTGTTGCGGCTAAGATTCCGCAGTGCGGTTTTCAGATAATTTCTAAGCATGAAAATGGTTTTTGGATCCGGCTAATAATTCAAATGAAACGACCCCAAGAATATTGCCGGAAGTGAATGCGGCTGATTTACAGGTCAGTATACGGCTAAGGATAAACGAAACAGATTGGTTTCGATACAGGGTTGTCCGCTTTTGATACAGCAGTTTAAGCTTCTGTTATCAAAAGTCTACCTATTTTGTAGGTTGATACGATTCCCCTATATTCGTTTTACAACTCAACCAGACCCCGGCTTCGATGCGATGATAAGTAGTTGGATTGGATTTTCGTCCGCCAAAACCAACAACTCAAAATATGACTACAACAAATGTGGAAGCAACAACCGTTAATCGATCCTCCGGCTGGCAGGAATTCTGGTCGAAGGAGGATTGGTGGGCGGTCTGGCTCGGCCTGAGTCTTGTCATCCTGGCCTATATTTTTTACTTAGCCGGCTCCAGCATTTCCTGGATTGCTGTGGCTCCGGCGAAGTGGTCGACCGGCGCGCAACTGGTGCAGCAATTTTCAACGAACGCCGTGAGGTATCTCGCCCTGCTTGGCACTTTCCTGGTGCTGTTCACCATCGTGGCTTCATTCACGGGTCAAAGGCCAAAGGAATTTATTCCCTCTTTCATTTTTGTCTTTATCCTTTCGACCATCATCTATGCCGCAGGCAATTGGGATCAGGCCAATCGTTATAACCTGGAACCGCCGCTGGTAGCGCTCTTGCTCGGATTGTTCATCTCCAATGTGATCGGGTTGCCGCGCTGGTTAGATGCCGGTTTTCGCGTAGAATTTTATATTAAGCTGGGCATCGTGCTGCTGGGCGCCACTTTACCATTCACCCTGATCATCTGGGCCGGCCCGGTAGCGATTCTGCAGGCTTCCATCGTTTCCATTATTACATTTTTAACCATCTTCTACACTGCCCGCAAGCTGGGACTGGATCGCCGGCTGGCGGCAGTGTTGGGGACGGGCGGCGCGGTTTGTGGTGTTTCCGCATCGATCGCCGTTGCCGGCGCCGTGCGGGCCAAAAAGGAAGATCCGCCGATCGCGATCAGCCTGGTTGTGCTCTGGGCCATTATTCTCATTTTCACCTTGCCGCTGATCTGCCGCACACTGCAACTGCCGACCGGAGTAGGAGGCGCCTGGATCGGCACTTCGGAATTTGCAGATGCGGCGGGCCTCGCCGCTGCACAGTCTTATGGCGGATTGGCCGGCGCTAAACTGGGTATTTCCGGAACGGCAGACCAGGCGCTGGCATCCTATACGCTGATCAAAGTGATCGGGCGCGATATCTGGATCGGGATCTGGGCCTTTGTATTAGCGCTCATTTCCGTCACCGTTTGGGAGCGTAATGAAACGAACTCTAAAGTACCGATTGCGCAGATCTGGTGGCGCTTTCCCAAATTCGTGATCGGCTTCCTCATCGCTTCGGCGTTGACGACCCTGATCGTTCATGGGAATACGTTAGCTGACTATAATAAGCTGGTGAAACCCGCACTCATCGCACCCATCACGTCACTGCGCACCTGGGCATTTACTTTTAGCTTCTTAAGCATCGGGCTGACGACGCGGTTCCGTGAACTGGCAGCTACCGGCATAAAACCCTTTATCGCCTTCACGGTCGGGGTTATTGTAAATGTAATTTTGGGATATGTCCTGTCGGTGGTCGTCTTCGGTCATTACTGGGCTTCCGTAGCAACGCATTGACGCATGAAAATTCTTAATTCAATTCAATGGGGTAATTCCGGGCCGGCGGCCTGTCAGCAATGCGCTTATTTCCGGAACGATCCGGCGCTGATTGAAGAAGCGTATCCGGGACTCAAAATTATGAGCTCCGGATACGCTTCGGTGCGCGACAAGGACGGCTTCTGCAATTATCATCAGCTTTACCTTTCCGCGCGGGACAGTTGCCCCGATTTTACGCCACGCAGACCTTAACGAACTTATTCTGAGCGCAGGCTCCTGGCCGGGTTGGTAAGTGCAGCCCGGATCGACTGAAAGCTGATCGTGATAAGGGCGATAAAGATCACCAGCAGCGCAGCGACAGCGAAGATCCACCATCCGATGGAGATGCGGTATTGATAATCCTGCAGCCACCGGTTCATCGCCCACCAGGCAATCGGTGCAGCAATGAGGAAGGCCAGCAATACCAGGCGAACAAAATCCTTCGACAGCATGGTAGTGATGCCCGCCGTACTCGCTCCGAGTACTTTTCGAATACCGATCTCCTTATTCCGTTGTTCTGCCATGAAGGCTGACAGGGCGAAGAGGCCAAGACAGGCAATGATGATCGCCAGCACGGCAAAGCTGCTGAAGATATTTCCCATGCGCTGCACGTCGGCATACATGTTGGCGAAGTTTTCATCCATAAACGTGTAGCGGATGGGCTGGTGCGGCGCAAATTTTTTCCATACCGCGGTAATGGAGGCAAGGGTGTTCTGCAGATGTTCCGGGTTAACCTTCACCGCTACGATGGAAGAATAGTTATTGCCTGGCACGAAACAAAGCGGGCCCACGCTCTGCTTCATGGTTTCAAAATTGAAATCTTTCACGACGCCGATCACCCGCAAGTGATCCCAACCATTCGAGATGACCTGACCGACGGGATCTTTCAATCCCAGTTTGGCAGCCATGGTCTCGTTGATAATTGTAGCGGAAGAGTCGGAAGAGAAATCCTTAGAAAAATTTCTTCCCTTCAGGATCTTTATGCCCAGGGTGGACAGGTAATCAAAGTCTATCTGCCAACGCTGACCGAATACTCCGATGTCCAGTTTTTGCCTTCCATCCTTGTAAAACGTGTTGCCATTCCTTTTGGTTCCGGAAATGGGAAGATAATCACCGATGGTCACATCCTTTACGGATGCCAGCCCCTTCAATTCATTTTTAAAAGAGGGCATAGCGGTTTTGTTATCCAGCGTATTGGTGCCCTGGATAAGGACGATCTGGTCCTTATCGAATCCGAGGTCTTTATTGAGTATAAAATGGGTCTGTTTGTAAATGACCACGGTACCGATGATGAGCACGATGGACGTGGCAAACTGGAATACCACGAGGCTATTCCTCAATAATGAGTTTTTTGTTCCCCGGCTTACCTGACCCTTCAGCACCTGGATGGGGTTGAAGGCAGATAAATAAAATGATGGATATAAACCCGCGAAGATGCCGACGATCAGGGTTGCGGCGATCATCAGGGGCAACAGCCACCAGGAAGTCCAGGGAATGGTCAGCGATTTGGCGGAGAGCTGGTTGAAATAGGGCAGAAAAGCGATGGCGATCACGAAACCAAGGATAAAAGACAGGGCACTAAACAGGATGGACTCGGTTAGGAATTGTTTCACCAGGCTGCTCCGCAGCGAACCCACCACCTTGCGCAGGCCCACTTCTTTGGCACGGTTGGCCGATTTGGCTGTGGAGAGATTGATGAAATTGATGCAGGCGATGATCAGGATGAACACGGCAATGGCGCCGAACAGCCATACGAATCGGATATCGCCTTTGGACAGGCCGTCGTCGATATTGGCGGAGTGCAGATGGATATCGGCCAGGGGTTGGGCAAACAGCCTGGCATTTTTCAGCAGGTCGTCGGCCGCCTTATCTCCGATTTGCTTCAGCATGGGCAGATAATACTTGCTGAGAATAAGCTTCAGCTTATCCTGGAATTGCGCTGCATTGGCATGTGGTTTCAGCAATACATAAGTATAGTAATTGCCGTTATACCAGCCGCCCTTTTCCTCTCCGTCCCAAAGCTGGTGATTAGTCAGGGTCAGCAGGAAATCGTATTGGATATGGGAGGTTGTTGGAAAATCCTGCATCACGCCGCCGATCTTATAGATCATGTTCTTGTCGTCGTTCAGAATCATCAGCTTTCCCACCGGGTTTTGATTGGGAAAATATTTGTCCGCCTTGCTTTTCGAGATCACCATGGTATTTGGTTCAGCCAGGGCGCGGGAACGATCGCCATACACCATGGGAACCTTCAGCATATCGAGAAGCGACTGATCGAAATAAGTGAACCGGGATTCATAACTGTCTTCCATTTTGTCAGTGGGCCTGATCTGGTTGCTGCCCGCGCCATAAAACAATTCATGGGGCATGAACCGGCCGGCGTTCTCCACTTCCGGAAAATCTTCCCGGAGTGCCTTTGCCATAGGAGGAGGCCAGTCTGCCCCGGTCTCGATCTTCCCGTGGATATTATATTCTGCGGTGATCCGGTAAATGCGGGCGCCGTCGGGGAAGGACCGGTCGTAACTCAGCTCGTCTCGGATATAAAGAGCGATCAGCAGACAGGCGGCGATGCTGAGGGCGAAGCCACCGATCTTGATCACCGAATACATTCTCTGTTTCCTGAGCTGGCGGACCGCAATGCGGAAATAATTTTTAAACATAGCCATACGATTGACGGTAAATGAACCAATTCAATGCCATTGCCCTAAGCGAATTAAAATCATGGGTTTACGGGTGAACCGGTTTTGGCAGAATGTCCGGTTTTGATACAGGGGTGTACGTGAGGGGACGACGCAAAATGTCACTTTGATTATAATCGCTGCTGTTCATCGCCGGTTCCTGAGGAAGATCGTTTTTGATTTGCTGACATACCAAAACGTCTGGTGTAGCTAAGCTTGATGACCGGAAAGTAATACGATTCGCCGCCGTACATCACGTCCACATTCGTGTTGAAGGCATCTTTGACAAGGCCGCCGATATGACCACGGTAGCGCATACTGGTCAGCAGATTGCTAACGGAAAGCTGAAGATTTCCCCAATTGCCTGCAAGTTTTCGCTGATAGCTGAGATCGACGAGAATGTTTCCCTTATTTTCCGAATTCCCGGAATAGCTGGAAGAATAATAATTGCCGGAGATCTCCAATACATCCCGGGAACTGAATTTCATCGTGTTGATCAGATTGGTCGTATAGCTCCAATAAGTTTTTTTCAACAACTGCGGGAAGTAGGAAATACGATATTGATGGAGCCCACCTGTCCAATTCGCCTGCAGATTCCACCAGGAGAATATTTTTACAGGGGCCAGTATTTCGAGCAATCCATTTTTCTGCCAGTCGCCATTCTCGGGCATCAGGTAGACGAGCCCCGGTGTGGGACCTGTCATGATCTGCACTCCGTTGATCGGGTGTTTATCTTCGCTGTAACTCAGTGCTGCTAAATATCCATGGAAAGTCAGTGAGAGTCGCACCTGCGAGCTGATCGTAGGAAGCAGGGCCGGGTTACCGGTGAATACAGACACCGGATCGTTATACGAAACATAAGAGGCGAGGTCGCTATAGGAAGGCCGCCGAATGCGCTCCGAATAAGCAAGCTGCCAGTTCATTCCTTTACGGGTCCGTCTTTGTATTGAAACAGATGGAAAAAGGTTTGAAGTGGTGCGGTCTACGGCATATTCCTGGTTCAGACTGTGCAGCGTGCCGTTATATGCATATTCATACCGCCCGCCAACGGAAATGTCCGTCAGGCTATCCGCCGCCCAGTGCAGCGATAAGTAGGCCGCGCCAATTGTTTCCGTACTGGCAATATCGTTGGCCGTACCAGCGCCGACCGACACCCATTCGCCGTTCTGCTGATTGTCGATGGCCGAATAACTTCGATTATTGGTGGCCGTTCCCTTGAGCCCGGTTTCCAGGCGGACCCGGGAGCCGAGCGGGCGGCTAATATCCATTTTCCCGACGAAGACATCGATCTGGCTATTGCCGAGATTATGTTGAACCGGAGAAAAAATACTATCGCTGAAATTGCTATTCACGTCGACCGAGCGCTTTGTCCGCAGACCCAGGTAGTCGAATTCCAGTCGAAAAGTTTTATCGTTGCCCGCATTTTTTTCGAGGTAGAGATTGGGATGCAGGTACCGGCTATGACTGCTGCCGGTCAGCAAAGAACTGAAGACTAGTGTCGAGTCTGGCAGATCATACTCTCCGTAGTTATGGCTATTGGAAGGGTCGGTGGTTAAATAAGCGTCTAGCGAGCCGCCCACCCGAACGGAAGGAGAGATTTGCTGGTCAAGACTAAAGCCCGCGCCCTGGAATTGACTTTTTGGATTGGATATGCCATTGTACTGAAACTGCGTTTCCCCGGAACCAATGATGGGCTCGACTTCAGTTCCCCGCGCAAGAAGATAGCTATATCCATGATTGAAGTCGTACTCGTAGTAGGCATGCAGATCGGTGCCCTTGTGCCGGTAGTTAATATCGCCGCTGAGGGAGGCCTTGGGCCCTTTCCCGTAACCAAACATCGCGGTGAGCGACCCACTGGTACCAGGCTGCTTATTTTTTTTGGTGACGATATTGATGATGCCGGCCGTCCCTTCTGCATCATATCGGGCAGGCGGATTGGTGAGCAATTCGATCCGTTCGAGATTGTCGGCCGGCATGTTATTCAGCAGGCTGATCACCTGTGTCAGCGGCAATCGCATGAGTTTTCCATCCAACATGATGACGACATCAGGTTTGCCATTGAGGCTGATCCCGGTTCCCCGGATATCCACCACCACGCCAGGCATGCGGCTCAGAACCTGTAAAACACTGCTGCCTGGCGTTGTCGGACTTTGCGCGACATTTATCGCCAACCCTCCTTCCACCTGTGCAACCGGAGGCCTGCGGCGCAGAACAGTAACTGTTTTCAGGCTGCCTGAGGACGGCGAAAGCGTAATACTGCCCAGACGGATTGTCGCGCCATCGTTTTCTAATTGAAAGGGCGAAGACTGCCAGGTTTCGGAGCCCAGGGATTGTATCCTGAGCCGGTAAGTTCCGGGTGCAATATTCCTGAAATAAAATGTGCCTGCGCTGTCGGATAAAACCGTTTGCAGCAAGACGCTGTCCGCTGCTCCAAACAATTCCACACTGGCCAGTGGAATGGGACTCTTTGCGGTATCGGTGAGCTTCCCGGAGATCTGGGCATGCAGGCAGACCGTAAAGACGCAACTCAACAATAGCAAACAGATTGGTTTCATGGCCGCAAACTAGACTATCGAAAAGCCGCGGCCTATTGCGATTGACCAATGGCTGGAAATAGCTGACGAACAACGTTTTTACAGTTCGTCAATTCCTGGCGACCGTTCGTCCAACGTAAACCATGGGGCCAAAGAACTGAGCTATCTTTATAGTATGCGGCAACACTGGTTCTTCCGGTATAAGATCTATCATATTCCATTTTGGATAGCGTATAACTATTTGTTTTGGGCTATCGCTAAAGACAGCGTCGCGGGAGCCGCAAAGGATATTTTTTTTACTCCGTTTTTTGTTAAGTTTATTTTCTATGTCATCTTCCCGGCGCTGGCGGTCTATTTTAATCTGTATTAT
>DASZRP010000015.1:0-16038 GCA_035548895.1 Puia sp. | reverse complement strand
CAAACAACCAGGTATAGTGAGTCGCTCCCGTAGAACTGTTGTAAAATGCAGTTGGCGTATTGTACTCCGGCGGCATGGGCGTTGTAGTGAACGCGGCTGCAGGTTTTGGATTTATCTGGATGGTCTTCTTCGCGGAATCGATAATATTACAGGTATTGGAATCGATAACGACAAGAGAAATAGTGTAGGAGCCGGTATTCGGATAGAGATGCTCCGGGTTCATGTCGGTCGAGGTAGATCCATCGCCGAAATTCCAAAAGTATTGCTGCCCCGCGATGCTGGTATTGTTGAACTGCGCATTGTATGGAGCGCAGCCATTGGCTATTTCGAACTGAGCCTTTACAACAGGAGATACATCGATCGGCTTGATCAGCGTATCGTGTCCATTGCAATAGTTTGTGTCGCTGAGGATCAGCTTCACGTTATAAGTACCGGGCGCCGCATAAGCATGCTGGACCGGACTTGTGCCAGGCAGCACCGTTCCGTCGCCAAAGTCCCAGGTAAAGGAACCGGGAAGAAAAGGTTTTCCTGCGGGTGGAGTGGACAGGTTTGTAAACAGATAGGTCAGTGAATTGCATGGGGGCAGTTTACTTAAATCAAAATCCAGGTTGGCCTTATCTGTGCGAACCCGGATGTCGAGATAAGCGGTATCGCTGATATTGCAGGTGGTTGAATCGATAGCGATGAGCCTGACACGATAATTCCCGACAGACATATAGGTATGTGTGACAGGAAGGGTGGTTATGGTGGTATCAGGCGTTCCGTCACCAAAATTCCACCGGTACTGCTTTGCATTGTGAACGCTGTCGGTGAACACTACATCCAGCGGCACGCAGCCGCTGCTGTCATAACGGCCATTGATCAGCGAAAGCGGATCCGCCACCACACCGGCGAAATTAAAAGCAATTTTTACGGCAGCCAGATTGCATCCGTTTACTCCGGTTCCATTGCGCGTTGCCCAAACGCCGGGAGTCGTGGGGAAACTGCCTCCGCCATAGCAGTTGGCGCAAATGGCTTCATAAATGATACCCTGCTTATCGTAGCGACTCGTTCCGCCGTCTACATGATCGCCTACATTGCCCCCGTTCTGGCCAAAAAAGCTGCCGTAAAGCTGACTGGCAGCATCCCGTTTCATAATAAAAAAATAAAAGTCGTCGCCATCCGTTGTTGCCTTGATGGCATCCGGCGTCACGGTGAGACCAGTGGTTTTTGAATTATTATAAACATAAGCGCCATTGCCTTCCACTTCAATTCCGCCTCCCCAGCCCGCCACATAAACGTTCTGGCAGCGGTCCACCAGAAAAGCCGTGGGAGATATATCCGGGTAAGTAGATCCTTTTCCGAATACGGTAGAGTAAACAAAATCAGACAAATCCGGTTTCAGCTTGGCGATAAACTGCTTTCCATTCTTCTGACTGAAGGCTGCATTAACTACAGGCCAGGCGCCGGTGGTTGTTCCCATGATATAAGGCGATCCCTCATTATCGAATTGTACACCGTAAAGCACTTCGGTTCCGGAGGTCCCGAAATAAGACGTCTTTTTCAAGGTTCCTCCGTCATTGCTGACGATGGAAAGGAAACCATCGATGCCGCCCTGATTGGTGGCGTATTTGACGGTCCCGTTTCCGGTTCCCTGTAAATTAGTACTGGCTGTTCCCCCCGCAACGTAAACATCATTTGTCAGCGGGTCAAGCGCCAGGGCGAATGCTGCGTCATCGGCACTGCCGCCGAGATAGCTGGCTGCCAGAATAGTGCTGAGATCGGGGCTGGTCTTGATGAATACGCCGTCCTGCTTTCCGGCATTTGACTTTTGAAAAGCGTTGACGGTATAGGGAAAATCGTTCGAGCTCGTGCAGGAAGCAAGATATACGAATCCCGCATCGTCCAGGATGACCTCGCTTCTGCCATCATCGCCATAGTTCAGACGCAAAGAATTCTGTCCCATAGGCACAATATCATTTGAATATTTTGGCGCGATATTTACCCCGTCGTTTTGCGTTCCTCCAATCATGCGCGATCCGATCAACGCGGTGCCGGTGGCATTGAGCTTGGTCAAAATGATATCATAGCCTCCCTGCAACTTATCGGTTCCGATCACCGGGTAATCGGGGGAGCTGGTCCTTCCGGCTATTACCAGATTTCCGGCATTGTCGGCAAAAAGGCTATGCGGTTGTTCATTGCCGCTTCCTCCGATATAGGTGGCATAAATGCGATTCACGCCGTTGCTGCTAAATTTCATGATGGCGATATCATATTGATATCCGCCGTCTGTTCGGTCTCCACCCTGAAAAGTAGATTGGAAAGCACCCGGGCTGGATAAAAACCCGTTTCCTTTGTCGCCCTGTATTGAATTCAGTACAATGCTGCCGGAATAAAAATTACCCTGCTGATCGTAAGTCGCTGTATAACCCCAGTTGTCTGAATGGCTGCCCGTAAAAGTGGAGAAAACCAGAGTAGGGTCGATCACAATTGTGGAATTCTTTTGATAATTATCCAGTCGGAAACGCACGGTATTTCCGGGGCCCGGTTCATAACGACAACTCAGGTCCCGGTTGCCGCCGGGGGTGAATTGATAGCTTTTCGGGATAAATTCCTTTACGTCGCCGACAGAAGTGTGAACGGTAAGCTGCCCGCTTTTTACAGTAAGTTTTTCAGCACCTTTATATTTAAGGATTATATCGCCTGGATTACCGCCCGGATGGATGATCAGATCATATTTCAATCTTCCATTTTCGGTATAATAACGCAGATCAATATTGTGATAAATATTTTTGTAGACGATCGCCTGATATATCCGGCAGCGGGAGGCCCATTTTGACGGATCATTACCAATGAAGTAGTTGTTGTAAGTATCAAGCGGCTTATCGCCGGAAGCAATGACGCCTTCCCGGCTGTTGACAAACTCGACCTGGTAAAGATGGCTGCGCATGGTAAATTTAGGAGCGCCGGTTTTTGCATGTGCGGTTGTCGGGCTACTTCGCGGAAAATGGCCGTGGAGATAATTGCGATAAGCTTCCAGGTCCGAGGAATTTTGCAGTAAAACGGAAAAGCCGTGTTTCTGCAGGAAAAAATTTCCGTTGGGAATATCCGCGCAAAAAGCCATAGCAGAATCCCATTGGCCTTTGTTCTCGATAAACTCAAGATTCCCGGATTGTGCCCGGAGCTGTAAGCTTAGCGTGAACGAGGACATCAAACAAATGAATAGCCGTCTTTTCAAACCTGTCGTTTTGTAAGATAAGTTTATGAGATCCTGCTCCACAATGTTTTGCCTCTTTCCTGCAATAATCCTGACCGGAGTGCCGCATGCTGGGGCAGGGAGAGCTCCGGATCTTTCTCCAGGATTCTTTCCGATACGCTGACTGCTGCTTGCAAAATATCCCGGTCTCTTACGATGTCAGACAGCTTGAAATCCAGCATTCCGCTCTGCCTTGTTCCGGCAATATCACCCGGACCCCGAAGTTCCATATCTTTTTCCGCAATCCGGAACCCGTCTGTGGATTCACAAATGATTTGCAATCTCGCTCTGGCTTCTTTTCCTGTGTTCCTGCCGGCGATCAGGACGCAATAGCTTTGTTCATTGCCCCGTCCAACCCGCCCGCGCAGTTGGTGGAGTTGTGAAAGGCCAAATTTTTCCGCACTTTCAATGACCATTACGCTGGCGTTTGGAATATTTACGCCTACTTCGATTACCGTGGTGGCCACCATGATCTGCGTATCTCCCGATATAAAACGTTGCATATTGGTTTCCCGGATCTCCGGCTTCTGCCGGCCATGAACCATGCTTATGTAACAAGCCGGCTCGGGGAAATAGGCTTTGACGTGCTCATAACCTTTCAGCAGGTTTTCGTAATCGAGCTTTTCCGATTCTTCGATCAACGGAAAAATGATATAAGCCTGTCTCCCCCGGCGGATTTCCGATTTTACGAAATCCATCACTTTAGGCCGGTTATATTCATAACGCTGCACCGTTCTGACGGGTTGCCTTCCTGGCGGCAACTCATCAATAATGCTGTAGTCCAAATCATTATAGGCAGTCATGGCCAGGGTTCGTGGAATCGGTGTAGCCGTCATGACCAGCATATGGGGTGGTATAACTGCTTTTTTCCATAAACGGGCCCGTTGAGCCACGCCAAAGCGGTGCTGCTCATCGATGACCGCCAGTCCGAGATTTTGAAATACTACGGGGTTTTCCAGCAAAGCATGTGTTCCGATCAGCATATGCAAGGCTCCCGATGCCAGGTCGGCGAGTATTTGCTGTTTCTTCTTCGACCGGGTTGTTCCCGTCAGCAGTTCAACACGGATGGGCAGGTCTTTGAGCAACTGTCCGAATTGCTCCGCATGCTGCCGGCAAAGAATTTCGGTCGGTGCAAGCAGACAACTCTGGAAACCATTGTCGGCGGCGAGCAGCATCGTCAGCAAAGCGACCATCGTTTTCCCGCTGCCGACATCCCCCTGCAGCAAACGGTTCATTTGCCGCCCCGATCCGGTATCCTGCCGGATCTCCCGGATTACTCTTTTTTGGGCATTCGTCAGGCTAAACGGCAAATACCTGTCATAAAATTGATTGAACAGCTCGCCTACCCGATGGAATATAACACCCCGCGAATGTTTTTGCCTTGCTGTTTTAATCATGCCGGAGCGCACCTGATTGAGAAAGAGTTCATCAAATTTCAATCGTTTTAGCGCCGCAAAATAACCGGCCGGCGTATCCGGATAGTGAATTTGCCGGTAGGCCTGAAACCTGCCGGTCAGCCCCAGTTCTTTCCTGATTTCCTCCGGCAAAAATTCCGGAATATCCCGATCACTTAGCTGGGAAAGCAACTGCTGGGTAAGCCTGGCTAATTGCCGTCCGCCAAGTCCTCTTGCCTTCAGTTTTTCCGTGCTCGGATACACTGGCAACAGGCTGAAGCCCTCGCCGGTTTTCACCGAGCTGAACGGGTCCATTTCCGGATGGGTAATTTGCGGCTGGCCGTTAAAGAAACTGACGCGCCCGAAAACCAGGTAGCGGAACCCCGGATTCAAAGCTTTTTGCGTCCAATGGATTCCCTGGAACCAAATCAGGGATACCGAACCAGTCTCATCTTTTAGTTCTGCAACAAGCCTTTTATTTTTTCCGCTTCCCACGACCTCCGGGATCCCAAGTGTTCCCGCAACCTGAATGAACTCGGTCTGCAAAGAAATATCCTGTATGGGAGTGATCCTGGTTTTGTCGATATGACGATTGGGAAAAAGTTCCAGCAGGTCCCTGAATGTGTGTATGCTGAGTTCCTTCCGGAGGAGCTCAGCACGGTGCGGCCCGACGCCTTTCAGGTACTCTATGGGACTTGATAATATCTCCGTGGAAACCCGGCTCATGCGGAATCCGACAAATTTAAACAGAAATCCTTTCGGGAGATTTTAAGACTTGCATTAAAGCGATTATGGTTGTAAATTGGTCTGGTATTGCCAATGAAATATCACCAGCAGCCATTCAGGTCAGGCCTGTGTACTGGATATCGTTCAACACCTGATTCTTTCTTTCGTACCGGACCGGTCAAATCCTCCAATTCATTAAATTTATTTTCAGATTGAATGCCCTGCATAGCATATTGTTTTTTCTGAGCGGACTGACGTTTGTTTATCTTTCCGTCAATGCTGTTTATCTGTTGGTGAATGCGGCGGGTGGTCGTCTCATTCCGACAATGACTTTTCCGGTTCACCGGGACAAAAAAATGATTGCCGTATTGATTCCCTGCTATAAGGAGGACCTGGTCATTCTTGATTCGGTTATGCATTTGAAAGAGCATAACTATCCAAAGGACCGGTTTTCGATTACCGTAATTGCCGATAAGCTACAATCTGCTACAATATCGAAACTGAGGCAGATCCCGGTTGGTGTGATTGAAGTGGATCTGAGCATGAAATCGAGGTCCCTGAATGCAGGGCTGAAGGCAATCCGGGAATCGGGTGCGGATATTATCATGATTCTCGACGCAGACAATATATTGGGCTTTGATTGTCTGGAAAAGATAAATGCTGCATTTCACGCGGGCTGCAAAGCCGTTCAATGTCACCGGACAGCAAAGAACCGTAATACTTCGGTCGCCTGGCTGGACGCCATGAGTGAAGAGATCAATATCAATCTTTTTCGGCGAGGGCCCGACCGGCTTGGCTTGTCGGCCGCCCCTATCGGATCCGGAATGGCTTTCGATCCTGATCTGATCACAGAAATTTTCTCCTCGGCCGAAATTCAGCAGAATCCGGGAGAAGACCGGGAAATCGATCTGCAGCTGATGCGGCGAAAAATAAAAATGCATTTTATTGACGACGCGTTGGTATACGATGAGAAAGTATCTAATGCAGGAGTCTTCGAGCGTCAGCGTGTCCGATGGCTGGAGGCCCAGTTGAATCATGTCAAACGCTTTTTTCATGGCGATATGATCAGCGCCCCGAAAACCTTTCTGTACTTCAATAAAATCCTTCAGACCCTGCTGCTTCCCCGTATTTTGACGGTAGCTGCATTCGGTGTTTTTCTGATACTACTGGTTGCACAATCAGCGTTTGGCAGTCATCTGCTATTCCCATCTGCGGTTGCCTGGATTGTATTAATGATTGTTTACCTGTTTTCCCTGATCATCTCTATTCCGGCTGACTATTTCCAGTTGAAGACCCTGCTGGCTTTTGGCCAGGTACCTTTACTGATGCTGGCCATGGTACGTGCATTAATGCAGATGAAAAGAAAAAGGACGGAGTTTCTGCATACACCCAAATCCTTTAATGCGGAATCATAGCAAACGGCACATTCCTGTTACCGGGCTCCTGCACAGCATAATCAGCCAGGGGAAATTTATACGTTGGTTTTCTGGATCAGTGCGGAAGGCGTATTTGCCATGATCCAGAGATCGTACATGAAATTATTCTTCTTCACGTAGTCTATGTCGAGATTGATTCTTTCTTCAACCGACATGCCTTCCCTGCCTCTTTTGGTAATCTGCCAGAGGCCGGTAATGCCGGCAGGGGCTAAAAAACGTTCGGCACGTTCATCCGTGGTCAGCGTGGCAGCTTCGTAAAGCGGCAACGGACGGTTGCCCACCAGTGACATATCGCCGAGCAGCACATTGAACAGCTGAGGCAGTTCGTCCAGGCTGCTGTTTCTCAAAAAGATGCCTACACGGGTAGTACGCGGATCGTTGTTGAGCTTGAAGAACGATGGATCTTTTCTTGCTCTTTCACTGTATTGATTCAGGTGCGAAAAATCCCGGATATGCTGGTCGGCGCCGACGAACATCGTACGGAATTTGTAGAATTTGAAAATGCGGTATCCTTTACCTGCCCGTTCGGATACGTAAAATATAGAGCCTCGTGACTCAATCCGGATAGCCAGGGCGATAAGTAAAAAGACCGGGCTCAGGACAAGCAGAGCCGTGAACGATACCAGGATATCGAAGCTGCGCTTAAGTATATCATGAATTTTGGCGTTGGAAAATGGCAAGTCGCTTCTTTTTTCACGCGCGCTCATTTCCACCGACCTGGCCTTGACCTTATTCAAAAAACGTACTTTGCTTTTCAGGAGCTCTTCGTCTGTTATGTCTAACTGCATAACCTCATCTGCCAGACGATGCTTTTTGTACAATTCAAGCTCGAACTGACAGAGGCTGGATGAATCGACAATAAAAGGGATAGAACGAAGTACTTTATTGGTATTGAGAAAATGTACGAAGCTTTTTACGGCAGCAAAATCGAAAATCGATTCGCAAAAGATGACTTCGGGGATCACATTTCTTTCCTGTGATATCGACCGTTTTAATTCGGCTTTGGCGTTCTCAATTTTATCGGATGCGTAACCCCGCTTATATAGCTTAACCAGGCGGTCAATATTGGTTGAGTTTTTACCGATATAGTAGAATCCGCTGCTAACGTAACCGGCAGGAGAGCTGGTAATTTCTTTAGACCGGAAGCTATATCGAACAAATGTTTTTTCCTGTAAGGGAGCCGTTTTGGGTAAAAATGTAAAGTCCATAAGAAGGTTCAGGTTTGTTTTGCACGAATACGTATTAAAACTTAGACGGCTTTCATCGGATAATAGGTGTCGTACGATTTATTTTCTATAACCTGCTCAACCCGGTTCACCAGATCCACCGGATTAAATGGCTTTAGAAAATAACTGTTGACACCATAGGCTGCGCAATTCCGCTCTGTTTCCTCACTACTCAATCCGGACAAAACGATCACCGGAATATGTTTATAAATGCCACTCGTTGCGAGCTGCTGGATCAGCTCCCAGTTTTCCAGATCGGGCAGCTGCGGGTCTGCTATGATCAAATGCGGGAAATTCCGCTTCGATAACCAATGCATCGCCGAGCATCCGTCAGGAACGGTGATCACCTGATAGGCCTTACCGAGTACCGTCTGTAACAAAAACCGGATCGCCTTACTATCATCTACTGCTAAAACTTGCTTTTTCATAACGGGCAGAAGTCTTTAATTTTTTTGACTCTGTTCCTCAGTAGGATGGAATTTCCGGCTGTGTTAAACATAAGGCATCGGTCAGGGTTCACCTGATACGTGGACTGGTAGCTCGAATTTTTAATGAAACTGAAGGGGATTTCAAGGATAGACGCCCGTTAGGGCAGGTCGGCTAGGGATTTGAAACTTTGGCGTTTCAGAGGACTATTGATTCCGGATTAGGAATTCTACGATAAAAATAGGTATTTTTTCTTAACCTCCAAATATTGGATCGGAATCTTCCGTATTAATAAATAATTAACCGGCATAGATAACCGGAGTTCTCAGGGTCAGTTTGTAGGGTCAGGGGCCCTTTCCGCCTTATCCCAGATTGCGGTCTGGCCTCCTTCCAGAAATCGGAAAAACCCCATGTAAACCGACAGATTCATGAAGAAAAAATAGTAGGGGACGTAAAAAACACCGATCCGGGTATTCCGGGCCGCTAAAAGCCAGCCAATAAGGGCCAGCGTATAAAACAAGATTTGGAGCAGAAGAACCAGCTCGTATAACAACCCGGAACCTTTAAATACCAGCCAGGCATTACTGATTAGCAAAAGGGGAAGCAAGAGCGGACCGATGGTCCACCGGGATATCCGATGGGACAGGAGCTGGAATGAAAGTACCGGATAGCGGAAAGGGTTGAATAAAGACCTCAGGCGGCCCATCGCCTGAAAGGCGCCGGCAGCAATGCGGATCTTTCTTTTTTGTTCTTCTTTTATCGATGCCGAACCCCATTCTGAAGCATATGCATCTGGCTCATAATCAATTACATATCCTGCCTTGCAGATTTGCAGGGACTGTACGAAATCTTCGATAATGGTATCCGCGGGAAGTGGCTTGAACAGCTCAGCCCGAAGCGAAAAGAGTTCTCCGGCTGCGCCGACGACGGTATAGAATCCGGAATCCAGTTTCTTAAGCCAGGATTCATATTTCCAGTACAATGATTCACCCGTGCCTGCCGGCTGTTGTGCAGGACTGCCGGACAGTATTTTTTTTTCACCTGCAACACCGCCCGTCTTTGGATTTTTGTAATGATCGACTATTTTCCGGATACAGTCCCGGTTCAGCAGAGAATTGGCGTCCGTAAAAATCACATAACGGGTATCTACCATTGCCATTGCACGGTTTACGGCGGCGACTTTACCCTGGCGTTGCGGAAGATGCAGCAGACGCACTTCAGGGAAGCGACTTATAATTTCCGGCGTCCGGTCGGTTGAGCCATCCGTAATAACTAAAATCCGGAGTTTGCCGGCCGGATAATCCATATCCAGGCTGTTCAATATTTTCTTTTCGATGAACGTTTCTTCATTGTAAGCTGCGATAATCAGCGAAACTTCCGGTTCAATAGAAATGACATCAGGTTTTTCTTTTCGTTTGAAAAGCCCGCGTATCCAGAGCATAGTCAGCAGCATCAGGCCATAGCCGATATAAATATAAAAGAGGACAAATAGGCTGAACCAGAATAGAAATTTTGACATCTGCCTGCTGTTGGCTAAGCAACGAATTTAGAATATTCGGGGTAGACATAAGGGGTGCGAAGCTGTTTGATAAGGATTCATTACTGTTTTGTAATTTTGGGAAAAAATAGGTATATTGTAGGTCATCCTTTTATCCGGTAACTATGAGGCTTTTCTACCTTGTTGTTCTTATGGTTTGTTGCTCGTCGGCCTTTGCACAGGTCCCTGGTCGCACTCCGAGTTTTCCGGATACCGAAGAGGCGCGTGTTCATTTTTATCCTAACCCCGCCATTTCATACATTACTTTCGACCTTCAGAAAGATTTCGGAAAGAATTATTCCATCCAGATTTTTAACTTCCTTGGCAAGAAGGTGTATGAGTTCGTTGTCAACGATGCCAAAACCGTGGTTAACCTATCCGACTTTTTCCGCGGCATTTATATCTTCCAGCTCAAGGACCCCAACGGAAAAGTTATCGAATCCGGAAAATTCCAGGTGAACAAATAGGACCTTATTTCCACCCGCCTTCACCAGGCGAAGCATTCTCACATTTCCATATCTACATTTTCATATCAAATACTGCTCACTTCCACGATCAGGAATTTCAGATAATGCGTGTTCTCCAGGCCCCAGATAATCGGGTGATCGGGTGATTGGGCATTGAAAACAACCTGTCGCAGTCTCTTTCCTGCATCGCGGGCTGCCGCGGCGATCATTTCCAGGAATTTCTCCGGCGATACCAGATTCGTGCAGGAGGAAGTGACCAGGAAACCTCCTTCCCTTAGCAATTTCATGCCACGCAGGTTGATTTCTTTATAACCGGTCAGCGCCTTTTCAATATTCTGGCGGCTTTTTGTAAAGGCGGGCGGATCCAGCATCACGACGTCGAATTTCCTGTTCTCGCGACTCCATTTTTTCAACACGTCGAAAGCATTGACTGCCTGAAATTCCATCCGGTCCCCAACGCCGTTAAGCTGTGCATTTCGCTTAGCCTGGGCAATGGCCTGTTCAGAAATATCAAGCGCCAGAACCGATCGGGCGCCATAACGGGCCGCATGCACTTCAAAGGTTCCGGTATAACAGAAAGCGCCGAGCACTTCGGCATCTTTAACGATTTGCCTGATGGCACGGCGGTTATCCTGCTGGTCAAGAAAATAGCCGGTCTTTTGCCCGTTTTCCAGGTCGACATGAAACTGAAGACCGTTTTCCAGGATCACGATGTTTGGATCAAACGGAGCTGACAGAAATCCTTTCTGTAATGGAAGTCCTTCCAGGGCGCGAACCGGAACATCATTGCGTTCGAAGATCTTTGCTCCGGGAAAAAGGCGTTCGATTGCCTGCGCAATAGCCGGCTTCCAGCGATCGATGCCGAGAGCGAGGGTCTGAAGAACAAAATGCCCGTTAAATTTATCGATGATCAAGGCTGGCAGGTCGTCCGACTCGCCAAAAACCAGCCGGCAGTTTTCCGTATAACCCAATTTGCAGCGGTAAGCCCATGCTTTTGCTATCCGATGGTAAAAAAACTCATCGTCAATCCTTTCGTTCTGATCCCGGGTCAGCAACCTGACCGTAATTTGTGATTGAGAGTTGAAATAGCCCTGGCCGATAAATTTCTTGTCCCAGGAAAAAACAGTAACGATTTCTCCCGGTTCCAGGGAATCCTCCACCTGGTCTATTTCATTTGCAAAAATCCAGGGATGTCCGTTCTCGACGCGTCGTCCTATTCTTTTCTTCAGAATTACCGATTTCATGCCGCAAATGTAGCAGAATACCAAGGCGTAACGGGAGCTGTCAAGGACAATTTGTCTCAAAACAGGTCTTGGCAGAGAAATTGACAAGCTTACCTTTGCCACAATTTCCATATTATGCAAAAGAATCATGATAAATTTTCCGACGTCGAGGAAAACGATATTGTAAGTGAAAGAGAATCAGGGGTTGATATAAACACTGATGAAAATGTTGCGGGCATCAACCGTTTGTCGGATGAAGAAATCGGAACGGAGAGCGAGTTGGAAAAAATCTCCGCTGAATTGCAGGAGCAGAAAGACAAGTACCTGCGTTTATTTGCCGAATTCGACAATTTCAAGCGCCGCACCGCCCGCGAAAGAGTAGAGCTAAGTCAAACGGCTGGAAAAGAGATAATTATATCCCTGCTCGATGTTTTGGACGACTGCGACCGGGCTGAAAAGCAGGTGCAGCAACAGAAAGGAAATAATCAGCTCGAAAACGGTGTTCTGCTGGTGTTTAATAAGCTCAGATCCGTTTTGCAGGCCAGGGGCTTGCGCCCGATGGTAAGCATTAATACAGATTTTGACGTGGAAAAACATGAAGCCATCAGCGAAATTCCGGCGCCGACACCGGAACTCAGGGGCAAGGTGATCGATGAAGTGGTTAAAGGATATTATTTAAACGATAAGATCATTCGTTTTGCGAAAGTGATTGTTGGAAAATAGAATTACCGGATAATCAGAATGAAAAGAGATTACTACGAAATACTGGAAATATCCAAGACGGCAACCGGCGACGAGATTAAGAAATCCTATCGCAAGGTAGCGATGAAGTAT
Source organism: Puia sp. (assembly GCA_035548895.1). Classification (GTDB taxonomy): domain Bacteria; phylum Bacteroidota; class Bacteroidia; order Chitinophagales; family Chitinophagaceae; genus Puia. Next base: position 3,534 of record DASZRP010000015.1, on the reverse strand, counting down.
CACCCGGACCGCAATCCCGGCGATAAAGCGGCAGAAGAAAAGTTTAAGGAAGCTGCCGAAGCCTATGAGGTGTTAAGCGACAGTGAGAAACGGGCAAAGTATGACCGGTATGGTCATGCCGGCTTAAATAATGGTCGTGGCGGTTTTGGCGGCGGCATGAATATGGAAGATATCTTCAGCCAGTTTGGAGATGTTTTTGGCGAGGATATTTTCGGAAGCTTTTTTGGAAGCCGCAGGGGCGGCCATTCCCGCCCGACAGGCGTTCGGGGAAGCAATCTGCGAATCAAAATAAAACTGACCTACGAAGAAATCGCAAAGGGCGTCAACAAGAGTGTCAAAGTTAAAAAATATGTATCCTGCGGTACCTGTCATGGTTCCGGCGCAAAGGATAAAGGAAGCGTTCAGCAATGTGCCACCTGTGGCGGCAGCGGCCAGGTAAGAAGGGTAAGCAATACCTTTCTTGGACAAATGCAGACCGTGACCACCTGCCCAACCTGTAACGGGGAAGGAACTACGATCACGGCTAAGTGTAATGTTTGTAAAGGTGAAGGCAGGGTTTATGGTGAGGAAGTAGTGAGTATCGACATACCTGCGGGCGTTCAGGAAGGCATGCAGCTCAGCATGTCCGGTAAAGGTAATACGGGTGAACGCGGGGGAATGGCCGGTGACCTGATCATCCTGATCGAAGAGGAGGCCCATGCAGAACTGCATCGCGACGGACTGAACGTTGCCTACGAGCTTTATATCTCTTTTACCGACGCAGTTTTTGGCATACAGGCAGAAGTGCCTACCATCGACGGGAAGGCCAAGATCAAAATTCCTGCGGGTACCCAGAGCGGCAAAATCTTCAGATTAAAAGGCAAGGGCTTTCCTTCGGTGAATTCCTATGAAAAGGGAGACCAGTTGATCCACGTGAACGTATGGACGCCACAGCAGGTTTCATCTGAAGAAAAGGCTGCACTTGAAAGGTTAGGCCAGTCTGCGAATTTTCAACCCAAGCCCGACAAGAACGAAAAGAGTTTCTTCGATAAGGTCAAGGAAATGTTCAGCTAAAAGCGGGGACAGAGTACTTTATACTTTGCAGAGTTTTCACGATCCAGAAATCCGATATAGGAAATCGACAGCTCAAAGCCACCGTGTCCGGTACTGACCGTATTCAGGGTCGAAATATTGACATCGTAACTTATAGCAATCGATAAAGGCAGCATTTCCAGTTTCACGACCGGAATAAAAGCGTCCTGCCAGCGAAGGAAAGCGCCGATGCCCAAAACATATTTCGGATCATCGATCAATTCCCCCAGCTTATAGCCATACATCACGCCGCCGATCGTTTCCTGGGCTGCGCCCTGCCTGCTGAAGTCGGCCTGAAAAGTAACTTCAGAACGTTCGTCAAGCAAAAATTTCGCGCCACCCGACACCACGTATTTGGGGTCCAATTCATTTGGTGCATCCTGGTAAAAATTATTTTTGGGCCTGTTCAGGTGATGATACGCAACGCCAAAAAACAAGCTGTTCTGCTGGTCGATGCCAAAAGTGCTGTTGAAGCTCATGCCGACACTGCCATCCCAATAATGCACATCCGGTGTTGTGAAATTCTCTCCATCGGGTAACGAAGGGTTGTATGCCGATCCGTCGAACTGGCTGTTTGTGGTAATCAGAGAACGGTCGATCCGTTTATCCGCATAACCGCCCATAAAGCCAAGTGAAAGATACATGGTTCTCGAATCCGAAAGCGATTTATGATAATTCAGGGCCGGAAAAATATTTGTTGAAGTTAATCCGGCACTCCCCGACTTATCGTACAGGATCTGCATGCCTACTGTCAGGAAATCATTGCTTTTCCCAACGGGCATTTTATATTCTCCGTTAAAGGATCCGGTTCGGTAAGCATTCGTGATGCTGTTCCACTGATCACGGTAAACGCCCTGTATCCGGTAATCGCCGGTGAAGATGCCGGCAAGAGACGGATTTCTTAACAGGGGCGCTTCGAAAAACTGCGAGAAATGAAGGTCCTGTGAAAACGCTGTCAGTCCGCCCAGGCCGATCAGCAGGGTAAAGTATAACTTAAGCAGGTGTTTTTGGTTTTTCATTTTCATACACATTATCTGACCAGGGTCACGTTGCCGTGATAGGGTATCAGGGTTGCGTTATCACAAAGGATTTGTACGGTATAGATATAAACGTCGGACGGCGCCGGTTTGCCGTTAAAGGTTCCATCCCATCCCTGCGACTCATCGTTCGGCGCAAAGTTCCGTTTTTCAAAAACAATCTGGCCCCAGCGATTATAAATAGTGATCGATGGGATGATATTCAGCCCTTTCCCCCGCACGATAAACCGGTCGTTCACACCGTCTCCGTTCGGAGAGAAGGTATTCGGGATGAAGAAATTCCCGTTGGTACATACCACGTTGATATGAATACCGTCGGAAGAAAAGCAACCGCCGTCGTTTACTACCGTCAACTTATAGTCGATCGTCTTGATCGGGTTGGCTATCGGATCGAGACAATTGATGCAGGACAGCGAAGTGGTCGGCGACCAGGTCATCGAAACGATATCCGGTGAACCATTGCCATTGATCTGGTAGGAAGAGCCGACCGGTAAAGTGATGTCCGGGCCCAGGTCGATCGTCGGGTACTGGAACGCAGTCACATTGATCGATTTGGTGTCGGAGAAGCATTTGATATCATCGTACCCGGTAACGCTATAGGTAATAACATTGTGCAGGGCCCCCCCAAGCTGATCTGCCGTTGGTGTAGCCACCGGATTGGCGATATCCGGATTGCTGAGACCTGCGCCTGGCGTCCACGAATAAATATCTGCGCCACTGGCGGTGAGCTGAGCACTTTGTCCGAGGCAGACGGAATCGGGAGGACCGACGGCGACTGTGACCGGTGTATTTACCTTGACTTTAATGGTATCGTTGCGCTGACAACCGATTGGCGGGCTTTGCCCGGTCACTACGAAATAAGTAGTTTCCGCAGCTGTCGCCATCGCGTCGGCGCAGGCTGTACAGGAAACGGTTCCGTCGGCCGGAGGCTGCCAGGTGAACGAGACTGCCGGATCGCCGGTGGCATGTAGTGGGAAAGGCGTTGCAGGATTGCTCCAGCAAATGGTAGTGTCCCGGCCCGCATTGACATTGGGTAGCGGGTATATTTTCAGCGAATCCGCTACAGCCGGGTAGGTGGTGGCGCAGCCTTTGGTATTCGTGGCAGTCAGCTTCACGGCGTAAGATCCCGCTTTTGGATAAGATATAGGTCCTGGATTTTGCACATTCGCCGTTTGCCCATTGTCGAAATTCCATGACCAGCTCAGTGGGCCGTAAGGATCCGGCGTCACTTCGATACCGGTAAATGTCAGGGTTGCCGGTTCACAGGCAGGGTTAAATCCGCCGATGCCGATCTTTGGAGAGGCTACGACCTGGATGGGTATGGTGGTATCGCCCGAACAACCGAAATCGGTGACGATGGTTAAGCGGACCGGATAGGTATTCACGCCTGAAAAATGATGGCTCACGGGATTGACTCCGCCGACTA
>DASZRP010000014.1:0-6918 GCA_035548895.1 Puia sp. | reverse complement strand
GCCTTTGATGTCAGGCTTCGCAATATGGTCCAGGATGAACGGTTGATCCGAAAAACGCCGGGCGAATTCGAAGGCCACAGGAAGATGCCGGTGATAAATTAAAATATCGTAAGTGTAAGAATAGTTTTTGAGCAGCGATATGCCGCGCATAAAGTCCGCGCAAAGCAGAAAGTCCTCCTCCGGTTCTGCCTGAACAATATGCCGGAATCCTTTTAATTTTTTAAACTGTGAAAAATATTCCAGCCGTTCCTCCACTCGCGGGCTTCTTAAATCTACCCAGCCCACGACGCCTTTAATGAAGTCGAATTTTTCAGCCAGTTCCAGCAGGAAATGGGTTTCTGTTTCGCTCTGATCAGCCTGCACGGCGACTACTCCGTCAATACCGCTCTTCTTCAATACAGGTTCCAGGTCGGCCGGATAGAAATTCCTTTTCAGCACGGCCATCGAATCGTCGATCCAAGCGTCTTTTACGGGATCGTAGGTCCAGAAATGAACGTGGCTGTCTATTTTCATATAAAAGTTTCAATCGGCTTACTGTTCTTTCGCATCCCAGAGCGGCGCGCTGATGCCATTCAGGTCCCAGACAATACGGCCTGCCCTGATCGTGAGCTCAGCCTGAAGTTTCTTCGTGCCCTTCAACTTTGTCCGGCGCACATCGAGAAAACCGAAATCGCCGGTGAGGAGGCTGAACACCGCTATGTCTGCATCGGATCCCACGCTCAGGCTTCCGAGGTCAGGGCGTTTGATCACCTGGGCAGGCGCCCAGGTAGCCCTTTCTATCACCTGTTGGAGCGTCATCCCGAGGTTAAGGAATTTAGACATCAGGTTTGCCATGTCCTTCATGCCACTGTTCATACTTAATGTGTGAAGATCAGAGCTGATGGTGCTGGGCAGGAATCCCTGCTGAATGGCAGGCACCGCCTGCTTCCAGGAAAAAGCGCCACCTCCATGCCCTACGTCGAATACGATCCCTCTTTTACGAGCTTCGAATACAAATGGCTTTACCTTCCAGGTGCTGGTATCACAAATTGTTTCCCGATCCGTCGCTCCATTCGCATAAGTGTGTGTGAAAATATCGCCCGGCCTCAAATGTTTCATGAACAATTCCTCGATGGAATTGGGTGGATGGTGTTCGCCAAAGTCGACCATGACCGGCACATTGGCCAGCCTGCCCGCTTCCACCGCCTTATCTACCTGAGTGAAGTCTCCCCAATAATGCGCCGATTTGATCCCGACAATGATATTGGGAAACAACTTCAGGATCATATTGGCCGTCATCACGGGGTTCATATCGGACACGTCCTGTTCTTCATAACGGCCATACATACCTGTTCCAACGATGTTCAGAAAAGCGAGCACCCGTGTTTGGGAACGATCGATGGTCTGCGCCTTGAACTGCCTGAAATTCCTCCAGCCCGACGAACCTGCATCCACCATGGTCGTTACGCCGGCCCTGAACGAAAAGGCGTCAGGGATAACGGCATCATGCCCGTTGGCGAGATAAGAACCCGGATCAGTGCCATAAAAAACATGCACGTGCATATCGATGATGCCCGGCGTAACATAGAGCCCGGTCACATCCACCACTTTCTTTGCTGAAGAAGAAGGAATATTCTTAGCCACCTGAACGATTTTCCCGTCCGCTACAGCCACATCCATATTGGCGTCGATCTTATTCTTCGGATCGATCACGTGACCGCCTTTCAGCAGCAGATCGATTGTTTGTTGAGCATCCAGGGATTTTCCCGCGAAGCAACACAGTATTAGTAAAGACCAACCGAATCGTCTTATCATAACGAAAATATCTTGATGATTAAAAAATTACCGTCTAAGTTGCCAGCGGCGGTCCGCCGGGGACCGTTACCGGCATCCGGTTCTCCGGATATTTATATCTCGTCGCATTGAATTTCGCTGTTCCGTATTCCACCAAGTAAATGGACCCGGAAATAGTGTCGCCCGAGAGCGTTCCGGTATAGGTGAAAGTGATATGGTCGCCCGGCATGCCCTCCGGACTGCGTAGCTTCACCAGATCGCCTTCCATCGTTCCCTGGATATTCTGGGTGGAGAAAGTGGTAGCGTGTGTGCCCTGCAGCCAGTTCCCTTCCTGTTCCAGCACCCAGGCAAAATGTGCCGTGCTGCTGTAGAATTCCACGGCCACGTCCCAGCGCCCGGCTATATTACCCGCCGGCGCCTGCATCGCAGCGGGTTTTGGATTTCGTTTCCTGGTAAGCACTCCGTAAATACGTTCTGCTACGATCTTATCTTCGCCGGGCTGCATCTGACCTGCAGTGATGCTGATGCCCGTGAGCCCATCATCATTTCCCCTGCGCCGTCCGCCTTCTGGCGCCAACGCAATCCGGGGTTTGTTGCGGCCCAGTTCTTCAGCCAGCTCTTCACCGGTAATGTTCAATTTCGCCGGATCCCAGTTCACGACCAGGGCAGGACTGCGATTGGAAAGCCCCTCAGGCTGGCGGATACTTGTTTTCAAGCTTTCGATGGTGGCCACTTTTTTAGCCACCGTGTCCAGGTAGGAAAGCCATTTATCCCACTGGGCCTTATGGTCGAAAGTAACCCAGGCTTCTATGGCCGCCAGTGCGCCGATCATTTCCTCCCGGCCAACTTTATTGTCTCTTCCCGGACCATGATGCGGAGAGGAAGCCTGCCAGGCAGATTGAAGGATATCTTTTTTCCCGATCAATATGCCGGAGCACTGCGGCCCGCAAAAAGCTTTCCCACCGCTATAGGCAACGATGGTCGCCCCCTTCTCCAGGTGCACGCAGGGAACCGTCAGGTCTTCCGCCGCAGCATCGACGAGTATGGGAATGTTTTTCGGTTTGGCGACGCGCACAATGCTCTCCAGCGAAAGCGGTTCTTCACTTTCCGCCATCAGGTAAATCATGGCTGTGCGCGACCCGATCGATCTTTCGAGCTCTTCCAGGGTATCTACGGTAATCACCGTAACCCCGATATTCCGTATCGCATGATCGTACACGTTACGGGACCTGCGCGGAATAATGACTTCTGTTTTTTCAAAACCGGTAAGGTTAGGAATACGGATCAGCTTTTCCGGATTTCCGCCCGTAACACAGGCCGCCGTTACATGCTTGAGCCCGGCAGCACAACCAGCCGACACCATACCCCACTCCGCTTTGGTAAGTTCCGCTAAACGCTGACCTACTCCATAAGCCAGCTCGTCATACTGAACGAAGTTTTTGGAGGCGGCTTCCATGGCGGCGCGAACTGAAGTTCTTTCCAATGAACCACCAATGATGGTAAAAGTTCCCATGCAGTTGATCAGCGGTTCCACGCCAATGGATTGAAATATCTGCGGGCCCGGCACCAGCGGGCCTGCATTCGCCGAAGCAGATGTTCCGGCAAATGCAGATTCCAGGGGAAGAACGGTTGCTCCCAGAGGCAACAGGGATAAACCCTTCAGCGCGTCTCTTCTTTTCATATCTTTTGTTGTTTTATTTTTTATTTCCCGGCAGCTCCAGCCGTTTGGCCGAAATGCCATTCAGGTCATATACTATTTTTCCGGCACGAACGGTCAGTTCGGCCTCCAGCTTCTGATCGCCATCCAACCGGTTGCCGCCCGCATCCACAAAGCCGAACTTTCCATGCTGCAGGCTTAACACCGCAATATCGGCAACGGCGCCCGGCGCTAATTGTCCAAGGTCTTCCCGGTGAATGGAGCGTGCGGGATACCAGGTAGCCCGGCATATCACATCGTTCAAACTCATGCCCATGGCCAGGTATTTGGACATCACATTCAGGATGTTCTTCATCCCGGCATTCATGCTGAAGCGGTGGAGGTCTGTGCCGAAGGAATTCGGCGCCAATCCCTGATGAAGCGCGGGTATCGCCACACTGAACCAAAAACCCGCCCCGCCATGGCCCACGTCGAAGAGCACGCCTCTTTTTTGCGCTTCCAGCACAAAGGGCCTTACCCTGCCCAGGCTATCGATGACAGGCATCCGCTCCGACACCCGCTCATAAGCATGCGTAATGATATCGCCTGTCCGCATCCGTCTAAGCTGCTCCTCTAAAGATAGCTGCGGCAGGTGGCACTCCACCAGCAGCGGCGTTCCGGAAAGCGATGCCGCCGACAGTGCGCGGTCGAAAGGCGCCCACTCATTACCGTTATAATGACCAATCTGCACACCAACCAGAATATCCGGGTATTTCTTTATGGTGAGCGCGGTGAGCCGGGCATCCATATCGTTCAGATCTTCTTCTCCCGGACTGCCGCTCATGCCCGAGCCCGCGATATTCAGGAAGGCAAGCACCCGCGTTTTGGATTGATCGATCACCTGCTGTTTGAACAGGGGAAAATTTCGCCAGCCCGAGGTGCCGGCATCAACCACCGTGGTGACACCGGAACGGAACGTAAAGTCGTCGGGTGAGAGACTGGAAAATCCGTCAGCGAAAGTCTCCGGTTTGCTGCCGACAAAAACATGGGTATGAATATCGATAATGCCCGGAATAACATAAAGCCCGCCGGCATCAACCACTTTCTTTGCCTGCTCTGCAGGAATATGTTCATCAATTTTAGCTACTTTCCCCTCGCTGATCGCGATGTCCATGACGCCGTCGCGCTGGTTCTTCGGATCGATCAGATGCCCGTTCCGGATCAACAGGTCATAAGGCTGCGCGGAAACAAGCATCGGAACAAGCAGGAGCAAACTGCCGAAACGCCGCATCCGGAGCGAAACCCGCTTACTTACTATCTGAAATCTATCCCTCATCGCTTTCCCGTTTTTGAAGAACTGTTCCTGACCTTGTTCACATCCTTTGGACTTACCGGTGTGGATTCATTCTTAAATCGTTTGTTGTTGCGCACATAGGTGATGATCGAAGCAATGGCTTCGTCGTCCAGGAAACCGCCGTGAGCCGGCATAATGCCGTCGTAGGTTTTTCCAGCAACGTCCACCTTGCCCTGCAATCCATTCAGCACGATGCCAATGAGCTTGTCTTTGTCACCATTGACCAGTTCTGAACCGGCGAGCGGCGGGTAACGGTTGTTATCGCCCATGCCATTCCGCGCATGACAGGAAGCGCAGTAGATATTGAAGAGCAGCCCGCCAGCGACCATGCTTCCCTGGTTCAGCCTGTCTTTTACGGAATCGGGCGTCTTGATATAGGTGCGGGTTTCTTTCAGCTTCTCCATGCCCGCTAACTGCGATATATTGAATTTGGTTTTATCGCCGGTGTACATCACCCGCCAGATGCGACCCTTATTGGATTCTGAAATATAGAGCGAACCATCGGGCCCTTCGGCAAGTCCCATGGGCCGGAACTTCGCATCGCTGGTATTGGCCACCGTATCCACGCGCGCAAAACCGTCCGCGAATAGTTCATAGGTCCCGTTGGGTTTTCCGTTCACGAAGGGAACGAAGCAAACGATATATCCTGCCTGCGGGTAGGGTGAGCGGTCGGTAGAACCATGAAAAGCGATGAATACGCCGTTCTTATATCTTGGTGGAAACTGATCACCCTGGTAAAACAAGAGATCCATCGGGGCCCAGTGACCTGGAAAGCCCATAAGCGGTGTATTGAATTTCGCTGCGCGGCCGACAGTTTTTCCGTCGCCACCATATCCCGGTTCAAGCATATTCTTTCCCAGCGTCTGATCGTAGTAGGCATAAGGCCAGCCATAATCTTCTCCTTGCTCCAACCGGATCAACGGTTCGCCCGGCAATATGGCGGCCTGCCAGGCCGTGTATTTTTTAGGAAACATCGTATGAAAATTATCGATGCCGTTCATCACCAGCCAAAGATGGTTATCGTTCTCGTTCCAGGTCATTCCCACCACGCTGCGCAGTCCGCCCGCATATTTTTTCCCATCTTTTTGGGTCTGGTTGGTTTTGTCTGCATCGAATTGCCAGACGCCTGCGTATTCATCAAGCCCGGGCTCAGGATCCAACCCATGCCCTTCGGGAATGCCCGGCGGTCCATAGAGATTGATATCCTGTCCGGCATTGGTCGGTGCGCCGAAAGGAATATAAAAATGTCCGTCGTTATCGAAAGCTACCGGCTTGGTGCTGTGCCATCCGGGCTTCGTGAGTTGACGGGTGTCTGTGATCATGACTTCGGTCTTGCTCTCCGGCACAAGATCGCCCGAGGTAAGTTTGGTCCGCAGCACCTGAGTAACCGTGCTGGTGTACAGATATCCATCGTGTATGGTTACGCCGACGGCAGAGCTGCCCACGTCGGTATAGTCGCCAAAATAAACGATCGAGTCGGCCTTGCCGTCGCCATTGGTATCGCGCAGGCCGACCGTTCCGCCTTTTCCTTTCAGGCGGTCGTTGTATTCCAGTTTGACATAGATATCGCCATTATCATTCACGGCAAGATGACGGGCGCGGCCGATGCTGTCGGCAACGATCAAAGCGCCGAATCCATTGGGAAGAATCAGTCCGCCATTATCCGGATCGGGTGTAGGCGGTTTGGAAGGGCCTTTACAATTGGTTGATCCCAGCAGGAGCAAACCCGCAAGTGCGGCAGCGGCAAGTCGTTCAATCATTCCGGGCAATTAATAAAAATTCACAAAATCAGTGTTTTCCCAGTCAGGCCACAGTGAGGAGGCGGATCAATTTAATCACTTAAATTTAGAATTCGTATCCGATGCCTATTTCAAAAAAGATTTTTTAATGTAACAAACCGTCTTGCCTCCATGAACAAAAAATTCTGTTTCCCGATTGTCCTTCTTTTTCTCTCCTTTATTGCCACTGCGCAAAATAGCGATCAGTTTAAAATATGGGATCCGGCAAAGGATGCTGTTTCAGCGCTCGAAGGTCAGGCGTGGCCAGGAGAAGTAAAAGATTTTTACGATCGCCTCCCCGCGAGGGCTGAAGGGAAGGTGCGGCCCGAAGTATGGGGACTATCGAAGAACAGCGCCGGGCTTCAGATCCGGTTCAT
>DASZRP010000013.1:0-23077 GCA_035548895.1 Puia sp. | reverse complement strand
GGGATCACCCAGAACCGGCTCGTCATCTATACTTCGAATATATTTGCCGTGCTGGGGCTTCGCTCGCTGTTTTTCCTGCTGCGCGGAGCGGTCGACAAATTTCGTTTTTTGCAGCAGGGTATTGCTACCGTGCTGGTCTTTGTCGGCCTGAAAATGCTGAGTGAGCTGATCCACATCAAAGTTCCGGTTCTGGTGTCGCTTGGCGTTATCGTGGTTTGTATTACGGTTTCGATGGTCGTTTCGCTGATCTGGGATAAGAAGCATTCTTCGCCTTAAATTTTTTTCATTGTCCTATTCCATACGGCATATCGCATCGCTTGTCAATGGGACCTGGCTTCAGGCCGGCGAAGAAGCACAGATCGAAAATCTGCTGACCGACAGCCGCCGCCTCGTATTTCCTGAAAGCACTTTATTCTTTGCCCTGCCGGGCCCGCGAAGAAGCGGTCAGCAGTTCCTGCCGGAACTGTTTCAGCGCGGCGTAAGAAATTTTATAGTGGAAGAAGAAGTTGACTTAACACTGTATCCCGGCGCCAATATCATTCGTGTCGCCAACGCCCTTTCTGCGCTTCAGACCCTGGCGGCTTTTCACCGAAGCCGTTTTGAATACCCCGTGATCGGCATCACAGGAAGCAACGGAAAGACGATTGTGAAGGAATGGTTGAACCAATTGCTGGAAGATAAGTTCCGGATCGTCCGAAGTCCTCGCAGTTTTAACTCCCAGACAGGCGTTCCCCTGAGCGTCTGGCAAATGAACGATTCGTATAACCTGGCCCTGATCGAGGCGGGTATCTCGGAGAAAGGAGAGATGGCTGCCCTGCAAAGGATCATTCGACCTGAATTTGGCGTGTTCACCAATATTGGCGAGGCGCATGACGAAGGGTTTAAGGACCGGACGGAGAAGATCCAGGAAAAGCTACAGCTTTTTGAAGAGAGCCGGCTGCTCATGTATCCCGCAGACGATGCAGCACTTCATGAAGTCATATCGTCCTGGAGCAGGATACATCCCGAAGTGAAACTATTCTCCTTCGGGAAATCCGGGTCGGCGCTGCGCCTGATTTCGGAAAAAAGAAATGAGGGCTCGACTGAACTGCAGTTGGAGTATGAGAAACAGATATTTTCCCTGACGATTGGTTTTGCCGACGATGCATCGGTTCAAAACGTATTGACCTGCATTGCCGTTTTACTGAACCTGAATATCTCCACCGATGAGTTTTCTTCCCGCTTTTTGCGGCTTAGCCCGATATCCATGCGTATGGAGCTGCAGACAGGGATCAATCATTGCTCTGTTATTAACGACAGCTACAGCGCAGATATCAGCTCGCTCCGCATTGCGCTTGATTTTTTATCCCGGCAACGACAGCACCTGAAACGCACGGTCATTCTTTCCGATATTTTGCAGAGCGGTCAACGACCGGAATTGCTCTATGGGGAAGTAGCCCGGCTGCTCCGCCAGTTTCAGGTTGACCGGCTGATCGGGATCGGAGAAGAGATCTCTGCTAATCGTAAGCTTTTCGATATTCAGGAACAGGCTTTTCATGCGTCTACCGCTTCGTTCCTGGAGTCTTTCCATGCCCGAGCTTTTCACGATGAGGCCATCCTGATAAAAGGAGCCCGGGTATTCGGCTTCGAACGTATAGATCGTTTGCTCTCGCAGCAGGTTCATGAAACATTGCTCGAACTGAACCTGGAAGCCATGGCGCATAACCTGAAAGCCTATCATGGATTGCTGAGGGCGGCCACCCGCATCATGGCGATGGTAAAGGCCTTTTCTTATGGCAGCGGCGGTTTTGAAATTGCGCGGGCTTTGGAATTTCATAAGGTCGACTATCTGGCCGTGGCTTATGCCGACGAGGGCTCGTCTCTCCGTACACAGGGTATTCGGTTACCCATTGTCGTGATGAACACGGAAGAGTCTGCTTTAGACGCGCTGGTGGAATATCAGCTTGAGCCGGTGATCTATTCTTTCCGCATCCTGCAGGCCGTCGAAAAATATATCCGGAATGAGGGGCTGACTGCTTTTCCTGTGCACCTGGAACTGGAAACCGGGATGAACCGCCTCGGCTTTTCGGAACCCGATATTCCGCGGCTGAACGGGATGCTTCGCCATACGGCCTTGCAGGTGAGGTCCGTTTTCAGTCATCTCGCGGCCAGTGAAGATGCCCAACAGGATGAATTCACCGAACGGCAGTTTCAGCGTTACCGGGAAATGTCCGCTCAGTTGCAGGAAGCCGTGCCACGACCCTTTCTCCGGCATATCGCCAATTCCGCCGCCGTGGTGCGCAATCCCGGCCTGCAGCTGGATATGGTCAGGATCGGGATCGGATTATATGGTATCGATCCGGCAAATTCTCATCAGCTCGACCTGCGGCCCGTGGGAACGCTCAAAACTACCATCGCCCAGATCAAATCCATCCACAGCGGGGAAACGATCGGGTATAACCGGCGCGGCCTGGCTGACCGGCCTTTGAAAATAGCGACCGTAAGACTGGGCTATGCCGACGGCTATCCCCGTTCGCTGGGCAATGGCGTCGGCAAGATGCTATACCGGGGCCAACTGGTACCAACCATCGGGAATCTTTGCATGGATATGAGCATGATCGATATCACCAGTATCGACAACGCCCGGGAAGGAGATGAACTCCTTGTATTCGGTCCGGGTCTGCCGGTGGAGCAGGTGGCCCGCTGGGCTGGAACCATTCCCTATGAACTGCTGGCGGGAATTTCGCAAAGGGTTAAAAGGGTCTATTATGAATAGATGACGGATGATAGATGACAGATGACAGACTTTCAGTGATACAGGCTGTTTGTAATGGATGACGGATGATAGATGGCAGATGACAGACTTCCTGTGAATCGGGTTGGTTGATTGTAAACAACCTATTATTCACAAAAATACTGTCAACTGTCATCCGTCAACTGTCATCTATTTAGCAAAAGCTTAAGCTCTAACTTCCTATATTTGCGGCTCATTATGAATAAGCAAGCGAGGACCGTCCTTCTAATTGTGTCGTTGGTCATTATCGCGGATCAGGTATTAAAAATCTGGGTCAAGACCCACATGCCGCTCAGCCATAACTGGTCGGCCTACTACCGGTCACCGATCTCTCCCTACGAAAATGGCATCCAGGTGTTTGGAAAGAAATTCCAGATATTCTTCGTTGAAAATGAAGGCATGGCCTGGGGCTGGAAATTTGGCGGCAACTGGGGCAAGATGTTCCTGACCCTGTTTCGTTTGGCCGCTGTGATTTTCGGCGTGTATTATATCCGCCTGCTGATCAAAAAGAATTACAATACCGGTTATATCGTTTGCGCCGGCCTCATCTTCGCGGGCGCCCTCGGCAACCTGATCGACAGCATGTTCTACGGCCTTATTTTCGAGGAAAGCACATTTGATCATATCGCGCGCATTTTCCCAGCGAAGGGCTATGCCGGGTTCCTGCATGGCCGGGTGGTCGACATGCTCTATTTCCCGCTGATCAAAACCCATTATCCGCAATGGTTTCCGTTCGTAGGCGGGGAAGAATTTGAATTCTTCAGTCCCGTTTTCAATATTGCCGACGCGTCTATTTCCATCGGGGTCATCGTCCTGTTTCTTTTCCAGAAGCGTTTTGTACACCACCACGCTCCCGCCATTTCACCATCAGCCGAAGATCAGCACAAAGCAATTTCCTCTCCCCTGATCCCCGGGGCCGGGCCGGATGCAGGAAAGACCGGCGATGCCTGACCTGAGCAGGTTTCCCATTTAAAGACAGATAATTAATTTATTGATTACCAAATTATTGAGATAGTGTTTCCGATCTCCGCACGTTAATTTACGGACGGTTCATCGGTGTTTTTCTATACGTAAAGCAACCCTGATTTTGTATGTTTAAGGGTTAATACAGGACCTTAAAAACCCTGTCTTCCAAAATCCGATACCGATGAAAAAGTTCCTTCAGGCAACTGCATGCCTGTTATTGTCTTTTGCCGGATTTTCGCAGAGTGTTTCTTTTAACGGTCAATATTTCAAGATGGACACCCTTTACCCCGTTTATCCTTCGGTAAAGGGTCTGAGCTATCCCTGGGAGATCACCTACGGCCCCGACGACTCCCTGTGGGTCACCGAGGCGCATCGTTACCGGATATGGAAAATACATCCCGGGAATAAAGGAAGCCGGGTATTGCTCGATCTGAATGGCCTTACCACCTTCAACTACTACGCTCCGCCAAATGGCTATCCTGCGCCCCAGGGAGGGCTCATGGGACTGGCCATACATCCCCAATTGCTGTCGGGAAAGCCCTATGTTTTTGTGGCCCTGGTTTACGATGTTTATCCTAAAACCGGCACGCCCAACAACAATGCCTGCGCAGGCGCCGGCTCGGTAACGAATCAACCCTGTTACTACAAAACAAAGATCATACGATATACGTATAACCTTACCACGCATACGCTCGGTTCACCCGTTATCGTGATGGATGACCTGATGGGCAGTAATGACCATAATTCAGGACGAATGAAAATAAGCCCTGTGCCGGAAAGCGATGGTCAGTATCACCTGTATTATACCATTGGCGACCAGGGGGCAGGACAGTTCAATAACGGGTACCGGACCAATAATGCCCAGAACAAAGACGTGTATGAAGGGAAGGTATTACGGTTGAACACGGAGACGGATGGCGATGCCGACGATGGCGCTTTCAGCCAGTGGATCCCCAACGACAACCCGATCACCAACTCGGTAACGGGCAAAGTGAATGCGGTCTATTCTTACGGGCACCGCAATGCGCAGGGCCTGGTCTGGGCGCATATTGGTGGCAGTTATATACTCTTCAATTCGGAGCATGGCGATAAGTCGGACGATGAAGTGAATGTGATCCGCGCCGGAAACAACTATGGATGGCCCAAGGTTGCCGGCATGTGCGACGACAACTACAACGACACGGACGCCAACCCGAACAATGACAAGCTCGCCAACCAGACCGTTCATAATGAGCACAGCTTCTGTTCGACAAATAATGTGACGGAGCCTTTATTCTCTTTTTTTAATGTGAATGGCTCGGCGGTTCCTTCAAGCGGCGCTTCCAATTATACCTGGCCCACCATCGCCCCTTCGAGCATTGATTATTACGACAAGATCTATATTCCCGGGTGGACCAACTCCTTGCTGGTAACTTCGTTAAAGCTGGGCATGTATCGCCTGAAGCTGAAGGCCGATGGCAGTGCGGTAGACAGCTCAAGCACGGCGCAGATCACCGATACCATTCCTTATCTGCATGAATACCGGATCCGCGATCTGGCCATTGCGCCGACCGGCGATACGCTCTTCCTGGCGATCGACAGCAGCGGATCTACCTCAGGCCCTACGGGAGGCTTCAGCGGCAGCCAGGTGAGCACGAAAACGCCGGGATTCATTCTGCGCATGGTGTATATCACTGTTCTTCCGTTAGACAGTACCAATACCGGCCCGGTTCATCTGAAAACGCAAAGGATCAACACCACGCTGGTATATCCAAATCCTGCGACGGACCATATTCACGTATTGTGTCGCGACATGTTGCAAAATCCTTTCCGGGTTCAGCTGTTCGATATTTCCGGAAGGATGGTCCTTCAGCAGTCGTTTTCTACCAATAGCTTCGATATACCGGTGACGCAGGTCCGCGGCGGACTGTACGTGCTTCGCATGTTCGACGCGACGGGAGAGGAAGTGTTTACGAGGAAGGTGCTTGTTATGAATAGATGACCATAGATGACAGATGACAATGGATGACGGATGATAGATGACTGATGACAGTATTTTTATGAATAATATGTTGATTGCAATCAACCAACCTGATTCACAGGAAGTCTGTCATCTGTCATCTGCCAACTGTCATCTAAATCTGCCCGACCATCTTTGCCGGATCAACCCATTCGTCGAATTGCTCCGGAGTCAGGTAGCCCAGCTTCACGGCCATTTCTTTCAGGGTCGTTCCTTCCTTATGGGCTTTTTGGGCTATTTCAGCCGCTTTATAATAACCGATCTTTGTATTGAGGGCGGTGACCAGCATCAGCGAATTGTCTACGTGTTTTTTGATATTGGCTTCGATGGGCTCGATGCCCACGGCGCATTTATCGTTGAAACTGATACAGCCTTCTCCGATCAGCCGGGCGCTATGCAGGAAATTGTAGATCATCACCGGCTTGAATACGTTCAATTCAAAATGTCCGGTAGCGCCGCCGATATTGATGGCTACGTCATTGCCCAGCACCTGGGCGCAGAT
This sequence comes from Puia sp., assembly GCA_035548895.1. Taxonomy (GTDB): domain Bacteria; phylum Bacteroidota; class Bacteroidia; order Chitinophagales; family Chitinophagaceae; genus Puia. The sequence continues at coordinate 16,837 of DASZRP010000013.1, read as the reverse complement.
CATGGTCAGCGCCTCGCACTGAGTGGGGTTCACTTTCCCCGGCATAATGGATGAACCGGGTTCGTTGTCGGGAATGAACAGCTCGCCAATGCCGCTGCGGGGACCGGAAGACAGCATCCGGATATCGTTGGCTATTTTCATCAGGCTGACCGCCACGGTTTTCAGTGCACCATGACTTTCTACAATAGCATCGTGCGCGGCAAGGGCCTCGAATTTATTTTCCGCGGTAACGAAGGGCAGGCCGGTCAGCGCGGCAATATGCCTGGCGACATTTTCTGCATAATGCGGCGGGGTATTGATGCCGGTTCCTACTGCGGTTCCACCTAAAGCAAGCTCCGCAAGATGCGGAAGCGTATTCTTAATGGCTTTCAGTCCGTGCGTTAACTGAGATGCATAGCCGCTGAATTCCTGACCCACGGTAAGCGGCGTGGCATCCATGAAATGGGTGCGGCCGATCTTCACGACCCGCATATATTTCCGGCTTTTCTCGAGCAGGGTATCGCGGAGCCTCTCAATGCCGGGGATGGTTTTTTCGACCAGGACCTGGTAGGCGGCGATATGCATGGCCGTGGGGAAAGTGTCGTTCGACGATTGCGATTTATTCACGTCATCGTTGGGATGGAGAAATTTCTCTTTGTCGCCCAGCTTTCCGCCGTTCAGTACATGCCCCCGGTAAGCGATCACTTCATTCACATTCATATTGCTCTGCGTGCCGCTTCCGGTTTGCCATACCACCAGGGGGAAATAGTCATCGAGTTTTCCGGCCAGTATCTCATCGCAAACCTTACCGATCAGGTCTGCTTTCTCTTTGGAAAGAACGCCCGCTTCCAGGTTGGTGAGGGCGGCGGCCTTCTTCAGGTAGGCAAAGGCCCGGATGATCGGCTTGGGCATCCGGTCGGTATCCTGGGCGATCCTGAAATTGTCTATGCTGCGCTGGGTCTGGGCGCCATAGTAGGCATCTGCCGGCACCTTCACTTCGCCCATCGTATCTTTCTCTGTTCTGAACTCCATGCTATTGAATTTGGAATGCAAAATTACTTCACAAACCGCAAAGGGGGAACGCTAAGCTTACTTCAAAATGCCCTAATCTGCAAAACGCCAGAGACCTTATAGGGACCTTATAGAGACCTTATAGAGACCTTTTGCCTTACTGACACCTCAATGACACCTCAATGACACCTCGAACCAGGAAGAGCTGTGCCGGGTATCGGCAAGGCATGGGCAGCCATCTCAGCTGACGGCATTGCCGGGGCCCGGGGTAGCATTGAGGTAGCAAAAAGAAAGCATTAAGGTATCAATGAGGAGGCCGGGCGTCTTATCATTACTTTGGGTCTGCCCTGATCACTAAAACCAACCCGATTTTTTGGAACTGCTGCTTCTGCCGCCGAGCCCCAGGGCGCCAAGCAGGCCCCTCGTGATCACGCTTGCGGCAGTTCTTTCCGCCTGCCTGGCTGCGCCGCTGTTCAGTATCTTTTCAAGCGTGGAGGGCTGGGGCTTGGTGGTGGTGGGTTTGCCGGGGCTCGTTTGTCCCTTGTCGGCAGCATCCTGCAGTTTCTGGGTCAGGATCTCATAAGCGCTTTGGCTGTCGATGGTCTGGTTATACTTGGCTACCAGCTTCGATTTGGCGACGATAGCGTCTATTTCAGCCGGAGTCAGAATATCCATCCGGCTTTGCGGAGGGGCTATCATGCAATGCACAAGGGGTGTGGGAACTCCTTTTTCATCCAGCATGGTCACGAGCGCCTCTCCGATTCCCAGTTGGGTGATGAGGTCTTCTGTTTTATAGTAAGTGGTCGACGGGTAATTCTCCGCCGCCTGTTTGATCGCCTTGCGGTCGTTGGCGGTAAAGGCGCGCAGGGCATGCTGCACTTTCAGTCCGAGCTGGGCGAGAATGCCCGCGGGCACATCGGTCGGGTTCTGTGTACAGAAGAATATACCGATGCCTTTGGAACGGATAAGCTTCACAATGGTTTCGATCTGTTTCAACAGGGCGTCGCTGGCTTCCTCGAATACGAGGTGCGCTTCGTCGATGAACATCACCAGCTTGGGTTTATCGGGATCGCCTTCTTCGGGACAGGATCCATAGAGCTCGGCCAGCAACTGCAGCATGAATGTGGAGAATAGCTTGGGCTTGTCCTGGAGGTCCGTTACCCGCAACACATTCACCACCCCACGGCCGTCGTCGGCAGTGCGCATGAGGTCGTTGACCTCAAAACTCTTCTCCCCAAAAAAAATATCGGCGCCCTGCTGCTGCAGCCCGATCACTTTGCGAAGAATGGTGCCAGTGGAAGTGGTTGCAATGGAGCCATAGGCCTGCTGGATCTCGGCCTTTCCTTCATTGCTGATATACTGAAGCACTTTGGTGAAATCTTTCAGGTCTAACAAGGGCAGCTTGTTATCGTCGCAGTATTTGAAGATCATCGCGACGAGCCCTTCCTGTGTATCGTTCAGCTCCAGGATGCGGGAAAGCAGGATGGGACCGAACTCACTCACGGTGGCGCGTAACCGTATTCCTTTTTCGTTGCTGAGCGTGAGAAACTCGACCGGGAACGCCTGGGGCTTGAAACTGATGCCGATGCTGTCGCAACGGCTCTTGATCTTATCGTTGGATACCCCCGCAGCACCAAGCCCGCTCAGGTCTCCTTTGATATCCATCACCAGCACGGGAACGCTGGCATTGCTCAGCGCCTCGGTGATCATTTGCAGGGTCTTGGTCTTTCCCGTGCCCGTGGCCCCGGCGATCAGTCCGTGCCGGTTCATCGTTTTCAGGGGAAGATTTACGTCGGCGCCGGGTACTGGCTTGCCGTCGAGCATGCCGATGCCGATCTTTACCGATTCTGTTTTGAATGTATAGCCGCTTTTTATTGCACTGAGAAAACCTGTCTGGTCGGACATGGGGGAGAGTTTAAATGTAAAACACTATTTTAAAAAGATGACAAACAAAGATGACGGATGACAGATGACAGGCTTTCAGTGAATCGGATTGATTACAATTAAACAGCCTGACGCACAAAATTTCTGTCATCTGTCATCTGCCAACTGTCATCCATTAACAGAATTCCTTTCTTCGATCAGTTGCTCCAGCTTACGTTCCAGTTCCTGGATCCGCTTTTCCAGGTCGGGTAACCGGCGACTGGCTACCTGGCTTCGAAGGGCGCTGGTATATTCGTAGGCGGGACTTCCCGTCACGGCGCTATTGGGTGTTTTGAGGGACTTGGTGACGCCGCTCTGCGCATTGATCCGGCTTCCATCGGCAATTTGCAGGTGACCGACAATGCCGACCTGTCCGCCCACCATCACATTTTTGCCGAGCTTGGTACTTCCTGAAACACCGGCCTGAGCGGCGATCACGGTATTGTTCCCGATCTCGACATTGTGCGCGATCTGGATAAGATTATCCAGTTTGGCGCCGGCGCGGATAACGGTTGAACCGATGGTCGCCCGGTCGATGGTAGTGTTGGAACCGATCTCTACAAAATCCTCGACGACCACATTGCCCATTTGCGGAATTTTCTTGAAGCTGCCGTCGGACTGCGGAGCAAATCCAAAGCCGTCGCTGCCGATCACGGTCCCTGCATGCACGATCACATTTTTTCCGATCACACAATCGGAATAGATCTTGGCGCCGGGAAGGATAATCGTATCGTCGCCCACTTTCACGCGTTCACCCAGATAAACCTGTGGATAGATCTTGACGTTTTTGCCAAGCTGGACGTTTTCGCTGATATAGGCAAAAGCGCCGACGAACACCTGTTCGCCCAGGGCGGCGGATTTGGCGATATAAGAAGGTTCCTGCACCCCGGTGAGCTGCTGCTTCAGCATTTCCTGGTAGGCCTGCAGCAGGCCGGCAAAAGCCAGGTAGGCATCCGGTACGCGGATCAGGGTGGCCTGCACTTTTTCTTTCATCACGAGGTTGTCGTTCACCAGAATGACAGACGCCTTCGTGGTATACAGGTGATCTTCATATTTCGGGTTCGCCAGAAAGGCCAGCTGATTGGCCCTGGCCTCTTCAATTTTTCCGAATGAATCTACCAGAACATCCGGGTCTCCCTCCACTTTTCCGTTGATGAGCCCCGCGATCTGCGCAGCAGAAAATTGCATATTAAATGGGTTTGATATGGTGGCAGCCACTTACCTTATGCAAGGTAACAAATATAAAATTTCTTTACCGGGGTGGCCAGGCCGCGGCTGATCAGCGCATTGTCCACTTCCGAAATATCCCGGACCGAACCGTCTTTGAACAGGATATTGATCCTTTCGTCTTCAGGATTGTAGGTCGTGTTGGAGGTTTCGCCGGTAAAAACAAAATAGCCGGCTTCTTCTTCTGTCAGGTTCAGTTTTTTGACTGCGGCAGACCGGTGCCTGTTCAACAGGCCGGTATCGAAGGGCGTTGCCTGCAATTTCACTTTCAGCAGCTGCCGGTTGATCAGCATGCGGCTCAGGATAGACAGCACTTTATCGTCGTGGTTCATCCATAATTTCAGCGCGCCGACCAGGTCGTAGTCGTCGAGCAATACAAAAGGTTCGAGGTATTCCTTCGGGTCCTTCGTGCTGTGGGAGAGGAAAAAATCCAGGGCAAAAGACCCGGAATATAAATGCTCGCCCATGGCAATGCGGCTCTTGGCGCGGCGAACAATATTCACCAGCATGCTTTCCGCGCTCACCGCGGTTTTATGAAGATATACCTGCCAGTACATGAGGCGGCGGGCCACCAAAAATTTTTCGATGGAATAGATCCCCTTTTCCTGGACCATCAGCTCCCCCTGATGCACGGTAAGCATGTGGATGATCCGGTCGTAGCCGATAACGCCTTCCGAAACACCGGTGAAGAAACTGTCCCGGTTCAGGTAATCCATGCGGTCCACATCGAGCTGTCCCGACACGAGCTGATGCAGAAAGCGTTTCGGATATTGATCGGTAAAAATATCGATGGCCGTCTGCAGTTGTCCGTCGAATGTTTTATTGAGCGCCTGCATGATCTGCAGGGAAATGGCTTCGTGATGAACCTGCTCGATCAGCACATTCTCCAGCGCATGGGAAAACGGGCCATGACCGGCATCGTGCAGCAGGATGGCGACGCGGGCGCCGAGCTCTTCCGATTCAGTGATCTCAATACCCTTGCCCTTCAGGGTCTTCAGGGCCATGCACATCAGGTGGTAAGCGCCTAAGGCATGGTGCAGCCGGGTATGCACGGCGCCCGGATATACGAGATGCGCAAAGCCCATTTGCTGTATTCTTCGCAAACGCTGAAAGAAAGGATGAGCGATCAATTCCAGGATCAGCGGATGGTCGATGGTGATGAAACCATACACCGGATCATTGATGATTTTATGCGACGATCCGCTCATCTGTCGTTTTGTTAAAAGTTAAAAGAAATACAATCCCGGCTCAAATTTAGCAATGAGTTGCCGATAAACTACCTTTAGAAAAGGAAACAATCATTATGGCATTAGGAACGATACTCTGGGTGGACGACGAGATTGAAAGCCTTCAGTCGCATATCCTCTTCCTGAAAAATAAAGGCTATGAGGTGAATGCAAAAACGAACGGCCTGGACGCGATCGATTATGTAAAGGAACACCCGGTGGATGTTGTGCTGCTCGACGAGACCATGCCGGGCATCAGCGGGCTCGAAACGCTGTCCAAGATCAAGGCGGCCAACCAGCAAATTCCCGTCGTGCTGATCACCAAAAATGAAACGGAGAACCTGATGGACGAAGCGATCGGACGCCAGATCACCGATTACCTGATAAAACCGGTCAACCCCAACCAGGTATTGCTGAGCCTGAAGAAAATCATTGACAATAAACGGCTGGTGGCGGAAACAACGACGACGGCCTATCAGCAGCAGTTCCGGGAACTCTTCATGGAGCTGAACAATAATCCCAATTATACCGAGTGGATGGACCTCTACAAGAAACTTGTTTATTGGGAGCTGGAGATGGAAAAGAGCAATAGTCCTGAAATGCGGGAAGTATTCCAGACCCAGAAGCAGGAAGCCAATACTGAATTCTTTAAATTCATTTCAAGGAATTATGCGAAATGGGTGAAGCCGAAGCAGGACGAAGCGCCGACCATGTCGCACTCGCTGATGCGCAATATGGTTTTCCCCAATCTGCAAAAAGGAACGCCGATGTTCTTTGTGCTGATCGATAATCTTCGCTTCGACCAGTGGAAAGCCATACAGCCGGTATTCTCCGAAAATTTCCGAATACAATCGGAGGATACATTTTACAGCATACTGCCAACGGCGACGCAATATAGCCGGAATGCCATTTTCGCCGGACTGACCCCGCTGGAGATCAGCGTGCTCCATCCGGGGCTGTGGAAGAACGATGAAGAGGAGGGTGGAAAGAACCTGGCTGAAGAAGAATTCTTCCGGGCGCAACTGAAGCGGATGAAGCTGGACCACCTGAAGACTTCCTATACCAAGGTGCTGAATCATCAGGCGGGCCAGGACCTGGTGAACAATATGCATAACCTTATGAATAACGACCTGAACGTGATCGTTTACAATTTCGTGGATATGCTGAGCCATGCGCGAACGGAAATGGAAGTACTGAAGGAACTGGCCAGCGACGAGGCCAGCTATCGCAGCATCACCAACAGTTGGTTTGAACATTCCCCGCTCAACCAGGCATTGAAGAAAGTGTCAGATAAAAAAATGATGATCATTCTGGCAACCGATCATGGCAGCGTGCGGGTAAAGACCCCTTATAAAGTAATTGGCGACAAACAGACAACGACCAACCTGCGGTATAAGCATGGACGGAACCTGAACTACGAGGCCAAAGAAGTGCTGGCTTTTCGCGATCCGAAAGAAGCCGGATTGCCCGTGCCGACGGTCAATTCCTCCTTCATCTTTGCGAAGGGAGATGGTTTTCTCTGCTATCCCAACAATTATAACTACTATGCCAACTACTACCGCAACAGTTTTCAGCACGGCGGGGTGAGCATGGAAGAAATGATCGTGCCGGTGATCAGGATGTCGGGGACGAGTGGATGACAGATGACAGTTGATAGATGACAGACAACTGTCATCCGTCATCAATTATCCCCCGCTGTGGAAAAAACAAGCAGGCAGATTGACCCGAAATATTGAAATTTACCCTATGAAATACAACGCTGGGACCCTGGATAAGATCGAGAAACTGCTTCAGGAAACGGGTTATGTGATACGCTATGAAAGAGGAAATTTTCAAAGCGGATATTGTATTCTGGAAGAGAAGAAAGTACTGGTGCTGAATAAATTCCTCGCCGTGGAAGGGCGGATCAATACCCTGATCGATATCATTCCGCAACTCAATATTGATCCGGAGACGCTTCCGGAAGAACCACGGAAAATGCTGAGGCAACTGATGCAGGCCGAAGTATAGAGCTTCCCGGATCTAATCCCCGATGGGTTGAACCGTTTTCTTCAGTGCTCCTGATTGGAGATTTAAGTATTTTCGTTTCGTGAATGAGGCACAGTTAAAAGTTACCTTTCTTGGAACCGGTACCAGCAGCGGGGTTCCGATGATTGCCTGCCCCTGCGCCGTATGTCATTCCAAAGACAAAAGAGACAAGCGTCTTCGTTCCAGTATTCTCGTCGAGTCGGAAACCACGCGCCTGGTGGTGGATACCACACCCGATTTTCGCTATCAGATGCTGAGGGCAGAAGTAACAAAACTCGATGCCGTTTTATTTACCCATCCGCATAAAGATCATATTGCCGGTCTCGACGATATCCGCGCTTTTAATTTCTTCTCTGGTAAGCCCATGGAGATCTATGCGAACGAAATGACGCAGGAAGTGATCATCCGCGAATTCCCTTATGCTTTTACCGATTTCCGCTATCCGGGCGTACCGGAGATCCGCTTCAATACCATCGCCACCGAGCCATTCCATGTTGGAGACATCGAAATAATTCCCATACAGGTCTGGCATCTGAAAATGCCCGTGCTTGGTTTCCGCTTCGGGAAGTTTACCTATATCACCGATGCCAATCGCATTGACGAAACGGAAAGAAAGAAAATTCGTGGAAGCGATATCGTAGTCCTGAATGCGCTTCGGAAAGAGAAGCATATTTCCCATTTCAACCTTGCCGAAGCGATCGATATGGTGAAGGAACTGGAAATACCCCGGGCCTGGTTTACGCATATCAGCCATCAGCTGGGAAAACATGCCGATGTTCAGCCCGAACTGCCACCAGGCATGGAATTGGCTTATGATCAACTGTTAGTCGATTGTTGATCGGTATCAAAATTCTTAGCAGTATATTAACAACAAACGGCTCCGTTTAATTAAACTTTTTCGTTCTAATTCCATCTAACCCGATGGTAAAAACAACTTTATGAAAAAGACGGTCTGGATCAGCTTACTCATGCTCGGCAGTTTTGCAACATCGTTTGGACAAACCTCCATCGAGTTCATTCCCATGGGGGGATACACTTTCGCAGACAAACTGAGTTTCGATCAGTCATTCGGGCGTATCTCAGATGGATTTAATGTAGGTGGTTCTTTTCAATTCAATTTTGCCAGGCATTTTGGATTGGAATTGATGTATAACCGCGTTGACGCCGATGCCAATATGTACGACTACGGAAGCAACAGGAACCAGACGCCTTTTTATCATACGCGGGCGGGGATAAATTATATCACCGTAGGCCCCGTTTCTTCTGTGCAGGTTCCCGGTTCACCCGTTCATCTTTTCTTTGGCGCCATGATGGGCGCGGCAGTCTACACACCCGGTCCGGATAATTTTTCCAGCAATGTGGCTTTTGCCTGGGGACTGCAAACGGGCACCAATATCTATTTTACCGACCGCCTGGGCCTTCGCCTCAGCGCCCGCCTGCTGTCTGCCCTGCCCACCGATCACGGGTCGGGTTATTATTTCGGCAGCTTCGGGGAATTGCATGGCGGTTATTACTCCAACCCGCCGATCTTTCAGTTTGCCTTCAATGTGGGCCTGATCATCGGGCTGGGCAAGCCATTGCCTGAATACAGCAGGCCGGCAAGACCAGCCCACCGTCCGCCGCCTCATCCGCGCCGCTACTACTATTATTGATTTTACGGGTGAACCGGATACCACGGAAAGGGTATTGACTAAGGGGGCTTTCCCACACTAACTTTAGCCGGTTATGTGGGAAAGACTTCGTGATTATTTTTTGTTTACAAAGAAAGAACGGCTGGGCGCATTGACGCTTTTGGTGGTCGTGATCGCACTCTTTGCTTTGCCCTATTTCTTCAGGCCGGCAAACGGATCGCCCGATCCTGTCGCGTACAAACGATTCCAGAGCGATATTGCCCGGCTTGATTCGGCCGGACAGGGAAGATATCAAAACAGGAAAGACCGGTATAACGGTCATGAACCGTACCGGAATGATCAGCTTCAATCGGATGATGACCAGCTTTCGAAATATGCTGCTGAACCGTCGGATGCCGCCACGCCCCGTAACGAGTATCTGCATACCCGGCTCACACCTATTGAACTGTTTTATTTCGATCCGAACAGGCTGTCTTTTCAGGACTGGCAGCGCCTTGGATTAACAGATCGTCTCATCCTCACCATTACCCATTACACGCAAAAGGGCGGGGTGTTCCGGCAGGCTTCAGATCTGAAGAAGATATACGGGATGCAGACCGCAGACTACCGCCGCTTGTTTCCCTATGTTCGCATCGTGGATCAGCGTCCCCTGCAACCGCCGTCTCAGATTGTACAGCGATTCTATGCTTCAGACAGTGGTCATGTCCGTTATACCTCGTCGAAGCAATTTGTCGATCTCGATATAAACAGGGCTGATTCGGCGGCCTGGATCAAAATGCCGGGAATCGGCGCCTCGCTGGCCCGCCGCATCCTGCACTTTCGGGAAAGGCTGGGCGGCTTTTATGCCACAGACCAGGTCGGCGAAACCTTTGGCCTCCCTGATTCCGCGTTTCAGCGCATGAGGGCTTTTTTGCACGTTGACTCATCGGCCATTCACCGGCTTAATATCAACAGCGATTCGGAAGAAGCGCTGGCCAGGCATCCTTATATCGGGTGGCAGCTTGCCCGGGCGATTGTCCGTTACCGGGAGCAGCACGGGGCTTTTCTCTCTCCGGACGGGCTGCGTCAACTGGCTCTTCTGGATGAAGAAAGACTGAAGAAACTCATGCCTTACCTGACCTGCACAAGGCAATTACCTATCAGTACACATATTGCTCCTTGAACCTTATGACAATGATATTTCTTCAGGATGAGCCAACAGTGTGGACATGGAGCCATTTTGCATTTGGTTTAACCTATGCATTAGTTGCATCACTTTTGTTTTTGTTTATTCTTTTGTTCTTGTTTAAACCGAGAATTAAAATTTGCCCTTTTATTTGTAAAACAACATCCCAGTTTGAAGGCGAATCGACGGTTTATTTCTTCAAAATTGTAAACTCATCGATATTTAGCGGGAACGATGTTAAGGTCGAGCTTAATGTATTGGAAAGATATCCTACACCACCGACCGGGATGATGAATACAAGGACAATCCCTCTTCGGTTGGTTTCTGACCATCTTTGTAATATAGAACCGTCCAGGCCAAAATGGATTAGAAAAGAGGCTAACCATTGTGTCAGGTTTAGAACAAAAGAGAACTTAGAAGAAATTGTCAATAATGACTTCAAATCAGTAGAGTTCAAGGTTTATTTAAGGCATGGATTAACTGGTTTAGTCAAGGTTTTTACGCAAGAATATGCCGACAATTCGCTTATTAAAAATGCCAAACATGCCTATGGCCCTAAATTTGAAGTGATAAACTAAAATACTTATCTTACGTTATCAGATTACCGGTTATTATTCGAAAATCTAAAACCTTGATTTATGAGCGTCATTAAAGATATAGATGTTGGTTAACCGACTTGCAAAATAAAATAAGGGGCTGCCTCAAAAAGGAAGGCAGCCCCTTTTAGTTTCTGACCCTATATCGCCCCTCCCGGATTTCTGTATGTATTCCTGGCCGCCACTTTTTGATGGGAGTTGACGGGATGGTTCGACTACTTCCAACTTGCCTGCAGATCTGCACAAAAACTAACATTCGTTAGTATTTTCAACGGAAGTTTTGTAAATTGCTAATGGTTTAAGTCCGCTTATTTCTGTTCTATTAACGATTGTTTGCTGTTTGGGGGCAGCAGCCACAGGTTGCTGCCTTTTTAATATTGAAATAGCGTTTATGCACTTTGAATTAGATGAGATCGCTCAGCAGGCCGCTGCCACGGCGCGCGAGTTTGCCCGCAAGCATATTCTGCCGCATGTTATGGAATGGGATGAATCCCAGCATTTCCCGATCGATACTTTTCATGCCATGGGCGAACTGGGACTGATGGGCGTAATGGTGCCTGAAGAATACGGAGGTTCTGGCCTGGGCTACACGGAGTATATTCTTATTATCGGGGAAATAGCGAGGGTCTGCGGCTCCATCGGCCTTAGCCTGGCTGCTCACAATTCCCTTTGCACGGGCCATCTGCTGGCTTTCGGCAATGAAGAGCAGAAAAAGGAGTATCTCCCCAAACTGGCTTCGGGAACCTGGATCGGCTCGTGGGGACTAACGGAAGCTAATACGGGCAGCGATGCCGCGAATATGCAGTGTACGGCAAAGAGGGAAGGAGACGAATGGGTGATCAACGGAACCAAGAACTGGATTACGCATGGGATCAGCAGTAATATCACCGTAGTCATTGCAAGAACCGGTGAACCGCGTGCCAAGGACAATGCGACGGCTTTCCTGGTGCCCAGGGGCACACCGGGATTCAGGGGAGGGAAAAAAGAGAATAAGCTGGGCATGCGCGCGAGCGAGACCGCCGAGATGATCTTCGAGAATTGCCGTATCCCCGACAACCTGCGCATCGGGGAAGTCGGCGCCGGTTTCAAACAGTCATTGAAAGTGCTGGACGGCGGGCGAATATCCATTGCCGCGCTTTCGGTAGGTATTGCGAAAGGCGCTTACGACGCGGCACTAAAATATTCCAAAGAACGTCATCAGTTCGACAAGCCCATTGCTTCTTTCCAGGCCATTTCTTTTAAGCTGGCCGATATGGCCACGGAAATCACCGCGGCAGAATTGCTTACGCTGCAGGCCGGGGACAGAAAGAATAAAGGATTGCCGGTTTCGAAAGAATCGGCCATGGCCAAATATTTCGCCAGTGAGACCGCCGTTAAAACGGCTACAGATGCCGTCCAGATTTTTGGAGGGTATGGTTATACCAAAGATTTTCCGGTGGAAAAATTTTACCGCGACAGCAAGCTCTGCACCATCGGCGAGGGAACTTCGGAGATCCAGAAAATCGTGATAGCCCGCGAAGTGCTTCGCTAAGCGGATCCCGTGTTTCAGGGCATGAAATCCTCGTCCTGTTGCTTGCTGTACTTATCGAACAGCTTATCGATCGCTCCGCCAAACAGGGGGAATTTGGATTTTGCAAAATCCTTCATGATCTCGATCGCCTTGAAAGCCTGGGCTTCCGTCAGCCCTTCGGCTTTTAATTTCTCAATGAGTTCTTTCATAAATCAGGTATTCCTGTAAAAAGGAAGGATCGAGCATGCAAGTTGCCATCAGGCTACTTTCAGCAGACTCATTTTACTGGTATCAAATTTCTTCCTGGCATATTCGAGGTTGAGGTGAAACTTGTTCTCTTTGGAAGAAGGCAGCTCAAACATGGCGTCTGTCAGGATGCTTTCGCAGATGCTGCGCAGCCCGCGAGCTCCCAGTTTATATTCAACTGCTTTTTCGACCATAAATTCCAGCACATTATTGTCAATCGTGAGCTGAATGCCTTCCAGGTCGAACAGTTTCTTATACTGCCGGATCAGGGAGTTCTTCGGTTCAGTCAGAATAGACCTCAGCGTAATACTGTCTAACGGGTTGAGATGCGTTACCACCGGGAGACGCCCTAACAGTTCAGGGATCAGGCCGAAGGTTTTCAGGTCGGCTGCGTTTACATGCTGCAGCAGGTTCTTCCTCGTGAAATCCTGTTGCTCTTTATTGACGTTAAATCCGATGGAATTGGTGTTAACCCTTCTCGCAATGATCTTATCCACGCCATCGAAAGCGCCGCCGCAAATGAAGAGAATATTCTGGGTATTGATCTTGATCAGCTTTTGTTCCGGATGCTTGCGTCCGCCCTGCGGAGGCACCAGCACATCGGTCCCTTCCAGAAGCTTCAGCAGGCCCTGCTGAACGCCTTCGCCGCTTACATCGCGTGTAATGGAGGGATTATCTCCCTTGCGGGCGATCTTATCGATCTCGTCGATATAAACGAGACCGCGTTCGGCGCTGACCACATCGTAGTTGCAAACCTGGAGCAAACGGGTCAGGATGCTTTCCACATCCTCGCCCACATATCCGGCTTCGGTGAACACGGTTGCATCCACAATGGCAAACGGAACATTCAGCAGCTTGGCGATTGTTTTGGCCAAGAGGGTCTTGCCGGTACCGGTTTCGCCAACCATGATGATATTGCTCTTCTCGATCTCTACATCATTTTCCGCGACCTTCTGCTGAAGTCGTTTATAGTGATTGTAGACAGCCACAGCTAACACTTTCTTGGCATCGTCCTGTCCGATCACATATTCATCCAGGAATCGCTTGATCTCGACCGGCTTCTTTACCGTCAGCTTGAACTGGGCATTGGGCGCCGCATCGTCGCGAACGATAAGCTCCTGCTGGATGATCTCCTGGGCATGTTCCACACAATTCTCGCAAATATGCCCTTCCTGACCGGCTATGAGGATTTTAACCTCATCCCGGCTTCTGCCGCAGAAAGAACAATGAAGGGAGTTTTTAGCCATTTCGGTTTATATCGAATGAATTAAGGTTAAAATTAAACAACTTATGGGCCAAATCCAATTAACCCGCCAGGGGATTTCCCAAAACGGGAAAGACCGGGAGCCGGCTATCAGTAAACAGAAGCGCTGATCTGGTCTACAATGCCATATTCCACCGACTCTTTCGCGTCCATCCAGTAGTCGCGGTCGAAATCCTTCATGATCTGCTCATACTTCTTTCCGGTGTTCTCAGCCAGTATTCTGGCGCCGATATCTTTTACCCGCCTGGTCTGCTTGGCCTGGATCTCCAGGTCAACGCTCACTCCCTGGATATATCCCCCCAGGCTCGGCTGATGGATCATCACCTCGCCATGCGGATAAATGAATCTTTTGCCTTTGGCGCCTCCGCTTAGCAATATGGAGCCCATGGAAGCCGCAAGGCCCATGCAAATGGTGCTTACCGGGCTCTTCAGCATCTTCATAACGTCGTAGATCGCCATGCCGCTTGTTACCACACCACCCGGACTATTGATCAGAAAACGAATTTCCTCGCCCGGTTTGTCTGCTTCAAGCAAAAGAAATTTGTTAATGATATCCTTGGCGGAACGATCGTCTACCGGGCCCCAAAGCTGTACGGTACGGGCTTCGAAGAAATATTTTTCGAGCTTTTTCATCAACATGCCGGGATCTGTCTGCGGCTTGTCTTCTTTTTCTTCATCCGGTTCATCGTCGAAACGGATGGGAAGAACCGGATATTTATTGGAATGCTTCATTGTTGTTTCTCTTTTTAATGGATTAGCTTTCTTTTTTGTCTTTGCGCGGATTGGTAACCAACACTTCATCTACCAGCCCATATTCCTTGGCTTCAAGGGCCGTAAGCCAGTAATCGCGATCGGAGTCTTTTTCGATCTGCTTCACCGGTTTGCCGGTATGGAAGGCATAGATCTCGTAAAGTTCTTTTTTCAGCTTCTTGATCTCATTGACCGTGATCTCGATATCGCTGGCCTGTCCGCCAATGCTGCCGCTGGGTTGGTGCATCATCACCCGGCTATGCTTAAGCGCGGTCCGTTTGCCTTTGGTGCCGGCGCACATCAGCGTGGCCGCCATCGATGCTGCGATGCCGATACAGATGGTTGCTACATCAGGGGTAACATACTGCATCGTGTCGTAAACGCCCAATCCGGAATAAACGCTTCCGCCCGGGCTGTTGATATACATCTGAATATCGCGGTGACGATCGGTGCTGTCCAGGAAAAGGAGCTGTGCCGTAATGATATTGGCCACCTCGTCGTTGATGGGATAGCCTAAAAAGATGATTCTGTCCATCATTAAGCGGCTGTACACGTCCATCACCGCCACATTCATCGGACGTTCTTCAATAATATTCGGAGTGAGCGCCGTGACCTGATACTTCGCATAGCTATCCAGCGTGTTGCTCGACAGGCCCAGGTGCTTTACGGCATATTGCTCAAATTCAGAGTCTAAATGCATAGTAAAATATATTTTTCTTGAGGAAGGATTGAAGTAAACGGGGTTTACCGTTCAAATCTCCGTCCAAACTCCTAAACTTCCAAAAAACTGACAGAGTTGCAGTTTTAAGTAAAAATCCTGCTCTCAAGCAGGATTTTAAACCATGAATTAGTCATGATGGTGATCGTGAGCGTGCTCATGCTCGCCATGGTGGTGGTGATGCTCTTCCTGCAGCTTGTTGAATTCTTCCACACTGATCTCCCGCTCCACCGGCTTCACCTGCTGCTCTAACCAGTTCAGCATTTTGTCTGTCTTCAGTCGCTGGTAAGTTTCATCGACGAACCGGCGATCCTGCATCATCTTGTTCACATAATCTTCCACCCAGGGTTGATCGTCTCCCTGCGGCAGTCCGCCGAGGTAAGAGAACAACTGATGACGTGCTGCATTGCGAATATCTTCAACACCCACTTCAAATTGATTGTCCGATGAAATCTTATCGGTGATCAGGCTCCACTTTAAGGCATTGACGAAGGCCGGGTATTCCCGGTCCACTTCTTCCGGTGTTTTGGGTTTCTCGGCGCCGTTCAGCAGCCAGCGTTTCAGGAACGACTCGGGGAATTCGATCCGGGTATGATCGAGCAATTCATGATACAGCGTATGATGCAGCTGGCTGGTGGTTTGTACTTTCCATTGTGCAGCGATATCTTCTTTTATGGCCTCGCGGAATTCCGTTTCCGTCTTGATTTCTCTTGCCGGATACACTTTTTTGAAGAGGGTTTCATCCAGGGTTGCTTTTTCGACCAGGCCGATCTTTGTAATGGTCATTCTGAAATACCGGACTGCATCCTCAGCATTGTCTTTGTCGAGCCCCAGGTCCTGCAGCACCCAGGCGCGTTCCTTATCCTCGAAAGCTGCGATGGGTTGAATGGTGAGTTCATCCCCTTTCTTCTTCCCAATGAGCTGAGGCCGGAAGGATTCGGAGAAATATTTTACCAGGAGGGAATTATCTTTTGCCTGGGCTCCTTCTATCGCCACGCCGTTTGCATCGGATTCAACGAAAGAGAGATTGAGCACATTGTCGTCGCCCGTCACCGATTCCGGTTCAGCCATATTTCCGTTCTTGACCTGCAGGCGCTCTACTTCGTTATTCACCATTTCATCCGTTACCTGGATCTGATAACGGGTCGGCGTCAGGGAACTGAAATCGGGCAGTTTGAAATCAGGCTTCAACCCAACTTCGAAAGCGAAGGAGTAATCTTCCGGCTGACCCATATTGATCTGGCGGGCGTCGTTCTCCGCTAACGGCAGAGGCTGTGCGAAAATATCCAGCTTCTCAGCCGTCATGTAATCGGTCAGTCTTTTCTCCACGCTTTTCAGCACTTCATCCGTAAACACCGAATGGCCGTACATTTTCTTGATCAGTCCGGCGGGTACCATGCCTTTGCGGAAACCGGGAATATTGGCCTTTTTGCCATATTCTTTCAGGGCCTTCTCGAAAGAGGGGAGGTAATCACTTTTTTCGATTTTGACGGTAATCTTGTCATTCAACAAACCGATATTCTCTCTGGTTACAGTGCTCATACGTTGATTTTTATAGCGACC
>DASZRP010000012.1:0-20657 GCA_035548895.1 Puia sp. | reverse complement strand
GCTTGAATTGATGACAGTTGATAGATGACAGATGACAGTAAGAAAGATGACTGTTGATAGATGACAGTTGACAGTAGTAAGATGCTGATTTTCTGTTAATTTTGGCTTTTTATCACAGTAACAATTATGCCTTCCAACGATCCGTCATCTGTCATCTGTCAACAGTCATCTACTCTGTCATCTGTTATCCGTCATCCGTCATCTAACTATCACCTCCTATTAGATACATCGTCGAATAACGGCATAGTGGCCATATCCAACGGCGGCAAAATTCTGATCTCGGAAGAAAATGAGCAGTCGAAAGACCATGCCGCCTGGCTACACGACGCGGTTCAACGGATCATGGAAAAGGCCGGAATAGGCATGCAGGACCTGAAAGCGGTTGCTGCGGTTGCAGGCCCGGGATCTTATACCGGCCTGCGGGTAAGCTTAGCGGCGGCTAAGGGTTTCTGCTATGCGTTGAACATTCCCCTGATCTGCATCAACACGCTTGAGCTGATGGCCAGGGCCCTGCAGCCAGAAGCAAAAACGCTGAGTGCACTGATCTGTCCGATGATCGATGCGAGGCGCGATGAAGTGTTTACTGCACTTTACGATGCGGACCTGCGCGAGGTCATGAAACCACAGCCGCTGATATTAGATAAAATGTCATTTGAGCACTTTCTTAACGATGGGCGGATCATCTTTTCCGGCTCGGGCGCCGAAAAATGGCGCCGGATCACCAATACCCATCACGCGATATTTCTTGCACAACCTATTCTTAAAGAAACACTTGCAATGATGGCCCAGGCTGCCTTCGAAAGAAAGGACTGGCCCGGCCTCATTGAAGCAGAGCCCGTTTATCTCAAAGAATTCTATACTCATTCCAAAAATTAGCTATATTACAAATTCTTTGGTTTGGGAAAAGATTCAGTGGCGTCTAAAACATTATAGAGCCTTTTAATGTGTTAAGTACATGAATGGTACAGTCAGTAATTACTGGATGATCCTCAATGCCCACAATGGTGAGGATTCCGCGGTGAAAGTGGATTTCATCAATCTGAAAAAAGCGGCGATGATCCTGCGCGCGCTGAATCATAAACTTCGTCAGCAGATCGTGCGCGCACTGGATGAGCATAAGCGGCTTACGGTAACGGAACTCTATATCCAGCTCCGCCTGGAGCAGTCAGTCGCCTCCCAGCATTTAGCTATACTACGCCGCGCGGGAATTGTTAAAACCGAAAGGGACGGCAAGTTCATTCACTATACCATCAACCCGGCGCGCATCGCGGATATCGTCCGGACGGTGCAGATGCTCATTGTTTAGATGACAGATGACTGATGACAGATGACTGATGACAGATGACAGGCTTTCTGTGAGACAGGCTGCCTATAATCAGTTAGCCTAATCCACAAAAAGCCTATTTACTGTCATCTGTCATCTGCCATCTGTCATCCATTGCATAACTTTGCATTATAAAATGCAAACATGTATATCCAACAACTCTATACCGGTTGCCTGTCGGAAGCGGCTTATTATATTGAAGACAAGGGCGAGGCAGCGATCATAGATCCCCTGCGGGATATTGAGGAGTACCTGGTGTTGGCTAAAGAACGCGGCGCCAGCATCAAATATATATTCGAGACGCATTTCCACGCCGATTTTGTCAGCGGCCATCTCGACCTGGCCCAGGCTTCCGGCGCTCCCATCGTGTATGGCCCGGAAACGGAAACGGCCTTCCCGATTTATAAAGCAAAGGACGGAGAGGTGTTCAAGCTTGGCGACCTGTCTGTCGAAGTACTGCATACGCCCGGTCATACCGTAGAATCCTCCTGCTACCTGCTCCGCGATGCTAACGGCAGGCCCCATGCGCTGTTTACCGGCGATACTTTATTCGTGGGCGACGTAGGCCGCCCTGACCTGAGCAGCGGCAACCTCGACAGCGAATCGCTGGCCGGCATGCTCTACGATTCTCTGCAGCAGAAGATCATCCCCCTGCCCGACGATGTGATCGTTTACCCGGCGCATGGCCAGGGCAGCAGCTGCGGCAAGAACCTGGGCCCCGATACCTTCAGCACCCTCGGCGATGAGAAGCAAAGCAACTACGCGCTGAAAGCGGCATCAAAACCCGAGTTCATCAAGGCCGTGACGGAAGGCCTGCAGGCGGCGCCACAGTATTTCTCCGTCAATGCCCGCATCAACAAGGAAGGATACGAAAGCTTAGATGAAGTGATGAACAACGCCCTGCGCCCGCTTTCGGTGGCGAGCTTCAAGGAGCAGATAAAAGACGATAAAACCATCATTCTCGATACCCGCGAATCCAATGTGTTCACCGAGGGCTTTGTGCCCGGCTCCATCTGCATCGGACTGGACGGCCGCTTTGCCGAATGGGCGGGCAGCCTGCTGCCGTTCGACCAGGAGCTGCTGCTGGTGACCGAGCCCGGCAAGGAAAAGGAAAGCGCGGTGCGGCTGGCACGCGTCGGTTTCGATAAAATGAAGGGCTTCTTAGACGGCGGTTTTGAGGCCTGGAAGAAAGCGGGTGAACCGGTGGATATGATCGTGAACGTGGAGGCCGATGAGCTGGCGATGGACCTGCGCTTCGACGAAAAGCTGACGGTGGTGGACGTGCGCCGGGAGACTGAATTCGGCGACGGACATTTGGCCGATGCCCGGAATATTCCTTTGGAGACCCTCACCGATCCGGCATCCATGGCGGCCTTCGACGACAATGAAAATATCTATGTGCACTGCGCCGGCGGCTACCGCAGCGTGATCGCCTGTTCCCTGCTCAAGCGGCAGGGCATTCATAATATCCACAACGTGCTCGGCGGCTTCGGAGCGATAAAAGAAACGGGAGTGGAAATTGTGAAGGAGAACTCTATCTTAAATTAATTTGAAAATTTGATAATTTGTGAATTTGAAAATATAATGGGACGAACACCCAGATCATTTTCAAATCTTCAAATTCTCAAATTTTCAAATTGGCTCTTTGGCCCTCCCATTTTCAAATCTTCAAATTATCAAATTTTCAAATTAATCAACCAGTTTCCCGTAGCCCGGCCTCCACTCATGCTTCCACCTCCTGTGCGTCCATAAATAAAGCGTCGGTTCTTCGCGGATGCTCCATTCCAGAAAGCGTACATACCTGCGCGTGAGTTCCCCCTCCGGCAGTTTGGCGGGATGATCGTCGCCCAGGAATAACTTCCCGTGATAGCGCCCGCGGCGGGTCTTGTAGAAATGGACGAACACGACAGGAATATCGCCGGCCCGCGCGCCCCGTTCGGGTGAACGGACAAAATCAGTGGGCTGTCCGAAGAAATTCAGCCAGTAAGCATTCTCCGGTGAACCGGGCGCCTGGTCGGCCACCAGGGCGATCAGGTAGGGCTGATGGCGATAGGACATCATCTCCTTACGGGCCGAAGTGGCGGCAACGAGGATAGTGCCGGTGCGGGAGCGCAATTTATTGAAGAGCCGGTCGAGGATCTTGTTGCGTACCGGCATGTAGATCACGATAAAGGGGTTCACCAGATAACCCAGGAGGCTGTTCGGAAACTCCCAGTTGAAGGAATGGCCGAGGTGTAGCTGGCAGCGGCGACCCTGGTCGAGGAACTGCTGATACATTTCGGGATTGTCGACCGTGAAATGCTTCTCCAGCCAGGAACGGCTTGCCGAGAGCAGCTTGAGGGTTTCGAGAAAATGGTCGTTGAAATTGCGATAGAAAGCCCAGGCGATCTTCCGCCGCTCCGCTTCGGTCTTCTCCGGAAAGGCGCGGGCGAGGTTGGCCAGCACGATCTGTTTCCGGTAAGGGACGATATAATAGAGGATGAACCGGACCCCGTCGGAAATGCCGTAGAGCAGCCAGAGCGGCAGCAGGGAGAACAGATAGAAAAAGGCGTAAACGATATAATACATCGGCGGAAAGAGAAGCAAATAACGCCGAATTAACGGAAAAGCAAAAGAGAAAAATCAGGTGGAGGTTTTATTGCTTTTTGAAGCTTTTGCTTTGCGACGTTCAGTGAATTCCTTGGGCAGGCCGTATTTTTTTAAAGTAGCTTCAGCTTCAGCGGCTTTCTTTACGAAAAACGGGTCTTTGCTATAATCTCTCATATTGGGGTCGATAGTAATATCGGCGTTGTATTTTTTCTTTAATTTTTTATCCATATGGATACTTTTTATACTGTAACAAGGTACGAACTATTTATCCGGGTCAGGAAAAATGCTTCGTAGTTTATTCCCAATTTAAATCGTTCCCAGATACCGTTTTTTATGGAGAATTGAAAAGTTTATAATTCGGAAACCGGGAGAGAAATTAGCTGGAAGTTTTTTTGCTTTTTGGCGCTTTTGTTTTACGCTGCTCAGTGAATTCTTTGGGCAGGCCGTATTTTCTCAGCGTAGCTCTGGCCTCCTCTGTCTTTTTTACAAAGACCGGATATTTGCTATAATCCGGAATGTCAGGATTGGATGAGGGTTCAGGGACAAATTTTTTCTTCAATTCCCGCTTCATAAACAATCTTTTAATGGTATTAAATTACAAACTTTTTTGTCGGGTAAGTAAAAATGCTTCATAGTTTATCCCCAATTTAAACGGTTCCCAGATACCGTTTTTTAACCCTTTTATTTGAAACAGGTTAGTGATTTCGGTAAGATAAGAAGCGATTTGCATCTGATACAGTCTGGTTCTGGATTCGCTTGATCCTTTTGCATAAATAATCGCTTTTGGAAAGCGTTTGGTAAATTCCAATACAGCTGCGGCCACTGTCGCCAACACCTTTCTGCTATCCTTGTTATTGCTGACGATCTGGTCATTCGGCAAGTGACTTGTCTTGTCCCAATCTCCGAAGCACAAATTATATAACCTGTTGTTCTGCTCCTCTATTTGGATAAAAACTATAATCTTTCTTATGCGGCCCGAAGGGCCTACGCTGATAAATTCAAAAGTGGTGTGACTCTTTGATTCGAGCGGATATTTCTCAAGATTCATAGTGAATCTGTTGATTGGCAATAGCCGATAAAGATGCTGCATGAAACAGGATGGATCCAAGCGCTTATCACCCGGGTGTGGTACCGTTGTTTACCGTGTGTTAATCAAGCAAAAATTCCTTCCCGAAATACTAAAATAATTAGTATATTTATACTAATTATTTTAGTTGACAGATGATAGATGACTGATGACAGTTGACTGAGTAAGGGCATCATTTCTTACTGTCATCTGTCATCAATAAACATGTACCATGACACTAATCGAATACATGCTCATCCTCCGTCCGCACGACGAGCTGCGGGCGCGGATCATGCAGGTGAAGAAGGAATTTGCGGAGCAGTACCAGGCGCCGCAGGCGAACTGGATCAAACCCCATGTGCTGCTGGCCCGGTTCACCCAATATAAAATGGCGGAGGAGCGCATATTGAACCGGCTGCGGCATGTGGCGATGGGATTCAGGCCCTTCAAGGCTGAGCTGAAAGATTTCGGCAGCTACCCCTCGCATACCCTGTTCATCCCCCTGATCTCGCAGGAGCCGGTGCGCGCCCTGCTGAAGCAGATGAAGAGCTTCCGGCAATTGCTGACGATCGACAAGGATCATAAGCCTTATTTCACGGATGAACCGCAGGTGATGATAGCGAACAAGCTCCTGCCCTGGCAATATGAAAAGGGATGGCTGGAATACAGTCACCGCCATTTCACCGGGCGGTTCATTGCCGGAGGCATGCTCCTGCTGGAGCGGGAAGAAGGGGAAAAAGCCTGGCAGATCAGGGAGGCGCTGGAATTCAAGGGGTTGGCAGTGGATACGGTGCAGGGAGACCTTTTTTGATGACAGATGACTGATGACAGATGACAGTGGATGGCCTTGCCCGCCGGAGTCCGAAGGACACAGGTGGATGACAGATGACTGATGACAGATGACAGTGGATGGCCTTGCCCGCCGGAGCCCGAAGGGCGTAGGTGGATGACAGTTGACTGATGACAGATGACAGTGGATGGCTTTGCCCGCCGGAGTCCGAAGGACGTAGGCGGGTCGAGTCCATAAAGGCTCCGGGTTGTATAGGGGGTAAGTCCATTGTGGCTATGGACTTACCCCCCAGACATCTCGAATAAACTAATAAGCCAATCCGGCAAAAACCCGGAACGGATGCACCTACTGTCATCCGTCATCTATCATCTGTCATCTATTGATTAGTGATATTTAAAAAAGCAAGAAAATGGCAAAAACAACGAAAAAAGACGCGGTGCCGGTGAAGGCGGTTCAACAGGAAGAATCGGCGCAGTACCTGAAAGGCCGGGGGGCGCAGATCAATACCCGCAACCGGTTCCTCCGCGATCAGCAGACCCAGGAGCATGCGGAGGGGATCGACGACTGGGAAGCGACGAACGTGCCGACACAATACATTGAGGTGGAGGCGAAATCGATCGTGAACAAGGTGGAGAGCCCCGACCTGAGCATGATGTACAGCATGAACCCCTATGCCGGCTGCGAACATGGCTGCATCTACTGCTACGCGCGGAACGTGCATGAATACTGGGGTTACAGTGCGGGGCTTGACTTCGAGCGGAAGATCCTGGTGAAGAAGAACGCGCCGGCCCTGCTCCGGAAATTCCTGATGAACCCGAACTGGGTCTGTGAGCCGCTGAACATGAGCGGGAACACGGACTGCTATCAGCCGGCGGAGCGGGTCTACCGCCTCACGCGGGGCATGCTCGAAGTGTGCAATGAATTCAACCAGCCGGTGGGGATGATCACCAAGAACGCGGGCATGCTGCAGGACAAGGCCCTGCTGCAGGAGATGGCGAAGAAGAAGCTGGTGTCGATCCTGGTGTCGATCACTTCCTTCAACGAGGAGCTGCGACAGAAAATGGAGCCGCGCACCACCACGGCCACCCAGCGGCTGCGCACGATCAAAGAGCTGAGCGACCTGGGCGTGCGGGCCGGGGTGATGCTGGGCCCGATGATCCCGGGGCTGAACGAGCACGAGATGCAGCGGATCATGAAAGCGGCGCAGGATAACGGCGCCACCTTCTCGGCCTATACCTTTATCCGCCTGAACGGGTCGATCAGGCTGCTTTTCCACGACTGGCTTTACAAGAACTTCCCCGACCGGGCGGACAAGGTCTGGCATCTGATCGAGGCCGGCCACGACGGCAAGGTGAACGACAGCCGCTGGGGTCTGAGGATGCGGGGCGAAGGGTCGGTAGCCGAGCTGGTGAATCAGCAATACCGGAAATACACAAAACTTTATGGACTGAACCAGGAGCGCTGGGAGCTGGACACGACGAACTTCCGCCGGCCGGGGGAACAGGGGAGGCTGTTTTAAGATGACGGATGACAGATGACAGTTGACAGAAAATGCACCGTTAACCGTTAACCGCCAGCCCTCCTGTCATCCGTCATCTGTCAACTGTCATCCACTTTGCAGTGCGATTGCAGCCTGCAAGGCAACTCCTTTAACCCGGACCTGCCGGGACGGTGGAAAACAGGGGTTTCTCCTGTCCATTACTACCCTTTCTCTATACCATCTGGCCTTCCCGCCGTCTTGGGAGGGCCAGATGTCATAGCGAAGGAGGCCAGATGGTATAGAGAAATCATCCTTTTGGTAGCCTAATGGTAGCCTTTTGACCTGCTTCGGGCACCGGAACCCGAAGGGTGAAGGCGCTTCAGGAAATTTTTTAATTGCAGGCTGCAATCAGACTGCAATTGGCGATTATGGTCAAGGTTTCGGAGTGGGTTACTAAAAAGAACGTGAAAGCCCTGATTGACGAAAACGTTAAATAAGGAATTTTTCATCGGGTGTTGCCTTGGCATTCACAGTATTATCCTAACGAGTTTGCAGCCCATTATAACACACGCAAAATAACTGATTCTGAAAGGTTTGAATGAGTATAAAGAATAGTGCCGGACGGTTAAGCTACGCCCAATTAATAACATTTTCAACAAACAATAGTCAAGGGTTTCTGCAAGAAACTATAGAGGAAATATAATACAACTGGCAATTATCCTTTCGTAACTTATGCAACTAAATCCTAAATTATGCTGCATTCAGTCTTACAGGCTTTAAGATGGATCATTGAAGAGGTCCTTCTGACATGGCAATGCGTCACCTATGTTGTGATTGCGATATTACTCGGATTAGTTACTTCCGGTAGGATTAACGTCAAAAGTATAAAGGGAGCTTCATTAGAAGTTGTTTTTGCAGACAATGCAAAGAAGTTGGGAGTATTTGAGAGTGCAGAATTTAATAATATGAAGAATCTTAATGAAGACGAATTAAAGTTGTTTTTGATTATGGGGGGATCCGAAGCAGCGAACTACAGTTTTCTTAATACGGCATTGACTTCCCAAGCGTCAATGGATATGTATGCAAAACTTGAATCTGATTCGTTATTTAGAATTGAAAGAACTATACATCATCCAAACGGTCACGACAGCACATTTATACATCCAACAATAATAGGCGCAAAACTGCACAGAGCACTAATTCAGAGCATTTATGTAGAATTAATAAAATAGCCTTAATTGATGGGGATCATTTTCCATTACCTCTATCGGGAAAAACTGCTGCCAAGTACTTTCTTGCGATTCCACGCCTTATTGGTGAGCGAAGAATAGAGAATCAAGCGCATTTTCTTTTTTTAATTTTGAAACCAATTCCGAGGTGAACAAATTTGCACCTTCCTTATTGAGATGAGTTGTATTATAAAACAATTGCTTGTCAAAGCATATTTTATCATTTGAATAGTCCCAAAATGGTATATTATATTTCAATGAGAATTCTCTGTAGATGCGTATTATTTCTGATTTATTGGTAACGAAGCCCTGACCCTCTATAAATTCGGGTGTATAAACTAAAATCAATTTAATACCCGATTCTTTACATTCTTGAACAAATTTCTCGAATAATAAAACCGTTTGTTCATCAATTTTAGCTGTATAGGTACCCTTAGTTGCTTTTGCTTCGTCATAATCGGAATTCCATGATCTGTTCATTCCCGCGAAGCCCTTATACCTGTACGTTTTGACTTTTCCTCGCATGGATATATTCTTAAAAGCCGTTCTGAGCGCACTGAACTTTCCGCGATATCTGACAAGCGGAATGAGATAATCTATTTGGTCAAAGCCAATATAAGATGAAGTATATTTCCAGATGTTTTTATTCCATAACATATATGGAAGAAATTGCGATTCGTTATATAAATCTTTTCTTTTTTCCAGGGTGAATATGTCAACAGCCAGAATGATTTCTTTTGGTTTTTGATTATATTTTGTGAATTCTAAATGCCTAAGATATTGAAGCCAGAAGTTGTGACCATCAATGCCAAAATTGTAGGCATGTACTTTTAAGGAGTCTTCGATTATTTTAGTATTGAAATTAACCCAGGCCCTGGATGAGCCGTAAATTGCTACGTCGCAGTTTGCTTTCCCGCTGTATATGTCATTCATCACTTCAAATTCACCTGGGTAGTCGTGCGATGTACTTAAGAAGTACGAGATAGCCAAATCTAATGACCAAATCAAAGCTATAAATGGAGCCAAAAAAATAAATAGACTATATATGAATTTTCTCACTTTTAGAATTGAAAATAGATGAATTGTTGTTCTCTTCCACCAAACCAGAATATCATAAGAATAATGCCATAGTATGTTGCAAATCGAAGCGGTCTTTTCCAATTTGCCCCGAGATTTGCAATTGCAAACTGCTGTTCTCTTCCAATCCACTCAATCGCAAAAAAGACTCCCAAAAGCGAAAGCATAGTTAAGGGCGATACATTTGTGCCAATAAAATCGCTTCCTTTCGGCAGTTTAAATACGCTTGTTGAGAAAATATTCTTTATAAAGTAAAAGGCCTGTGTAACGTTTTCTGCTCTAAAAAATATCCACGCAAAGGTTGTAAGGCAGAAAGTACAAACTATGCCTACCAGTTCTTTTGCAGTAGGGAAAAGCTTTCCGCTCGATACAATTTCCAGATTTTTTCGATTCATCTTCAATAACAAGAGTGGTAAGAAATAGACTGCATTGAGAAACCCCCAAATAATGAAAGTCCAATTTGCGCCATGCCAAAAGCCACTTACAATGAAAATAATAAAGGTATTCCTGATTTTCTTCCAAAGACTTCCCCTACTACCGCCCAACGGAATATATAGATAGTCTCTAAACCATGTGGTTAAAGAAATATGCCATCTTCTCCAAAATTCGGCGATATCGCGTGAAAAATATGGAAATGCAAAATTTCGAAGCAATTCTATGCCTAATAGCCTCGCTGTTCCCAAAGCTATATCTGAATATCCTGAGAAATCGCAATAAATCTGGAATGCAAAAAACCCAGCTCCGATTAGAAGAATACTGCCCGGATAATGCGATGAATTGTTAAAAACCAAATTGGCATAATCGGCGCAATTATCGGCTATGACTATTTTTTTAAACAAGCCCCACAAAATCTGTTTCATACCATCAATAGCCTTGGAATATTCGAACGTTCTTTTTCGTTTTATTTGTGGAAGCAAATGAGTTGCTCTTTCTATTGGCCCTGCGACTAATAACGGAAAGAAACTAACAAAAACCGCATAGTCAATAATGTTTTTTTCCGAACTTATTCTGTTTTTGTAGATATCGATTATATACGATAAACCATGGAATGTGTAAAATGAGATTCCAATTGGTAGTATAACATTTAGTGTGCTTATATCTACATGCAAGCCAAAATGGATTAAAAGATCCTTAAATGAATTTGCGAAAAAATTATAATATTTGAAAACACCTAGAAACCCTAAGTTTATCGATATTGACAACCAGAGCCAAATCAATTTAAGTCGCTTATTTTCAGTTTGTGATATTTTTAATCCCGAGAAATAATCCAAGAGTGTTGAAAACATCAACAAGAATAGAAAGTGCCAATTCCAACAGGAATAGAAAAAGTAGCTGGCAATCAGCAGCAATGTGTTTTGAAGAAGAAGATTTTTAGCGATCAGCCAGTATAAAATAAATACAACAACAAAGAAGATCCAGAAATTTATAGAGTTAAAAAGCATTATTGTTGGGTTTGGAGGACATAATTTTCAATTGTTTTATTTGGGGAAAACTTGACCTACAATACTTTTCAAAAAAGTTTTTGTATAAGGATTGCATTTTGACTGGTTAAATGAAACGGTGTTGTATTGTTGGGGCTTAGACTAATAGATAATGTCACACGTAATTTGCTCATTAGGCATAAATTGGAATATTCTATTCAAAGATAATGATACCCAAATACAAGGATCGGTAGATTGGAAATGCGTCTTCAAACGGACCGGAACCTTCGCTGGGCTTTTTGTAAGTAAATCACATATATTTGCTATGCAACATAATCCTGTGAAAATGAACGGTGGAAGCAATTAAAATGGCTTTTATGTGAGTTGGAGATTGTGGTTGCAACAAATTAGCATTAATCCTGTGATCGATATCCGGCAGCAAGGCGTATTCTTAAAGGGTTCTATAATATTTGGAAGGGTGCAGGCGATCATCTGCAGAAGATGACGACTGCACCCTTTTTCTTAATTGTGGGGTTGGAATGGAATTTGCTGAATGGGACGTTAGTTTATAATTAATTGATAATGAGCGTATTGTTTCTAGGCTAATGTGACTTAGATGGCGAAGCTATCTTTTTTAGACTAAGTTTTTGATTTTTTTAAAATTAATCGACATTGACTTCGTTAAATGCGCACTGGTATGCCGTTTATACCAAGCCCCGCTGGGAAAAGAAAGTGCATGCCCTGTTGACGGAGAAAAAACTGGAATCCTATTGCCCGCTGAATAAGGTGCGTAAGAAATGGAGCGACCGGATGAAAACGGTGGAGGAGCCGCTGTTTAAAAGTTATGTATTTGTGAAAGTGACGGGTGATGAGCAGACGCCGGTTCGTATGACCCCCGGCGTGATCAACTTTGTGTACTGGCAGGGCAAGCCTGCCATCATTCCCGCCCGTGAGATCGAGACCATCCGCAAATTCCTGAACGAATATGAAAACGTGACTGCCGAGCCGCTGCAACTGGATGCAGGCGGGAAAGTGGTGATCAGGCAGGGGATACTCATGGATCATGAAGCCCGGGTGTTGAAGGTGGAAGGAAATAAAGTAAGGGTGGTCATCGAGTCGATTGGATACTCGCTCATTGCTTCCATAGATAAAAAGAATTTGTCAACTTTTAATCACTAATTGCATGCCCATCGTAACTAGATTGAAAAGCTTGTTCTTTTTTGCGCTCGGTTGGTGGTTGTTGTGTACGGCGACTTCCTGCGGGAATAGCCGGAGTTTGGTGTACATGCAGGGGCAGTTTGACACCACGGCGTTGAGCAAGGTGAACGCAGTAGAACCGATCATTCGTATAGGAGATATTTTGAGCATTATTGTATATAGCGACAACCCGGAGGCAACCCGGATTTACAACCAGTCACTGATTACTACAGCTACGTCCTCGGGTGCAATTAATTCCTCGGGGGGAGGAGGAGCCGGAAGCGGCGGCTCAGCCGTTATAGGAACGAATCCCTCCACTCCTGGCTACCAGGTAGATGCAAACGGTAATATTGTTTTTCAGGGCATCGGTCTCCTCCATGTGGAAGGACTGACCAAGGCACAACTTAAGGATACCCTGGATGTCAGGCTGACACCTTTCCTGCAGCATCCTTACTATAATATCCGATTTCTCAATTATAAGTTTACGATGCTTGGAGAAGTCGCCCATCCTGGAATCATCAATATTCCGGGTGAGCGGATCAATTTGTTGGAGGCCATAGCCATGGCGGGCGATCTGACTTTTTATGGCAGGCGGGACAACGTACTGGTGATCCGGGAAAATAACAATAAAAGAGAATTTGCCAGACTTGATTTAACCCGGCCTGACATTATGGAATCGCCTTATTTTTATCTACAGCAGAATGACATGGTTTATGTCGAACCAAACAAAAGAAAGGTACCAGCCAATGATGTAGTTACAGCCAGAAATATCGGGTTAGCGATTTCCATGATAACCGCCATTGCTGTAATCTATAGTATATTCAAATGATCGAACCCGACAATTATGTCTGAAATTACAAACAGTCTTAATATTCTTAGTACCGATTCGAAAGACGTTTCCTGGAAGGTAGGACCTCGGGATTTTGTCCTCAAAAATCTGAAATATATCCCGTGGATATTGATTTGTGCAATCATTGCATTGGTGCTTGCCTATCTGAATATCCGGTATACTACGCCGATTTTTTCGACCAGGGCCTCGCTGCTGATCAAAAATGAAAGCCAGATGAGCGGCAAGGATGAAAAGTTCGACATGATGTTCATGAATCCGGAAGAGGCAAATCTTGCCAACGAGATCCAGATTCTCTCTTCCCGGCCGGTGCTTCAGCGTGTAGTCAGGAACCTGCAGTTAACTACCCGGTATTACAATATCGGGAAGATCCGCACTACTTTGTTATACCCCCAGACACCGATTTTCGTCAAGTCATTAAGTTCGGAGGGCCCGGCTGCAAATTTTGGGATACAGATCTCTGTGTTGAATGATAACCAGTATTCCCTCGGTAAGGAAACGACTCCTCGGGTTTTTGGAGAACCTGTTAGGATTGACGGGCGCAATATGGCAATCTTTCGGAATCCCAATGTGAGCCTGAGCAGCTTTGGCAGTAAAGATTTTTACATTTCCGGGAAGTCCGCAGCCACTGTCGCTAATGAATACCTGAACCTGCTCAAGATTGTGCAGTCGGATGACCGTGCTACTATTCTGCAGCTATCCTTCCTGAATGAGAACCGTGAATTGGGCATGGATTTTTTAGACGCTCTGATGCAGGTGTATGATTCGCTGAACGTGGAAGGGAAGAACCGGATTTCCATTAACAGCCTCAATTTCATCAACCGAAATCTGGACACCCTTGAAGTACAGCTCAATAATATGGAAGGCAGGGTGAGGAATTTCCGGGTTTCCAATGATATCTTCGACGAGGAGAGTCAGTCTAAAATGTACCTTGACAATGTAGAATCCAGTAGGGATGATCTGGATAAAATGGATGTAAAAATAACGGTCGTTAACCTGCTGCAGGAATATGTAAACGATAAAAAAAAGGTGCATGACCTGGTCCCCATCAACATGGGTATTGACGAGCCGGCATTGCTGGAATTGATCTCCGGATATAACAAGTTGCAGTTAGAGCGGGATAATAATCTGAAAACCACTACTCCGGATAACCCTATGATCCTGGCGTTTGACGCTTCGCTTGAAAAGATTCGGCGGGATATTTCAGAAGCGCTGAATAATATCCGCAATGGCTATGTGATCGCCCGTAATAAAATACTGCAGCAGCAAAATGAAGTGGTCGGTAAGCTCCGTGCATTGCCTGGCAAGTCGATGGAATTGGGGAATGTGGGCCGGAGGCAAAAGATACTGGAAGACCTCTATTCCTTCCTGCTGCAGAAAAAATTCGAGACTTCTATTTCTTCAGCTTCAACCGTTTCAAATTCGACGGTGGTTGAGCCGGCACTTTCCTCATCTGCTCCTGTGAGCCCGGACAGGAAAAAGATTTATATGATCTATCTAATCTTTGGCCTGATCATTCCTGTTGGTTTAATAGCAATTAAAGAATTATTGCGGGATAAGGTTAGCAGCAGGTTGGATGTCGAGAAGCGGACGAATACCCCGATCCTGGGCGAGATTGGCCATTCGGACGATGAATCGGCCCTGGTGGTGTTGCGCAACAGCAGAAGGTTTGTGGCCGAGCAATTCCGGATATTAAGAAGCAACCTGAAATATATGACGGTGAAAAAAGAGAATCCGTCTATCCTGGTTACGTCCTCTTTCAGCGGCGAGGGCAAATCATTTATCAGCATCAATATGGCCTCCGTGATGGCGCTTAGCGGAAAGAAAACGGTGATCATGGAATTCGATATTCGGAAACCCAAGGTAATGGAAGGGCTCGGCCTGAAAAGAAAAATGGGTATTACTAACTACATCATCGGTCGCGCCCGCTTCGAGGATATTGCAATGCCAGTCCCAGGGTTCGAAAATCTTTATGCCATAGCCTGCGGGCCCATTCCACCCAATCCGGCTGAATTATTGTTGGATCCAAAACTGGACGACCTGATGCGGGAAGTAAGGGAGCAATTTGAAGTGATCATTATGGACACGGCGCCTGTGGGGTTGGTCAGCGATTCCATTACACTAGGCAAATATGCCGACTGTACCATGTTTGTTGTGAGAATGGGACATACATACCGGAAGATTCTGAACCTGGTGGAAGATTTTTATGTAGGGAAAAAACTTCCAGGATTGTCCATTATTCTGAACGATGTAAAACTTGAGGGTGGTTATTATAGCGGTTACTATGGCGGGTACGGCTACTATGGGGGTTATGGCTATGGCATAGAATCAGGATATTTTGAGAAACCGGCAAAAAAGAAAATGATCCCGATTCACAAACAGGTTGGCAGATGGTGGGGTAAATGGTTCGGATGATCCCGGTAAAATTTAATTTAGAAATAGGTAATGATTGATTCGAAAGCCGACACGTTCGATCTTATTATAGAGCCCGGAAGAACTGAGAAGAATTACTGGAAAGATTTGTGGTTATTCCGCGAGCTATTCTATATTCTGAGCTGGCGGGATATAAAGGTCCGTTATAAACAGACAGTGATAGGCGCAGCCTGGAGCATAATCAGGCCATTGCTGATTATGATTATTTTTACGGTCATTTTTGGACGTGTGGCCAAGTTGCCTACCGAGGGGGTTGCACCTTACGCAATTATGGTATATGCCGCCATGTTACCCTGGCAGTTTTTTTCAAATGCGCTGTCGGAAGCCAGCAATAGTTTAATCGGGAATTCTAATCTGATAACCAAGATTTATTTCCCGCGCATGATTATACCGGCCAGCTCGATCATTGTCAGTTTTATAGATTTTGCGATTTCATTTGGGCTGCTATTGCTTCTGTTCGTTTGGTATCATTTTATCCCTTCCTGGCATATTGTGTTTTTGCCTTTGTTTATCGTCATGGTGTTCTTCGCCTCTTTTGGCGTCAGTCTATATATTACAGCGTTAAATGTGAAGTATAGGGATTTTCGGTATATCGTTCCATTTATTGTTCAATTTGGTTTGTACATTTCTCCTGTTGGTTTTAGTAGTTCTGTTGTTCCTGAAAAATGGAAACCCCTCTACTCTCTGAACCCTATGGTTGGAGTTATTGACGCCTTTCGGTGGAGCATATTAGGAGAACAAAGTATTGATTGGAGAAGCTTTTTTATTTCTCTTGGCGTAATATTATTTTTTTTGTGGATTGGTGTTCGTTATTTCCGTAAGACTGAAAAGTCATTTTCGGATAATATTTAAAGATATATGTCGCGGACGGTAATTAAAGTTGAAGGCGTTTCAAAGAAATTTATCCTTTTGCATGAAGCGAAAGAACACTATGCGTCATTAAGAGATGAAATTTCGAATAGAGTCAAGCGATTGGCAGGCAAAACGAAAGATAAACCGGAGCACCGCGATCGGGAGGAGTTTTTTGCTCTGCGCGATTTAAGCTTTGACATTGAGCAAGGAGACCGGTTAGGAATTATCGGCCGCAATGGCGCCGGTAAATCCACCTTGTTGAAAATTCTAAGTCGCATTACAGAGCCGACATCGGGCCGGATCAGTTTAAGGGGCCGGGTGGCAAGCTTATTAGAAGTGGGAACCGGGTTTCATCCTGAATTAACAGGTCGCGAAAACATCTTTTTGAACGGCGCAATATTAGGTATGAAACGTGCCGAGATCCGTAACAGGTTCGACGAGATCGTAGCCTTTGCTGAAGTGGAAAAATTTTTGGATACTCCGGTAAAAAGATATTCCTCCGGAATGTATGTTCGCCTTGCTTTTGCAGTTGCGGCACATCTGGAGCCTGAGATACTTATCGTCGACGAGGTGCTATCTGTCGGGGACGCCCAGTTTCAAAAGAAATGTCTGGGCAAAATGGAAGATGTTAGTAAAAATGCCGGCAGAACTGTTTTATTTGTTAGCCATAATATAGTAGTAATAAATCAGCTCTGCAATAAAGCGTTATTACTGTCTAATGGCTTAAAATTAGGATATGGAAATACGGAGGACATCGTAAACGAATATTTGAAGAGCAGCCTTAAAAATCACACTTTTACTAAAAAGGATAAGGAGGTCTATTTTTCCGGTTTCCGGTATTATAGCCCGAACAGCGAAAATTTAAGTCCTGGAGAAGCGTGTATTTTTGAGCTCAGTATTTTTTGTAATACGGACCGAAAAAAAGTACACGTTGCATTTGGCATTAACGATAAATACGGAAATCGGTTGTTTACTCCTTTTACAAAATACAACGATGAAACGCTGGAATTGACGCAGGGCGAAAATATCGTGCTTTGCGAGATTGAAAATCTTTATCTGAGACCCGACGTTTATTATTTGCATTTGTATGTAGGAGACGGAATTCAACGGTATGACTATATTTCCGAGGGAATATCTATAGAGGTAGCCCCGAAGGCTTTTTACAGTGCTTTTATGCCCGAGGAACCCTTTGGGCATTTTTTAGTAAATCAAAAGTGGTTAAAAAAATGAATGAAGGCGAGCATCTTAAGGAAGAACTCTTTTGCTTGAAATACGAGTTGGACGCGTTGGCTAACATAACATTGTATGGCAAAGCAGAAAGATGGGTTCCTTCCTTTACCGGGTTGACTAAGGATGAAGATCATATTGGACGCTATAAACTTGCCGTGGGCTACGTAGCCGGCAGAAAAGTATTGGATATTGCTTGCGGCGCCGGGAAAGGATCTCAACTATTATCCCTTGAAGGGCATGCAAATGAGGTTTTGGGCGCCGATGTAGACGCAGACTCTGTGCGATATGCGCAACATCGCTATGGTGGAAAAAACGTTTCCTTTCAACAAATGGATGGTACGAATTTAATCTTTGATCAGGAATTTGATGTTGTTGTAAGTTTTGAAACCATTGAACATATTAAGTCTGTTGACGTTTTTTTAAAGAATATTTGGAATGCTTTAAAACCCGGTGGGATATTTGTTGTTTCAACTCCAATTTCCAAACTGGACCTTGATACGAAGCCATTAAACCCTTATCATGTGCAGGAATGGGGGTTCAATGCATTTCATGATGTTCTGAAAGGTGCAGGGTTTTCTATTGAAAAAGTATTTACTCAAGTGGATCTTCGGTTAAATGGTCCAAGTATTTTTCAGCGAATCAAAAAGAGATTGCTAAACAAGAAAAAGAATATTCACCATTATACCGGTTATGAAGAGAAGAGAATCGAAGAATTTAGAAATCAGTTCAGTATTGATGAATTTGGAACAATAAGAAATGGATTTCAGATTCTAATTTGCAAAAAAATATTATTGTCTTAGTAATAATTAATTGTTGAAACAATAGAGCATGATATTCAAAGAAAAAGACAGAGTAAGATTCGATGTAAACACGATTTATCAGGGGCATCACAAAATTACCTATCGGGGTATAAAAGCAATTAAATGCCCATTTGACTACGTTATATATCAAATGCTGGTATTTGAATTGCGACCCGATCTTATTATTGAAATAGGAACCAATAAGGGAGGCGCGGCACTATACTTAGCCGATTTGTTAAATATCGTAGGTAAAGGTGAAGTGCATACAATTGATATACTGAAGAACTATTCAGACGAGTCATTAAAAAGCCATTCCCGTGTTAAGACATTTGAAGATGGCTACCAAAACTATGATCTCAGGTTAACAGAAGGCTATCAAACCATTATGGTTATTGAAGATGGGTCCCATACGTATGAGGATACATTGGGTGCTATGCAAAAATTTAGTCCAATTGTAACGTTGGGATCATATCTGATTGTCGAGGATGGCATCATTTCCAAATTGAAAAAGAATAAAGAGTTTAACGGTGGGCCGTTACGAGCTATAGATGAGTTTTTGCAGGATCGGGATGATTTCATAATTGATCGGAATTGGACCGATTTATTTGGAGAGAATGCAACATTTAATGTCAATGGATATTTAAAGAGGATAAAATGACGGTCGAATAAATATTTTTGGATAGCATTGAGCGCGTTGAGGAGAAAAATAGTTTGGTTTCTTGTTGGGAACCCGGATAATACGGCCAGCTCCAGAATACACGGGATTCGGGTGCATGAAAAGCTAAGGGAGCTTGGATATCATTCTGTGTTGGCGTACCGTCCCGCCGGGGTTGAGGAGGTTGTCCCCTTTAACCAAAAGGATATAGATGATCTGGAGAAAGTTTTTCAGCGAGGTGACATCGCCATTTTTCAGAAAATAAAGAGCGAGGCAAATTTTGCACTATTCGAAGTATTGCGACGATTGGGCGTAAAATTAGTTCTGATAGATTGCGATTTACCCCTTTCAGAAAAGGCTGCGGAGCTAATGGATCTGGTGATTTGCACATCAAGCCTGCTGGCGGATTTGTACGCTCAAAAAGGGGCGACCTCGATTTACATTGAAGATTCTCCCGAATCATTTTTTCTTCCCCGAGATGCCAAAAGCGCCGAGAAATTGCTCTGTTACTGGTTTGGCGAAGGAAGTGGCGGGAAATGGAAGGATGTCGAAATACTCAAAGATATTATTAAGAATGAAAAAAGGCTTGAACGCTGGGAATTAGTAACGATTTCCAATCATCCGGATGCGGATATAAAATGGCATTCCGGTTTTTTAAGGAATCTTCTTGATGCTGATGTGGTCGTTGTACCTGTTTTTCAGGAAAGCGAAGCGTGGCAAGTAAAGTCAGCTAACCGGATATTACAGGCGATGGCTTTATCTCTTCCTGTTTTGTGCTCTCCGATACCGTCCTATCGTAATATTATCAAACAGAATAAAAATGGTATAATTTGTTATTCAAAGGAAGATTGGGTAAATGCACTTATTGGCATGGAACAGGCTTCCAATCGTGCTTGTCTGGGAGCAAATGCATTTGCAACAGCGCAATCGTATAATCTGGATATTAATATTGATCGATGGATAAATAATCTCCAATTGGACGATCATTTTAAAGTATCAGGGTCGCTAAAGGAGGTAAAGGAGAATAAGAAAATTCAAAGGTATTTCTTTGGGAAACTATTACAACGAAATATTGGCTATTGGAATGCAGCACCCTTTACATTGTTGAATATTTGGGCATACTTTAAAGCCAGAACTCATAATCTAATCAAGAGGGTTTAGGATGGTGTTGTTTTATTTTGGCGCTGACAAGCCATTTTCAGAATTGAATAATACAGGATTTAAGAGGAGGAATACCATTTTATTAAAAACAATGGCCGATCATCCTTATATACAACGTATATATTGTATGAGTTACGTGTCGAGAATGAAGTTCCTGAAGCGCTTTTTTGTAAATTTTAGGGCTGACACTGGCAGGGTAAAGGATATTTTTTTTTCTGAAATTTTCGTTTTTGGTAATATCAAATTCAGAACTGCAAGCCGGATTTTTAACAGGCTTTATTTTTTTTTTCTGATCAGAAGGCACAGGAAAGAAAAGCTGATAGGATGGGTGTACTGGCCAAATGGCTTTTTTGACTATAAATTATCCGGGCTTACACTGGATTTTGTTTTTGATGCCGACCATAATTTAATTGATGATCCCAATCTGAGTGCGGGTGGAAAGGGAGAAATTGAACCTGTGCTCAGGGAGATCGCAGCCGAGTCGAAAATGGTTGTTTCCGCGAGCG
>DASZRP010000011.1:0-10731 GCA_035548895.1 Puia sp. | reverse complement strand
TTGGTCTGTACTGCCATAAATGAGAACAACAAATATATTGGAACAGAAACTATTAGAAATGGGTTTCCCAATTCAGGACGATCGGGCGGGATGCTTAAAGAACAAATAATTTTCCCAAAATGTTGTTTTTTCCAAAAATTGTATATCTTTAAATTCTGATTAAAATTTAACACCTCACTAAAACAATAATTATCGAGTAAGCACTTCTACACCGAAAAACCAAGCTTTTACAAAATCCAAACATATATATCCTATCACCTTTAAAAACCGTAGAAGTTTATGAATTCGCTACGTACGAAAACCGATCATGAGTTAATTCACGCATTTCGAGACGGCGACTTACAAGCCCTGGAGGCTTTGGTAATCCGCCACAAGGACAAACTGTACACTTCGATTCTCTTCCTCGTCAAAGACAAGTACTTGGCCGAGGACATTTTCCAGGATGTTTTAATCAAGATCATCGACACCATCCGCGGTGGCCGTTACACGGAAGAAGGCAAGTTCCTTCCCTGGGCAATGCGCATTGCGCATAACCTCTGTGTAGACCATTTCCGGAAGGTGAAGAGGACGCCGACCATTCGCACCAGCGACGACCGCGACATTTTCGAAGTCATCAACTTCACGGAAGATGGCGCCGATGTCAGGATCATGAAAAAACAGAGCCATGACCGTGTACGACGGATGCTGGATCTGCTGCCGGACGATCAGCGCGAAGTCATCATCCTGCGTCACTATGCCGACCTGAGCTTTAAGGAGATTGCTTCTTTAACCAACTGCAGCATCAATACGGCCCTGGGCCGCATGCGGTATGGACTGATCAATCTTCGTAAAATGATGGCGGAAAAGAAAATTGCACTATAGTTCAATCTTTACATTTTAGATGACAGATGGCAGATGACAGATGACAGGGTTTTTACTGTCAACAGTCATCTGTCATCCGTCATCTATTTAAAAGCCTGCAATCCGCATTTAAGCCAGGCGGCAAAGTCGGCAGGCTTGGGCGTATAGCCCTTGGTAAAGGCGAGCAGTTGTTCGGATGAACCGATCATAGCATATTGGGGTTGCTGCACGGCGTTGAAGTTCTCCGCCTGGAAAGTGGCCCATTTATCGCCTACCGTTACGATCTTTTTCTCTGATCCATCTTTCGTGGTATAGCTCATCTGCTGGTTGGCAGGCAGTAGCTTTCGTTCGTCCACATAAAGCGACACAACAATAAAAGAATCCTTCATCAGGGTCCTCACCTCATTGTCGGTCCATACATTTTCCTCCATGCGGCGACAATTCACACAAGCCCAGCCGGTAAAGTCGATCAGCAAAGGCTTATGTTCCTTCCTGGCCAGCGCCAGCGCCTCGTCGTAGTCCCGCAGCGGTTCAACCCCCTTTTCACAGTTCACCGGGTTTTTATATAGCGAGTAACAGAGCGGCGGCGGAAACCCGCTGATCAGCGTGAGGTTGGCGGCCCGCGTATTGGTAAGGCCCGGGATCAGGTAGAGGGTGAACAGGCCAAAGAGGACGATAAAAGCGATCCGTGTCGGACTGAACCGCTGAACCGGGCTATCGTGCGGAAAGCGGATCTTACCGAAGAGGTACAGGAGCAGCAGGATGCCGATCAGGACCCAGAACCCGATAAAGATTTCGCGGCGTACCAGCCCCCACTGCTGTACGAGGTCGGCGTTGGAAAGAAATTTCACGGCCATGGCCAGTTCCAGGAAACCGAGCACCACTTTCACCGATCCCAGCCATCCGCCGGACTTTGGCAAAGAATGCAGCCATCCGGGAAACAGCGCAAATAAGGCAAAAGGTAGTGCGAGGCCGAGGCCAAAACCGCCCATGCCGAAGCTGAGCTGGGTAGCCCCGCCGTTATTGGTGAGCGCGCCGGCCAACAGGGTGCCGAGTATCGGTCCGGTACAGGAGAAGGAAACGATAGCCAGTGTAAGCGCCATGAAAAATATGCCGGCCAGGCTGCTGCTGCCTGATTTGCTGCTGACGGAATTAGCCATACCCCCTGGCAGGGTGATCTCGAAGTAACCGAAAAAGGAAATGGCAAAGACCACAAAGATCACGAAGAAGGCCAGGTTGAGCCAGACATTCGTCGATATATTGTTCAACACTTCCGGATCGGTATGATCGAGCAGGTGAAAGGGCAGGCTGAGCAGGATATAGATGAAGAAGATAAAAAACCCGTAGAGCAGGGCCTGTCCCACACCTTTGCGCTGGTTGCCGGCTTTCTTGGTGAAGAAAGAAACCGTGAGCGGGATCAGTGGAAACACGCAGGGCGTAAGCAGGGCAATAAAGCCGCCGATCAGTCCCAGAAGAAAAATACCCCATAAACTCTTGCCCGCCGTGCCGGTGTCGCCACATCGGTTCACCGGATTTTTGATATCGAGACCGGGTATTCTGATACGGGCCGCTTTTGAAACACCGCCTTCCAGTGGAACGGTAAAGGCATAGCTGCCGGAATAAAATTCATCCCCCCTGCCGTAAAAGAAATTCAGCGTACCAAGCAGTTGTGCGGGCGCCTGGCCCGGTATGGTCAGGGGAAGACTGAACCCTGCCGGCTGCTGATAAAGATTGAACCGGGCATTGTCAAACAAGGGCACAGCGACATTTTTCGGTTCACCCGTAGCCCGGAAAGGCGGTATACCGCGGATCGAGCTGTCGGAAAAGGCCAGCACCATGGAAGGCGTCCCGCTGATGTCCTGGTCGGGGCCATATAATTGCCAGCCCGATTTAACGGTCGCCTTAAAGATGAGTTGATATTGGTCGCCCGATTTTGTTGAGGAGACCTGCCATTGCACAGCCGTACTATCCTGCGCATGCAGTTGGAAGAAGGACAGGAATAAGAGAAGGATTACGCCGGTCGTCCGTGCGGGCATAAGTTTTCTGTTCTAAATATTCGCCAGGGCCGGCTGCCTGTTGGCAACGGCCGTCTTGGTGGTCTTCAGGATCTGTTCCATCAGGATGCGTCCGTCCGTATTGCCGAGGTATTCGGAAACCGCTCTTTCCGGGTGGGGCATCAGCCCGATCACATTCCTTTCTTTATTGCATATACCGGCGATGCTTCGGATACTTCCGTTCACATTGGCTTCCGGGGTGATATTTCCTTTTTCGTCACAGTATTTCCAGAGCACCTGGCCGTTGGATTCAAGCTGGTCCAGCGTTTTCTCGTCGGCGAAATAACGGCCTTCTCCATGCGCTACCGGTATTTTCAACGGGCGGCCCTGGGGTTGGCTGAGATATACATTCTTGCTGATGAATTGCTGGTTAGCATTGCGAAGCAGTACTCCTGGCAGCAGGTGGGATTCGCAGAGGATCTGAAAGCCGTTGCACACACCAAGCACCAGACCTCCGTTGCCTGCAAAGCGGACAACCGATTGCATCATGGGGCTGAACCGGGCGATGGCGCCGCAGCGCAGATAGTCGCCGTAGGAAAAGCCGCCCGGAAGCACGATGCAGTCTTCCGTCGAGAACATACTGAGGTCCCGGTCCTTATGCCATAGCATAATTACTTCATAGCCCAGATCGTCCTGCAGGGCGAACTGCATGTCCCTGTCGCAATTGGATCCCGGAAATACGATAACCCCGAATTTCATACGCTCTATTTACCCCCTAAAGGTAGTTGTTTCCCGGCATTGGGGAAAGTGGTTTTAAGGAGATGACAGTTGGCAGATGACAGGGTTTTTGTGGATCAGCCGGTTAATTTACAATTAGCCCGTTTCACAGAAAGTCTGTCATCTGTCATCTGCCAACTGTCATCTTGCAACACTACAGCAGGTAGTTGACGATGATGGCTACGGCGAAACTGGCCCAGTGCAAAACAAGCGGCGGGAATTTTTTGACGGGATAGTAATAAGCGGCCGAATGAAACAAGGCGAATGGCACGGCGGTGGTGATCCAGTTTTCGTAGGAGTCCGCCTTGTTGATCAGGATCAGCAGCACGGCGGCAATAAGAAATACCAGCAGCAGGCTCCAGCTCTTGCGCACATGGATCAGCATTTTATTCAGGTTGCGCTGAACAAAAACGCCTCCGATGACGAAGGGAATGAGCAGAAGCGCAAGGCCTGCCGTAATCCAGACAGAAGTGGGTATGGGCGGCAAAACGAATTGGATATGCGGGACCAGGTTTTTCCAGTTGAGCTGGTGCACGAAATAAAGTACCAGGATCAAAAAATAATAAGGAGTTGTGAATCCCACAAAGCCGATAAACCATTCCTGCACCCGGAAGGGCCGCATGATGAGCAGGGCAAAGAGCAGAAGCACGAGGAAACTGATCGCCGGCATGTAGAGGAGGGTGGCCAGTCCGATCTGCAACCCGATATTGAATATGGAGGCCACCGGCGAATTCGTGTTGTATAAGCCCATCATCCGGTACCAGGTCCAGATGATGATGGAATTCGCTAACAGCGGCGCGGAGAAATGCCCCCAGTCAGGCAGTAGCGAGGTGATCAGGATATAGCACATCCCCGGCAGGTAATTAGCTTTTGGGAAGAGCTTATAATAGTTGCAAATACTGTTCAACAGGGTGGCCTGCGAAAAGAGCAGGATAAAACTGAGGATGGAGAACGGCAAGGCCCGATGCCCTAACAGCGACTCCAGACCGGTAAGCAGATACCGGTACAGGTAATTGTCTTCCGCATGCAGCACAGGCAGGTAAGGGTGAAGAAAGATTGAAAACTTCAGCACCAGGGCATACAGAAAAAGCAAGAAGGCATTGGTAGGCGCCTTTTGTTTAAAAATACCGATCACCTTGGTTCGCGATTGCCGATCGACGGTTTGGGTTTAAAAATCAATTTTAGCGAAACAAAGATAGGCCTTATACTGGCAGGGGATAATGGTTGAATTGGCGGTGACCTGTTTTCCGTACCTCGGCATGAACTCATACCCCTTATCGAGGTTGTGCAGGGTGGGATAATGGGTCAGCTTGCCATCGCGTGAAATGCTTTGATCGGTCAGCAGGACGGTCCTTCGTTCGTACTGGTTGTAAAGAAAATGCAGGGCTCCGCCGGTAATCAGCATCTGGTGTGAAATGGTGGTATTACCCTCATCGTCGAACTGGGTTTTGGGAATCACATTGCTCCATTCCAGGTTGCTGTTCTTATCGAACGAGAGCACCATGATGTTTTCTGAATTATAGCGGTTGATATTTCCCATCGTGCCGTAACGGTTCCAGGGGGAATAGGGATTGTAGAAGGGAGAGGAATAGTCCATGTAGGGTGAACCGTACATATAATCCCAGCGATTAAACGCAGACCCGCGCGTAGTGGTATAATTAGACTCGCTGACCACCAGGTAACCGCCATCCCTTTTGGCGATGATATGTTTCAGAAAGAAATCGTTGAATGCCATTTTAAGGTTGGATTCCGAACTCTTGGCAAGGGCGCGGAGCTCGTCGTTGAAAATGGTAAGACTTTCCTTAAACCGGCTGTCCGTTTCCTTGTCCCAGATCACGGTGTACAAGCCTTCGATATTTCCCCTTCGCTGTTTATAATAAAATGCGGAAACCAGATAGCGCCGGTTCGGGTTGTCGATCTTCAGCAGGAGCTCATCCAGCACCCGGTCGCCGGCTCCCAGGTCGCGGATGGCAAAAGTGTCTGCACGGGCGGCCTTCATGACCAGAGCAGCCTTGGAGACATATTCGCCGTTGCTGGTGATAAAACGGGTAAATACCAGCTGCCCTTCGTCGTCCAGGGCAAAATTGCTGAACTGCGTATTCCGGTCCGACAGGTCCATATTGATCCGGTGACGGTCCTGCAGCTCCAGGTTCTGGTTAAAGAGAAAACTGGTGAACACGAAAAGGTGCGGGTTCTTACTGTTGATCTTCAGGATCATCAGGTTTTGTTTGTTCTCGCTGACCGCGACCGTATAGATCTTATTATTGTTTAACGAGCCGACCTGGGTAGTATCGAGGTCTACCGGATCGCTCATCAACCTTCCGGCGCCATCGATCTTGACCGCCGAGAAGTGGACGATGCCCTTCTTTTCGTACTCGTAGAGCATGTAGCAGAACTCGGGGTATTGAACGAATTCGATATTGGTATACCGTTCGGGCAGAAAGTTCAAAGGCACGCGTTGCTGCAGCTTCATGTCGCCGTTGTATACCGACAACGCGTTATTGTTGTGGTTATTCTTAAAAATCAGGATGTTTCCGGAGATCTTACCTATGATTTCGAAGTTGGTGCGACGGGAATCGTCCTGCTCCGGCTCACTATATTGAATGTGTTGAGCCTGGAGCAGCACGGGCAGGATCAGGAGCAGGACAAAGAATCGAAATTTCATAGTTGAATCGCTTGAAATACGCATGGTACGGGTGGTAAGTTACTCAAAACTCCGTTCAGAATCTGTTAATTTCGTCCGTATAATTCATCCTATTCCCTATATCTTTGTGCCGTCGCCCAAGACCACTTGTTGTTTGCCCTTGAAAAATTCGTCCTATATAAAACCTGTCATATAACACTTACACTTTGTGAGCAAACAAATCAACAAGGTCACGCTCGCCACCCTGATTATTGCTTTAGGTATTATTTACGGAGATATCGGTACCTCACCGCTCTACGTATTAAATGCGATCATTAATGGCAAGGTCATTTCCGAATTACTTATCCTGGGCAGCCTTTCCTGCATCATCTGGACTCTCACCCTGCAGACCACCGTTAAATATGTCTGGCTTACGCTAAATGCCGATAACAAGGGGGAGGGCGGCATTTTTTCCCTTTATGCCCTGGTACGGCGGCAAAAACGCTGGCTCGTGCTTCCGGCCATGATCGGAGGCGCCGCTCTGCTGGCCGACGGGATGATCACCCCCCCTATTTCCGTTACCTCCGCCATTGAAGGCTTGCGACAGTTGCCCATGCTGGGATATATACCCCAGGAAACCATCGTATACATCGTGATCGGTATCATGGTAGTATTGTTTTTTTTGCAGCAGTTCGGCACTCAGTCCATCGGAAAGCTCTTCGGCCCGATCATGTTTATCTGGTTCGCCATGATGGCCGGGATCGGCAGCAGCCACCTGCTGGATGACCTGGGGATATTCAAAGCCCTGAGTCCCTATTATGCCATCAAGCTGCTCACGGTCTATCCCAAGGGATTCTGGCTCCTGGGAGGCGTTTTTCTTTGTACCACCGGGGCCGAAGCGCTTTATTCTGATCTGGGGCATGTGGGCAAAAGCAATATCCGGGTGTCCTGGATATATGTGAAGACCTGCCTGATACTCAGCTATCTCGGCCAAGGCGCCTGGCTTCTGCACACGCATATGGACCAGGTTTTC
Source organism: Puia sp. (assembly GCA_035548895.1). Classification (GTDB taxonomy): domain Bacteria; phylum Bacteroidota; class Bacteroidia; order Chitinophagales; family Chitinophagaceae; genus Puia. The sequence continues at coordinate 3,464 of DASZRP010000011.1, read as the reverse complement.
AATACAGCCAACAGCAACGTATTTTACAGCATCATGCCAACCTGGTTCCTGATTCCCGGCATACTTATCGCTACGGCCGCGGCCATTATTGCCAGCCAGGCGCTGATTAGCGGGTCCTTTACCCTGATCAGTGAAGCGATGCGACTCAACCTCTGGCCTAAATTCAGGATCAGCTATCCGACCGAGCTCAAGGGACAGCTATATATCCCGGCCATTAATTTCATGCTCTTCATTGGCTGTTGCGGCATTACCATCTATTTTAAATCCTCTGCGCATATGGAAGCGGCCTATGGTCTGGCGATCACGCTTTGCATGCTGGCGACTTCCATCCTGTTTGCTAATTTCCTGATCTCGCGGCGCGTATCTTCCGGCTTTATTTATTTATATCTGGCCGTTTATCTGGTAATCGAATTCAGTTTCTTATTCGCCAATCTGGAGAAATTCCCGCATGGTGGTTTTGTTACCCTCATCGTCGGCGGCTGGCTCTTCATGATCATGTATGTCTGGTTCCGTTCCCGGAAGATCAAGAACCGCTATGTGGAGTTTGTGCGCATGGAGAACTACCTGCCGCAGATACAGGAGCTCAGTAATGACAGAACGGTTCCAAAATTTGCGACCCACCTGGTGTATATGACCAGCGCGAACAATCCGAAGGAAATAGAGCATAAGATCATCTATTCCATATTGAACCGGAAGCCCAAACGCGCCGATATTTACTGGTTCGTCCATATCGATACGCTGGACGATCCGTACACGACCGAGTATTCGGTAGACCATATCATTCCCAACGATATCATCCGCGTGGAGTTCCGCCTGGGGTTCCGGATTGAACCGAAAATCAATCTCATGTTCCGGAAGGTGGTGGAAGACCTGGTGAAGAACCGGGAGGTGAATATCACCAGCCGGTATGAATCGCTGGAACGCAATAATGTGATCGGCGATTTCCAGATCATCGTGATGGAAAAATACCTCAGCCAGGACAACGAACTTCCCTTCCTCGAAAGGATCGTGATGAAACTCTATTTCTGGCTGAAAGAAGTAAGCCTTTCCGAAGAACGCGGCTTCGGTCTCGACCCCTCCAATGTGACCATCGAAAAATTCCCGCTGATCGTTTCGCCCCTGCCTGATCTGAATTTGAGGAGAATCGGGGAGTAGATGACAGATGACAGTTGGCAGATGACAGGAAGCCAATTAACTGTCATCAGTCATCTATCATCTGTCATCTTTTATGTGCTGGCAGAAAATAATGATTATGCGACACCGTGTGTATCTCGCTCTCTGTATCCAACGGCTTTAGCTCTTTGTTGTCTAAATGGAATAACTGGTATCCGAAAGGTTTCAGCAGGTCGAGCAGTTTAATCCGCTCCTTCGGATCGCCGAGCTCGCACAGAATAACGGGTTTGTACTTTCCGATGAGTTCCCGGAATCCGCTGAAGACCGACAGTTCAAGTCCTTCCACATCGCATTTGATGAAGTCTAAGCGCGGAAGCGGGGCAAAGTGGAGGTCGCCACGGATATTCTTTACTTTCTCCGATTCCACATACTCCATGAATGTGCTGAACTCCACGGCCCGGGCGTAGGCAAACTTTTTTACCCGGTTCACGCGGGGAATTCCCATCTCGACGAAATCGCCCGGCGCCCCCATGGCATACTGTTCGAGGGTGACATTATCCGCTTTATATCTTTTGAGCAAATAAGACAGGGTTTGGTAGAATTTGGTCATCGGTTCAATGGCATATACGCGACCGTTATTCCCCACGAGCCGGCTCAGCTCTAAGGTGAAATAACCAAGATGGGCGCCGATATCAATGCAGTAGTCGCCGGGACGGACCAGGCGCTTCAGGAAATAAATATCCTGGTATTCAAGACCAAGACGCCCTGTCTTGTAGAGTTGCTGAAAAGAAAAAGCCAGCAGCCGGAGATATCGTTTTTCACCCAGAACGGAAAGGAGGAGCTGTCGGACACGACTCATGATCACAAAGGTACGACATGCGTGTCTTTATTCTTCCGGATCTTCTCCGGTATGGCATCGAGTATTTCCTCTTTCAATGCCCGGACCAGCCGCTCTTTCACAAAATCGCGCTGTACGACGAGGCTGACTTCCCGCATGGGCGCCGGCTTTCGGAAATGACGGATCAGGCCCTGCTGCCGCCTGGTGAAATCGAGCGTCGCCAGTTCGGGCAATACAGTAACGCCATCGTTCATCTCCACCATACGGCGCAGGGTTTCAAAGCTGCCTGCTTCATAATCAAAATGGCTTTCATGCCGCGTCGCTTTAAATAATTCGCAGAGGTTGATCATCTGCGAGCGGAAGCAATGACCCTCTTCGAGCAACCACAATTTATTGGGATCAATGTCTTTCGCCAACACGTATTGCTTCTGGTAAAGCCGGTTGTTTTCCGACACATAGACCAGCAACTCTTCGTAGAACAATACTTCTTCCCTTATGCCTTTTTCGTTGAGCGGCGTGACCAGGATGCCGACATCCAGCGCTGAATCGCGCAGCGACTGGATCAGGTTGTCGGTTGTCTTTTCGAAAACGACCAGCTTTACCCCGGAATATTTTTTGGTGAACGACTGCACGAAAAGCGGCAGTAGGTATGGCGCCAGGGTGGGCAGGATGCCAATGCGCAGCTCTCCCTGCAGCAGGCCCTTCCTCCGGGTGATGATCTCTGAAATGCGATCCTTTTCCAGGAGGATCTTTTTTGCCTGCTCGATGATCTGCTTGCCTGCTTCTGTCGGCACGACGGGCGAATGCGTACGGTCAAAAATCTTGACCCCGAGGTTATCTTCCAGCTTCTGCACCTGCATGCTGAGCGTGGGCTGCGTTACAAAACAGGCCTCCGCCGCATTAGCAAAATGGCGATGGGCATCGATAGCGAGAATATATTCCAGCTGGGTAAAGGTCATGAATAGATTAATCCTATTGAACCGTAAAATTAATCAATTATGCTGATGAGTAAATTGGGGAATGCTTTTTCGATTTGATTTACGAGCATTCAATGCCTGAGTTCTTTCAGCGATACCCGGTTCCGCTCTATCTTCAGGCGATGCTCCATGCCGCATTTCAGCGCATAGTTATCGGTAGCATGGCCTACCGGAAATCCAAAGCAGACAGGATAATCGAATTCAGCGACTACATCCCGGATAATTTCATAAGCGTTCTTGCCAAAGGGGCGTTCGGTATCCTTGCAATCGGTGAAGCTCCCGACGATCAGTCCCGCGGGCTTATGCAGTTTCTCCGCACGCTTCAACTGATAGAGCATGCGATCGATATTATAGAGGTACTCTCCGATGTCTTCGATGAAAAGCAGGTTGTGACTGGTTTTAATGGCCGAAGAGCTACCCACCCCATGGGCCAGCAGGGTAAGGTTGCCCCCTACCAGAGCACCCTTCGCATCACCGGTCCGGTTCATCGGATGCGGATCGCAGGAGTAAGACATGCTTTTGCCCGTAAGTAAATC
>DASZRP010000010.1:0-11476 GCA_035548895.1 Puia sp. | reverse complement strand
GGGCTCCCCACCATACTAACAATCCGGTTGAAACGGCCAGCACGATTTCCACCACGGGAAAGAATACCGAATAAGCGAATATGGCCCTGATATTGGCGTTACGATGCTCGGTATTGATCTTTACGAACCGCTTAAATTCCTGGTCTTCAGCCGCAAATGCCTGAACGATCTGCATGCCCGTGATATGTTCCTGCACGAAGGCATTCAGCGCGGCCACGGCATTCCGCACACGGATAAAGGATTTATTTACTGCCTCCTTAAAAAAATAGGTGGCGAGGATCAGCAAAGGAAAGGGGATCAGGCAAACCAGGGTAAGTTGCCAGTTAGAATAAAACATGAACAGCAGGATAGAAAAAATAGAAAGCAGGTCGGATATGATGGGGATGAACCCTTCCGAAAAAATATCATTGATCGCCTCTATATCGTTGATGGTACGCGTGGTGAGTGTTCCAATGGGGGTTTTGTCGTATTGCGACAAGTTGAGTCCCAGTATTTTCTTATACACAGCAACACGAAGATCCTTCACCACCGTCTGCCCCAACCAGGCCGTAAGGAAGGAAAAGAGAAAGCGAAATGCTGTTTCCACCAGCAGCAGTCCGATTTGCAGTATCGTGATATACACGATCATCCGGATCATCCTTTCTTTCCAGAAGAGATTGCCGGCAAGCCCCCCGCGGATATAATGATTCACCGTGTACTGGATGAGATAGGGCCGTAGCGGAGAAATGATTGCCAGGAAAATCGAAAGAATAATCGACCAATATAACCATCGCCTGTAAGGGGAAGCATAACCCAACACCCGACGCAGCAGTCCAAAATCAAAAATCTTCTTCTTCGCTGATGGCATTAATGAATCTAAAGTGCAAAAATAGTGGGAATAGATGACAGATGATAGATGACAGATGACAGTTTACTCATCCTCTCCCATTGCCTTGCGATAAGCTTTGATGAAGATGGCGCCGAGGTTTTTGTAGGGAGGAATATAGTCGTCGAAACGTTCGCGGGCGACTGGATCTTTCTGGAATTTCTCTGCCAGGTCTTTCCACATGGGCAGCCAGTCGATATTATTGCCTTCCAGCAACTCATTGTTGATGGCCTGCAGTATCGGTTCATTCACCGTTTTTGTTCCTACCTGCTTGGAGGAAATGATATGGGCATCGCTGCTGATGCTGAGCACTTCGCTGAGGTTGTTATATCCGCCACAGGAGCCCAGCACCACAATTTTTGCGGAAGCCTGGATCTGCTGCAGGGTATAACGGACATGATAACTATGACCGCGGTGAATGTAAATAGTAGGCTTAAGCTTGTTGTCGTACAAATAATCATCCAGGTGATGCTGCGCCTTGTCATCCGGATCATCTTCGCCAAACAGGGGACGGTTGGCGAAAATCCAAACCGGCCTGCCCTTCACCGATTGGATAGTAACCCATTCCTTGGTTGGGTTCATCGTTACCTTCCATTCCGTCTTTTTTGTAAACAGCTTCATAAAATCGTCGAAGGAATGCTGGCCGTCTTTGTCTTCATCCCCATAGAAAAATACCTGCTGGATAACCCGGCCGCTATCGTCTGTCAGGGAGTTATAGTCGATACTATACACCGGCGGAATGCCGAGCTGAGCGGAAAGGTCCATGTGGTTTGCCGTATCGGCAGATTCAAACAGGGCGTCGAGCAGGTGGTAGATGACTATTCCTTTCTTATCGTTGTTGAGCAGATTGCGCTTGTAGTTCCATTTCACTTCGTTCAGCACAAAAGCGGCCAACGGCGGATTTTTGTCGAATATGCTGCTGTAGGAATCGGCCACGTCCACCGCATCTTCTTCATTGGTGCGCTCAAGCCCGATAATAAATGCCTTCATAATCGTCGCCGCATTGTTCTTATCCATTGTGCCCAGAAAATGGTCCAGCTTATTGTAAGCAGCCGCCATCTTGATAAACTTCCGGAAATAGTCGCCGTGCATTTCCATGATGAGGCTGTCGCCGCGCGGTGTACTCATTCGCTGGAAAATGCGATCGTATACGCCGAGATAACTCGAGGTATAGATCTCATCCTCGCTTAATACGATGAGGTAGTATAATTCGGCGGGCGTAAGCTGATCCAGTATCTTGAACCGAACCGAGGCCGGCTTATCGTGAAGGGCGTTGATCTCGCGCACAAATACATCTTTGCCCTTACTTTCCAGCATGCGGGTCAGCGCATTCATTTCGAGGGCAGTGTCATTCTGCGGCGGCAGCATGCGCTCCACGTAGTCCAGCCTGGTTTTCACCAGCAGCTTATAATAATTCAGGTTATCGTTCTTTACCCGGTCAATCTCTTCAAAGGATATCCTGTGATGCATGAGGTTATCCAGGAAGGGCAGATAAAGCTGACCGCTCTTGCTCGAGGCAATTTTACCTACAAGATTGATCAGGGAATCCGGGCTATTGCGGATATGGCCTGCAAGCACCGAACTGCCAGACGCATAGTCGTAGAGTTTGGCAATATTGTGCCGGCCGCCGACGATGATGAGACTGTCGGCAAAAGGAAGGAAGGGATTGCTGCTGAGCACGGTGAAAATCTGATCCGGATGCAACTCGCAGAATTTCTCAAGCAGCAGGACACGCGAGGGCTTCACCCCGATATTTTCTGTGGGCAGCAGGAAGCAATCCACCAAAATGGTCCCCACGCCATAGCTGTTTTCAGCAATAACGGGTTCTATGCTTTTGTTATGGCGGTCGAGCTCCATGGCGTTTGTAAACGCGTTGAACAGGGCGGGCGCCATGGAGGGAGGGAAATCCTTCCGCCGGTAATGGCTGTTATACCCTTTCAGCATGGATTCTAATGAACGCAGGTTTTTGATCTTCATCTGCGGGCTCAGGGTGGAGTCGAGCTCGATGCTTTCCTGTAACTGATCCACCTGCCGGATCATCACATCAGCGATTTCCAAATTTACATTGTCGTCCTTGGATACCTGGATGGCGGTATCTGCCTTGCCATCGAGGGCAAGCAGCTTTTTTTGCTCCCGGTCAATATTGTCGTGCCAAAGCCTTCGTTCCTGCTGAATTTTAAACGGGGGCCTGGCGGTCTGTCCCATTGATTTTGCAACGGGAAGAATCGATACGGAGCAAACAGCAAGACGAATAAATATATGCATAGCGGGGCTGCAGAACAGCTCAAACAAAAATACAGCCATTTCCGGTAAACGCAACATGGTAGACGGCAGGCGGTGAACGGTTGACGGAATGGTTTACGGTTGATTGTAAAGTGGTTGTGTCTTTGACCCCGTGAGGCATGGACTGCATTTCGCGTTGAATCCTGCACGTTAGGCCGGGTTTCAGGGTATTAAAAAATTGTAAACTTGGACCCCCGGGCCGAGCTGACGCTATATTTCTATTAGGTTTGCGTAAATTTCATGTTAATGGATGCTAAAGGCAGGAAAATTCTGGTAGCTGACGATGAGCCCGATATTCTGGAAGTTCTCCGGTACAACCTGATTCGCGAGGGATACGATGTAATAACAGCAAAAGATGGCGACGACGCCCTCCTGAAGGCAAAATCGACGCGCCCGGACCTGATTATCCTTGATATTATGATGCCCAAGAAAAGCGGTATGGAAGTCTGCGAGATCCTCCGGTCCCAGCCTATGTTCCATGAAACCCTGATCCTGATGCTCACCGCACTCAATGACGAGGGTTTCCAGGTAAAGGGATTGGAAAGCGGGGCCGACGACTATGTGACCAAGCCCATCAGCCCGAAAGTGCTGATCAGCCGGGTTGCCGCCCTGCTTCGCCGGTCCAGCAAGGAATCTTCGGAAACCCTGCTGAAAAGAGGCAATCTGACCATCGATCCGTCCAAATTCGAGGTTACCGTCGACGATCGCCAGGTGGTTCTGGCCAAAAAAGAATTCGAGCTCCTGCACCTGCTGGCCTCCCGCCCGGGAAGGGTATTTTTGCGGAACGAGATCCTGAACCAGGTCTGGGGCAACGATGTTATTGTAGGTGACCGGACCATCGATGTGCATATCCGGAAAATCCGCCAGAAGCTCGGACTGGACTGCATCAGCACGGTGAAGGGGGTCGGTTATAAGTTTGTCAATTAAACCATGCTCAGTTCCCAGAATCTTTCTCCTAAACAACTCTCGGCCTTCACCGCGATCGTACTAGCCGTACCGGTTGCCTTTGGCATCTTTTTAATGTCTTCCAGCTGGAAATACGGGCTTGCCGCTTTGCTGATCCTGTTCGCCGGCAGCTATTTCCTGATCCAGTTCACCCTGGAACGGTTCATATATCGCAAGATCAAACTGATCTATAAATTCATTTACGAAACGAAGGCGACCCGAAAAGAAGAAGTGTATTTCAAGTATATCCTTCCCCGTAAAAGCATTGACGAAGTGCGCCTCGACGTAGAGCGATGGGGTGCAAAACAGACGGAGGAGATCGAATCGCTGCGCAAGAACGAGGCCTTCCGAAAGGAATTCCTCCAGAACCTGTCGCACGAATTCAAGACACCCATTTTTGCGATCCAGGGCTATGTGGATACGCTTCTCAACGGGGCGATGGACGACCTCACCGTGCGCAAGCGCTTTCTGGAAAATACCGAACGGAATGTGGAGCGACTGGTGAACCTCGTGAGCGATCTCGACGAGATATCCAAATTAGAACGGGGCGACCAGCTTCTGCTCAAGCAGAATTTCGTTGTCCAGGACCTGATCCGGGAAGTATTTGAGTCGCTTTCCATCAATATGGCCGACAAAAATCTCCATACCGTGATCAAGAAAGGATGTGAAACGCCGATCACCGTATTTGCCGACAAGGAGAAGATCAGAATGGTTTTGCTGAACCTGGTAGAGAATGCATGCAAATATGGCAAGCTCAACGGAAATATCACGGCCAGCATTTACAATACCGACGGCAGGCACGTGCTGATCGAGATCACCGACGACGGCATCGGCATTGAAGAGGATCATATCCATCGCATCTTCGAACGGTTTTACCGTACGGACGCCGCCCGCAGCCGCGACAAGGGAGGAAGCGGTCTCGGCCTGGCGATCTGCAAGCATATTATCGAAGCACACGGACAAGCCATTCATGCCCGCAGCACACCCGATGTAGGAACTTCCATCGGCTTCACGCTTGAAGCCAGAAAGGATTAAGCGCTTCTCTCCTCTTTTATACTCAGATTATTTTAACTGCCCGTGGCACCGGCCAACTCATTCGGTACCGGTTCAGAAACCACCTGCTTCTTATATTTCCCGGCGAAATAAACCAGCGAAAGAATTGCGCCGCCCACGCCGAGCACCGACAGCCACACCACGCCGTGAGAATAGAAGCTGGTCCACTGCATTTTGATCTTCAATATTTCCTTGCTCACGAGCACGCCCATGCTGCCGAAGTAACCAAAGGAGTCGGCGACATAGATCAGGAAGCCAACATTTCCGGGAAATTTAAAGCTGGCGATCAGTCGCTCGAAGAATATGCAGTTGAAAGGAATATAAGCGGTGTACAGACCAAGCCCTACGAGGGTAAGCCACCAGAAAGCAGACATCTCCCCATATAAAAAAAGGAGGCTGGCCCCGCCCGTTAGTAAAAACCCGGCAATGATGATGTAATGGGTATAAACCAATGCCCTGATATTGTTTTTAACGAGGATCATGCTGCTCATCAGCAACAGCAGAATAAGGGTGACCGGAGTTTCTGTTTGGGTGAACACGGCCGGCTGATCGCCGTAACCGTTCTCGCGCCACATATCGGCTATGAAATTATCGCGTATATCCCGGAACAGGGTCGCAAATACATAGATCGACAAAGCCGCGATCAGTCCGGGCAGAAACATCCGCACAAACTCCCGGCGCTTCTCCGCCGGCATAGGTGGCCTGTCGGTTCGCAGCTTTTTATCCTCTTCGGTCGGCGGCGGCGTTCGCTCGAGCAAATAGACAAATAAGACGAGCGGGAGGGCAAATACCAACCCGGTAACGAAGGGGACCCAGTATTCACTGACAGCAAAGTGTATGCGCATGAACTCAGCGACCGACTTCACAAATCCGGAAGAAAAAATAAAGCTGACTGAAAGCGCCGCGCCGATAAAGTCTGTTGCCTGGCGGCCTTCAACATAAGAGAATACCACGCCCCAGATAATGCCCAACGGAAAACCATTCACCAGCATGAAGGGAATATTCCAGGGCGCCGGCACCAGGGCAAAGAGCAGGAGGCCGAGCCAGGAAATGCCCGTCAGCAGCAGGATCAGCTTTCCCCGGCCGATCTTTTTCATTTCCGAGATGAACCGGATGCCATAGAATTTGCTGCAGGCATAACCGAACACCTGGGCAATGACCAGCCAAACCTTGTAGCTGATCCCCGCATAGGAAATGCCTTCGAAGCTGCAGACTGTAAACCCTTTTCTGAATCCATATACCGTGGCATAAGTTAAAAAACTGATGACAGCTGCGTATAAGGCCACGGTCTTTGTACTGCGTGTACTGCTGCCTGTTATTCCCTGGGGCATGCGATGAATTTGATGTGTATCAGCCGGGCTGTGATTCCAGGTGTTCGATGATCATTTTTCTGAAAATGCCCAGGTCCGGGACAGGTTGATGCTCCACTTTGGCCGCCTCGTCCCAGCGCCGCATCTGGATGATTTCCCGGAACATCGGGTCTTCCTCGAAAATATCCGCTTCTTCTTCCGACATCCGGCCGCCCTGAAATTCGAGCGTGCGCCTGCTGGCCTCTGAAAGCTGATCGTAGTAACCGGAAGCGCGCCTGGTGAGATAGCGCTTGGCATCCACATGCGAGCCGACCAGCCTGCAGATCTTAAAAGAAAAACCGTGGTCTTCCAGAAACTTTGCCCCGATGGCTTCGTGATCCTTTATTCCATATCCTTCCATCCCGTTACTGTCGGTCAGCTTCTCTGCAATATGCCCGATATCGTGCAAAAAGGCCGCGAGTACAATTTCGTCCGGATAGCCCTGTGCGCGAGCTAACTGCGCTGCCTGGACCATATGCTCTAACTGCGTCACTTTTTCTCCCGCATACTCTTCTCCTCCGTAATGCGCATAAAGATCGATGATAGTATCTGCTATCCGGGTTGCGACTTCTTTTTGCATGTTGCGTAACAGTTTGTGTGAAAATCTTACGGCTGCTTAAAGATAACGTTAAAGAATGCTTAAGGAAAGATTATATGTTGCCCCGGATCATCAGTCTCCTGTGGGCAAACAACAAGATGATGATTTGTTAATAACCGCGTAATGAGCAGGTAACATAAAGTGCGGACCTTCGAAAAACCTCTGTAAATGCAAAGACGTCCCCTTGATGTAGCTATCCTGTCCGATATCCATTTGGGCACTTACGGTTGCAAGGCCAAAGAATTGCTGAACTACCTGCGAAGCATTCAACCCAGCATACTGATCCTGAACGGAGACATCATCGATGGCTGGCAATTCAGCAAACGCTATTTTCCATCAAGCCATATGCAGGTGATCAAAGAGATCATGCACTTTATTTCGAAAGGCACCAGGGTATTTTATATCACCGGCAATCACGATGAAATGCTGAGACGTTACACCGATCTCCACATGGGCAATTTTACGCTGACCGATAAGCTGGTGCTGGAAATTGATCACCGCATGGTCTGGATCTTCCATGGTGATGTGTTCGACAATACCACCCGCGGCGGCGCCAGGCTGATCGCCAAACTGGGCAGCAGCGGCTATGGCCTGCTGATCCTGTTCAACCGGCTGGTCAATAAGATCCTGACTTTTTTTGGCCAGGAGCGGGTATCCATTTCAGCCAAAGTGATGCAGGGCATCAATAAGGCCGTCGCCAAAATAAATGATCTGGAGCAGATCGCTTCGGATCTCGCCATCAAGAAGAAATACGACTATGTCATCTGCGGGCATATTCACCAACCGATGAAAAAGACCATCGAGACCGAAGAAGGAAAAGTAGTATACCTGAACTCCGGCGATTGGATCGAGAACCTCACTGCCCTGGAATACAGTCATGGAGACTGGAACATTTTCCAATACGACCCGAAGGACTTTCCCGTCGCCGGCGACCCGGAGACCAAACCCGTGCTCAATGTGGTATCGGGCACGCTGACCGTGCAGCTGAACTCTGTGAACTTTTAATATACAGTCATGAAAATATTCTATGCCGTCCAGGCAACCGGAAATGGTCATATCAGCCGGGCCATGGAAATTTTGCCCTATCTAAAACAGTACGGGGAAGTGGATATATTCCTGAGCGGCGATTACAGTTCGTTAGAAATGGAAGCGAATGTCAGGTATCGCAGCAAGGGAGTTTGCTTCAGGTATAACGACACCGGGCGTATCGCCGTTGGAAAAACCTTATACGGACTCGCGCCTTTACGGGTCTTCCGCGAAGCCCGCGACCTGCCGGTTCACCGGTACGACCTGGTGGTTAACGATTTCGATTTCATTACCGCACTCGCCTGCCGCATAAAGAAAATTCCCTCCATCAATTTTGGCCACCATGCCAGCTTTCAATCGGCTAAAGTGCCGCGGCCGGAAAAAAGAGATCGCGTAGGAGAATTGATACTGACCTATTTTGGACGTGCCACACAATACCTGGGCCTCCATTTTGAATCGTACGACGATTTCATTCTGCCTCCGGTTATACGCAAGGCTGTCCGTCAGGCCGATCCCACCGATTGCGGCCATACTGCCGTCTACCTGCCGGCTTACAGTGATGAAGAGATAGAAAAGCAGCTCTCCAGGCTTGATAGCCGTTTTGAAGTCTTCTCCCGCTCATTAAAGCAACCGCTTCGCAAAGGAAATATTCAATTTCTTCCGGTGAACCGGAAAAGTTTTACGAAAAGCCTGATGAACTGCCGCAGCATCATTGCAGGCGCGGGATTTGAAACGCCGGCCGAAGCCCTTTACCTGAGAAAGAAAATGCTGGTTATCCCTGTGCAGGGACAATATGAGCAGCAATGCAATGCCGCAGCGTTGAAAAAACTTGGCGTTCCGGTAATGTCTGCTTTAAAAGAACTTTCCCCCGAGGCATTTGCAAAATGGATGGGCGAAAGAAAAAGGATACAGCTGCGATCTGAATTTTCCACTCAGGCTATAGTAAGCCATCTCATGTACTGCAGCCGGAATCAGCCGGCCGCCGAGCTGGACCTCTGTTATCCCGAGTGGGTAATTGCCTAAGCTGCTCTCCACAGCTTTTTATCCCGGATTATACTGCTGAATTGGCAGAATCTGGTCATTTTTATCCTTATTTCCTTTAAATATCATATCGCTCTGGTACCGCTTTGATACCGCTTATATATCGCTCATATACCGTTCATATCCTTATATGTCGCTTTGACAGTCGACCGGTATAATCCAACCTTGAATAGCCGGGGATAGTCCCGGTTATGAAGCGCTTTTATTAATCATTACAAAACCAATATCAACTCTGTGTTAAGAAATTATTACCAAATGGTTATTTTCTGTTTGGGGGCTGATTCCGTTTAATTTTGCCCAAATTCTAATCATGGCCCTGAATTCCATCATGAAGATCTTCATGCCGAAGGATAAGATCTTCTATTCCCTGTTTGAAGAAGTAGCGGACGGCGTTGCCAAAATGGGGAAGCTGCTGAAGCAGGTCGTCAAGGAGCCCGATGCCGACCAGCGCGCGGCCTGCGCCTCATTGGTTGAGGATCAGGAACATGTGAATGACGACCTGACGCATAAGATATTTACGGAGCTGGGCCGGAATTTTATAACTCCTTTCGACCGGGAAGACATTCACTACCTAGCCAGCGCGCTCGACGATATCTGCGATTATATTTATGCTACTTCCAAAAAGATCATTTTCTATAAGGTCAACCCGCATGACGCCGGGATCATGAAGCTGGCGGACCTCATCGACGAGGCCACGATCCAGATCCAGGCTGCCGTCCGGGAGCTGCGGAATATGCGGGACATGCGCAAGATCACCGATGCACTGGTAAAGATCAACAGCATTGAAAATCAGGCAGACGACATCTTCGATCTCAGTATCGACCGCTTATTCGAAACCGAGCCTGATGCCAAGGAAGTGATCAAGAAGCGGGAGATCTACCAGGTAATGGAAGTGGTGACCGACAAATGCGAGGATGCGGGGAATGTTATCGAGTCCATTATTATCAAATACTCTTAATAAATGTGAAGATGTGGAAATATGTAGATGTGGAAATGAAAGAAAAGAAGATTATCTCATCCGCCCATCTCCACATTTTCACATTTCCACATTTCCACATTTCCACATTTAAAAAAGCATGTCTTTTCTCGTCGTAATCATCATTCTTGCCCTGATTTTTGATTTCATCAACGGCTTCCACGATGCAGCCAATTCGATTGCCACCATCGTCTCGACGAAGGTGCTTACCCCTTTTCAGGCCGTGCTTTGGGCTGCGTTATTCAACTTCGCAGCCTTTTTTATTTCTAAGTACGTGATCGGCGAATTCAAGATCGGTAATACGATCGCCTCCTCCGTACACAAGGAATTCATTACCCTCGAAGTGATCTTTGCGGGCCTGATCGGCGCCATTGCCTGGAACCTGCTCACCTGGTGGTTTGGAATTCCGTCGAGCTCTTCCCATACCCTGATCGGCGGATTCATCGGCGCTGCCCTGGCCCATGCCGGAGCCATCAGCAAGAACGGGGTGGATGTGATCAACTACGTAAAAGTCGTTCCGACATTCCTGTTCATATTCCTCGCGCCATTCATCGGCATGGTGATCGCGCTGCTGATTACGGTCGGCATCGTGAATATCTGCCGGCGGGCAAACCCTTACCGGGCAGATAACTGGTTCCGAAGGCTTCAACTCTTATCTTCGGCCCTGCTGAGCCTGGCACATGGCGGAAACGATGCGCAGAAAGTGATGGGCATTATCGGGGCCGCCTTTATTTACTATCACCACATGCAGGGCGTCGATATCAGCTTCATGGAATTCGTAGATCAGAACACCTGGGTTCCCTTAGCCAGTTTTACGGCGATCGCGTTAGGCACGCTCAGCGGCGGGTGGAAGATCGTAAAAACCATGGGCACGCGCATTACCAAAGTCACTCCCCTCGAAGGCGTAAGCGCAGAGACTGCCGGCGCCATTACGCTTTTTCTGACCGAAAAGCTGGGCATACCGGTAAGCACGACCCATACGATTGCCGGGTCGATTATCGGCGTTGGTGCAACCAAACGGCTTTCCGCTGTGCGCTGGGGCATCACCATCAACCTGCTTTGGGCCTGGATACTAACCATTCCCGTTAGTGCCATTTTCTCGGCCATCATCTATTATTTGCTGTTGCTGGTACGGCGCTGAGCGGGATGACAGATGATAGATGACGGATGACAGTAATTCGTGAATGAACAAAACCCAATTCGTGCCAGCTACCGTCATCTGTCATCTATCATCTGTCATCAACTATTCTGTCCATTTCTCCCCTTTTTTGGGTACTTTGCGCCGGTTTAAACCTGAGGTTCATGAAAGGTATCATTCTGGCTGGCGGTTCCGGCACCCG
>DASZRP010000009.1:0-8699 GCA_035548895.1 Puia sp. | reverse complement strand
CATCGTTCGGCCGATCGATCGGTAATTCATTTAACCGGTTATAACGGCGAAGGTCTACCCAGCGGTGGCCTTCGAAAAACAGGGAATACCTTCTTTCATAAAGCATTTCATCGATCAGGGCATCTGAAGTCAATGCGCCGGCATAAGGAGCCAGATTATGCCCATTGCGTATTACGTTGAGCGCCGTAACGGCATCGGGATACTGGCTGGTCTGTATACTGGCTTCAGCGTAGAGCAGGATCAGTTCTTCATTCCGGATCAGGGTAACCGGGTCGGTACTGGAAGTATATACAAAAACATCCCGGTTGCTGCTCAGGCCTGCTAATGAGGCCGTATTCTGCCGCAGGGGAGTTTTTGAAATGCGGTCGTCGCCGCTCAGGATATCCGTTGCATAAGAAGGATGGGCTACCCGGATATCGCCCGCCTGGTTCTGTGGAATAAAGACCGGATTGAGCTGATCGCCCGATGCAGAGCTGAAAGTATGATAAATGCCCAGGTTAAAGGGCTTGTTGAGACCGAAAAAGGATTCTCCTAATGCGGTCAGTACATCGGCCCACTGGCCCCGGTAAGCCTGCACGCGGGCGGCCAGTGCACGGTTGAATTTAATGAGCCCGTCGGCATCGCTGAACCCGGCAAAGCCGGCCGAAAGCTGAAAGTCGATCGTGGCCCCTGTTAAATCCGTTTTTCCGGAGTCGAGCTGTGCGAGTATGCCGGTAAGTGCATCGTCGTAGGAAACAATCGGACCCAGGTGATCGGGATCGCTCACGTCGAGGCGTATGCCATTAGAATCTGTCAGGTTAAGGTTCAACAGCAACTGGTAGGCTTTGATCGTTCTTGCGAAACCGGTGTATCCGTGTTTTTCGCTATCGGTGATCAGGGTGGAGTGACCGGCTGCGTCGATCAGCAGGTTGCAATTCTTTACCACGCGATAGGCGGCTGCCCAGGGCGTCGTGATATAAAAATTACTGTTGCTTAGGGTCCCTGCGTCTGCACCGAGCAGATCGGTAACATAACGCGGTTCGGAGGCGGAGAAATGATAGATCTCGCGGCCAATGGTGCTGACATCGTCCAGATAAAAGGCGATGGCATTTCGCATACCGGACTCGGTACCGGTGACCAGGTTGTTCAAATCGCTTGCCGAGGCATTGCCAAGATAGCTTTCCACCGTTGGCCCGTTTAGGTTGCCAAAGTCTTTTTTGCAGGAGAAAACCAGAACGCTCAGGGCCGCCGCAATCAGACTGTAAATTATGTTGGGTTTCATCTTTGTGTTTTTATTTGGTTTACCAGTTCGTTCAGTTTTTTAGAAGTCGAGGGTGATATGAAAATCGGCGCGCTTTGTGGCCGGGTATGGATCTACATCCACACCGGTAGAAAAGCCGGTACCGAAATTCGAAACTTCCGGATCGTACGATTTATACTTGGTTACTGTCAGGAAATTGCTGAGCGAAACGCCAAGCCGGATGCCTTTTACGGCGTTCCAGGGAAGGTTGCTGAACTGGTAATAGACGCCGATTTCACGCAGCTTGAGGTAACCCGAGTTTTGCACAAATTGTTCTGCGGTTGAACCGATCGACATGATCCGGTAAACGCCATCGGGTACGCCCAGCTTGTTGGTGACCTTGTCGTAATCCGCGCTCGTTCCGCCGAAGTCGGTTTCCAGGCTCGTGAGGTTTACGTTTTGTCCGCCGGCTTTCAAATGCAGGAGAAAACGCAGACTTAACTTATTAAAAAACGTGATTTCGTTGTAGGTGTTCATCTGGAAATCCGGTTCAGCATCCCCCCATTTCTTAATGCTGCCTCCGGGGCCGCCGAGCCCGATAATCTGAGTAGCCGATTTCCCCTGCTCGATCTGGAAAGTGCCCAGCACATAGCCGAAGGAGCCCTGTGGGGTCGGCGGGATAGTGAGCTTGGTGACCAGCGAACGGTTCAACCAGAAATTCACAGAAGTATTCCAGGTAACATTTTTTGATGAAACAGCCAGTGCATTCAGCCCGATCTCAACGCCCTGGTTGCGCAGGTTACCGGCATTCAGCCAGCTGGTGCTGAACCCCGACGAAGAGGGCAGCTGCTGCTGCATCAGGAAGTCATAAATGTTTTTATTATAGTATGTCAGTATAAATCCCAGCCGGCCTTTCAGCACGCTGAAATCGATGCCGGTTTCAAATTCTGTCTGCCGTTCCGGTTTGATCGCGGGCTGCCCTTCCTGTGTGCCGATCAACACGCCGGGTGAACCGCCGATATTGGAAACGACCATCGGTGTGAACTTGCTTCCGTAGGCGGGAACATTATTTGCCTGACCGTAGGCGGCCCGAACCTTAAAGTCATAGAAGAAGCCGTCCTGATCGAAGACGCCTGCACGGGTCAGGTTCCAGGAAATACCTCCTTTGGGATACACATAGTATTTGCCTGCATCGCCGTTGTTGGAAGAGCGGTCAAAACGTACTCCCGCAGTCAGTGTAAGCGAATGCAGGATGCTGGCTTCTTCCTGGATGAAGATGCCGCTGTTCTGAAATTTCGACCGAAACTGGGTAGCGGTTAGCGCCCCGGCCTGATCGACATTCGACTGCCCGGAAATGACCTGAGTGGCCATATCAAGAATATTGTTGTAGTCGCCGGTTTCCTGCGTAAGGCCTGCGGAGGTGGTGAAGGTCAGCTTATCGGAGGGGGAATAAGTATTGACCAGCGATACTATGAAATTGGTATTCAGGTTTTTTGTAAAGCCCTGGATCGAAGTGCCTTTATTGACGGCCTGGAATTGCAGCACGCTGGGGAAAAGCACGTTGGTCTCCAGGTTATAGAAATCTATTCCGGCATTGCCAACAAAGCGGGTAGTGCTTCTGGCGCTTTTTTGAAAGATGGCATCCAGTCCAATGCCGGTGATAAACCGGTTCACTCCTTCATGGTTACGCATCAGCGCGATCGTTTGGAGCGGGTTGGAAGAGGCAAAGGGATTGTTGGGATAATTTCCAAACTTGTCCGGATGCAACTCGGCAAAGCTGGGTGTAGATGAGAGCGCGATGCCAAGGGATACACCTTTGTTGTCGTTGCCCGTTAGGCTGCGATCTGCTCCGGAATTGATATAGTTGGTGCTGATGCTGAGCTTGACATTGTCGTTAAGGTGATGGTCAATATTGAAGCGCAGACTGCTGTTGCGGTAGCCGGTATTCTTCACAATGCCGCCTTCGTCTTTTTGCGCGGCTGAAAAATAAAAAGTCGTTCTGTCGCTGCCGCCGCTGACGCTGACCAGGGTATTGCGGGCAAATCCTTTGTTGCCGAATATTTCCTTTTCGTAGTCGTAGATCTTGCCGGCGGCCTGTGCTTCGGTAAATTGCTGGGCCAATGCGACGCTGGTTGCGCTGTCATTGCTGAGACTGGCGGCCCGTTCGGCAGTGAATTCACGGACGCCCAGCAGTTTTCTTACTTCGATCATGCCCAGATCCTGGGTCAGACTGATCCTGGTCCGCCCGGCCTTTCCCCGTTTTGTAGTAATGATAATGACGCCGCCGGCAGCCCTGGAGCCGTAAACGGCGGCAGCAGAGGCCCCTTTTAATATTTCCACATTTTCGATCTCTTCGGGCCGGATATCGGCGATACGGCTGGATGGGTTATCCTGGTTGGAAGTGAGTGAACCGCCGGATTGGGCGGCTGTCACTGCATTCAGGCCTCCGGAAGTCGCCGTATTGTCTACAAAAACACCGTCTACAACGTAAAGCGGCTGCGTATTGCCGAAAACGGAAGTGACTCCCCTCAGCTTGACTGAAATGCCGCCGCCCGGGGCGCCGGTATTGGCATTAATATAAGCTCCCGGAATTTTTCCGTTGAGCGCAGCGTCGAAGGTTTGTGCGGGCGCTACGCCATCCAGTTCGCGACTTGAAATGGTGGCGACTGCATTGGCGAGATTTCTTCTTTGAAGACCGGTAGAGAGGCCGGTGACGATGATCTCATCCAGCCGGGCCACATCCTCTTCCAGTGTGATCGAAAGATTAGGACTGTTGTCGTTAAGGGAAATTATGCGACTCCGGTATCCGGAGTAACTGATGACAAGATTACCTTCTGCAGGAACCTGCAGGCTGAATCTGCCGGATTCGTCAGACAAAGTGCCGTGGCTGGTACCCTGGACCTGTATGCTGACGGCCTGTAGTGGTTTGCCTTTTGAGTCGGAGATGGTACCGGTTAGCATGCGTTGCTGCGCAAAAGAAAGTGCAGGCAGCAACAGCATGTACCATACATAAGCGGCTAATCGAATTGTTCTCATGGTGTGCAATTGAAAGAAATGTTGATTTTGGTTTTTATGCGTGAACGTTTTCTGTTTGTGGGATTGGTTGAGCAGCGGCATAGATATGGGGGCCGTATCCTTTCTCGACCACCTGCTTAGCCCTGGCGGCGTAGGTGGACATATCGGTAGGGGTAAGCGATGCCAGCCCGTCGACGTAACGATTATACAGGCAAAAGGCGGCGGCAATCAGCACGGTGTCATGAATGTCGCGATCTGTTGCGCCTTCACGCCTCGCTTCTTCGATGTCTTCCGGTTTCACCATCTTTCCTCCTTTTTGCACCTTCGCGGCAATCTGCAGGAGGGCCTTTAGCTTTCCGGATATATCTGCGCTGCGATAGTCTTTTTTTACCGCATCCACCAGTTCGCGATTTCCGCCTAAATAGCAGGCGGCAAGTTCTCCATGAGAGTGCTGACAGTAAAAGCAGTCGTTCAGATAAGAAACATACATGCCGATCATTTCGCGTTCGGCGCGGCTCAATCCGGTTTCATCTCTTAAAAGCACTTCAGCGAGATCCGATAGCGGTCTTGCCGTTTCGGGGCGAAATGCCATCAGAGAGCGGATGCCCGGTAAGTTTTTGTCTACGCTGATATAAGCCATAACCTGATTTTTTATTTGAATAATTATTTTTTCAATCCTTCCTGCGAATAGCCTTCTGCTGCACGCATCGGCGCACGGTCCACGTAAATCTGCCGGTCTTGCGGAGCCCAGGTATTCAGGCCATCCACATACCGGTTGAACATGCAGAAGGCAGCGGCGATCAGCACGGTATCGTGTATCTCGCGGTCCGTGGCGCCGAGCTTGCGTGCGGTGTCGATCTGATCGGGGGTGACTTTCTTGCCGCCCTGCTGTACACTGCCGGCAATGGCAAGCAGCGCTTTCAATTTGGGCGAGATGGGAGCCGACCGAAAATCCTTTTTAATGCCATCGATGAAATCCATGTCGGAATTGAAGTAATGCTGGGCCATGGCGCCGTGCACATTTTGACAGAAAAAGCAATCGTTTTCAGAAGAGACATAAGTGCCGATCAGTTCGCGCTCCGCGCGTGACAGGGTATTATCCTCATCGTGCAGCAGCACTTCGGCAAGCTCGTTCAGAATACGTCCGGTCTCCGGCCGGTATATCATCGGTCCGCGTATGCCCGGCAGGTCATTTTTTAAATCGATATAAGCCATTTTCTTTGTTTTATTTTTTAGGGAAAATATATCCGTGAGTACTCATGCGTTCACCCATAGCCGCATATTCGGCCGGGTCGGTCGGGGTGAAGCTGGCCAGCCCGTCCACGTAGCGGTTAAAAAGAGAAAAAGTCGCTGCGATCAGCACGGTGTCGTGAATGTCCTGGTCAACGGCGCCGGCTTTTCTGGCTGCTTCAATATCTTCCGGTTTTACGGATTTGCCCGACTGCTGCACTTTACCGGCGATCTGCAGCAGGGCTTTCATTTTTTCAGAAAGAGACGACAGGTCCTTTTCTTTGATCACTTCATCCACCACTTGTTCTTCCCGACCGAAGAGACAGCGGGCGGCGGCAGCATGGCTGTTCATGCAGAACCCGCAATTATTCCGGCTGGAAACATAAGCGGCGATCAATTCGCGTTCGGCCGGACTCAGGGGAGAGGGGCCGCGAAGCAGTGTCTGGGCCAGGTCGTACAACGGCGCTCCTGTTTCAGGCCGGAACTGCACCAGACTCCGGATGCCGGGAACACCTTCGGGAACTTTGATATAGGCCATGGTTTTATGGGTTGTGATTATAAGTTTTTGGTTTGCTGAACCGTGTTATAAAGAATCCGATCAGGAAAACAAACGAGAACCAGAAGATGGCATTTCCGTAGCCGCCCAGAAAGTTTACCAATGAACCGATAAAGAAAACCACCAGGCCGGTAAAAAAGCGGCCGAGGTTAAAGCATACGCCGGTTGCCGTTGCCCGGAGCGAAACCGGGAAGAGATCGGGTATATACACCGAAAGCGCGCCCTGGCTCATGCCAAAGAAAACGGTGATGATTGCAATCTGGAGGTAAGTGAAGATGCTTAAAGCATTCGTGGTTTTGAATAAAATGGCGCAAAGGATAAAAGAGGCCGCAAAGCAAACCATCAGTGTTTTGCGAACGCCAATGGCATTGACTACCCAACCGGAAACAAAACCACCAAGTAAGCCGCCGCCGCCCATCATCATCATGGCGATCCCTCTTTCTTTCTGACCATCGCCCGTGCTGATCAGATGCTGTATCCAGGAAGGCATCCAGGAGAAAGTGGCCCAGAGCCCGATCAAAGCCGCGCCGAACACCAGTGAGCCGGCGATAAGCTGCGATTTGCTGTCGCCCCTGAACAACTTACGGAGATTGTTGCGGGAGTTACTTTCCTCCGTCTGCGCGTTGCGCCAGCTTTCAGATTCGGTGATAAAAAGTGCAGCTATTCCCGATAGCAGGATAGGTATGATGCCGGCGATAAACGCGTGCCGCCAGCCGGCGATGAAATAATTGATCAGTCCTGCAGAAAAAATCCCTACCGGGATCGAAATGGACAGAATTCCCAGGAGCACGGCCTTTCTTTTTTCCGGATAACCTTCGACGATCAGCAGGGTAGTGGTGACCAGCACGCCGCCGATACCGAAACCGGAGAGGAAACGGCAGATAACAACGACCGGCCAGTTGGGTGCAAATGCCGTAAGCAGGGTGAATATGCCGTAACAAAGGGTGGAGTAGACAAATGATTTTTTTCTTCCCTGGATGTCGCAGCATATTCCCCAAACAATGCCGCCAATCATCCAGCCGAAGATAAAAATCGCGCTGATGGAAGCACTGATATTGTCGTAAAGTTGGGTGCCGGTTTCGGCAACCAGCTCTTTGACCGCAACGGGAAGGTAAACGGCCATGAGGGTCGATACGGTGCCGCCAATGAGACTGCTGAGAAAGCAGAGCCAGAAAAGAAGCGCCCTCGATGATTGTAATGTAGTTCCTGATGATGGAACGTCGGCGATTTCGACAGACGCCTGGTTTGTTGTTTGCAATGGGTATTGTTGGTTTTCTGTCATCATTTGAAGGTTTCTTCTCCTTTTCTTACCGATGGATCTTTCGGACTCGCATATCCCATCGTAACGAGGCGCGACGCGAGTTTTTTATAATAGGCCGGATCTTCCGGGCAGTAAGTGCCCATGCCGTCGACGTAGCGGTTATAGAGGCAGAACAGCGCGGCGATCAGCACGGTGTCGTGAATCTCCTGGTCGCTGGCGCCGGCATTCTTTGCTCTTTCGATATCTTTTTCTTTTACCGATTTTCCGAGTTCCTGTGTTTTCGCGGCAATGGCCAGCAGGGCTTTCATTTTTTCACTGAGCGGCGCTTGTTCCGGATCGTGATAGATCTGATTCAGCAGGTCTTCATCCCCGCCGAGGGCGATGACCGTAGCGCCATGGGCGTTGGTACAGAACCGGCATTGATTACGATAGGAAACAATCGTTGCGATCAGTTCTCTTTCCAGCTCGGTCAGGCTGTTTTCTCCGCGCAGCAGGATATGGGTCAGTTCCCGGATCGGAGCGCCGGTGTCGGGCCGGTTCTCCAGCAATCCTGTGATTCCGGGCAATTGTGTGTTCAGGTTGATATATGCCATATTATGGTTTGTATTGGGTAGTGTTCGGATGAAACTGTCTCCAGGAATGCCAGAACTCCTGGTAGGCGGCAAGGGCTTCGAGGCGACGGTCTTTCAGCGGACCGCTTAAGCAAAGGCCCTGACTGCTCCAAACAGATCGTGTATTTGTATCCGTTATATTATTCCCTTCTTTGATGAACCAAAGCGTTTCGGCATCCACCCGGCGACTGTAAGCCCGGAAGGAAGCAGTATCCTGTTCCAGCAGAATGACAAGCGGACAGTGCGGGAGGCTATCCTGTATCACCTGGCGTTGCACCAGATCGTTCCAGTCGTAGGCGCGTTCAGCATCCTCCGTTCTTATACCGACCACCCAGGATTTATCCTTCCAGGAAACCGAGTCGCGCTTTTCCAAATGACTTTTGACGGTTCCTTTATCGAAATCCGCAAGGTCATCATAGTCTTTTTTGAACAAGGTATCGGGCTGCAGGATTTTTGTATTGGGGTATTGGCGGGCCCAGGCTGCCAGGATGAGCTGATGAGAGGGAATTTCTTTCAGTGAAGAACCGGTGAGCGGTCCTGCCACTGCAACCCCGTTTGCCTGGCGCCACCAGCTTTTGGTGGTGCGGTCTTCGAACATAGCGTTGAAGTGGTCCATGCCAACCAGGCGAAAATTTTCCGGATGCCCGCTTACCATCGGGCTGTAAACGCGCCCTGTTCTGCAAACGGTGCAATACGTTATCATTACCGGTTCACCCCCAATGGTGTCCCGAACCTGGTGATGATAACCGATAAGCTGGATTGGGAAAGCCCTGGCATCGCCATTGATTTCGACACCGATAACCAGTT
>DASZRP010000008.1:0-10035 GCA_035548895.1 Puia sp. | reverse complement strand
TACCTGCCGTTTGATGAATTCCATGCAGGCATTGGTGGTTTCATCATCGACGGTCTCCATGCGTTTGGTGGTGAGGGGACCGGTATCTTCCACCTTACCATCGGCCGTAGCATGCAGTACGCCGCGTGGCGTGTTGGCTCTGGTAAAAGCAACGTCGTCTTTCGGCCAATAAGGACGTTCGGGTTCTTCTTCAGAATCCAGGTGATAAAGATTGCCAAAGAATTCGTCAAATCCGTGGCGCGTGGGCAGGTATTGATCTTTGTCGCCCAGGTGATTTTTTCCAAACTGTCCGGTGGCATAGCCCAGGGGTTTCAGGGCCTGGGCAATGGTGATGTCCCGATCCTGCAGGCCTACCGGCGCTCCGGGAATGCCAACCTTCGAAAGGCCGGTACGCTTCGCGCATTGGCCGGTGATGAAAGTAGAGCGGCCGGCGGTGCAGCTGTTTTCCGCATAGTAGTCGGTAAACATCAGTCCTTCATGGGCAAGTTTGTCCAGGTTGGGTGTCATGTAACCAACAACGCCCATGCCATAAGCGCTGATATTGGTGAGCCCTACGTCGTCGCCGAAAATGACGAGAATATTGGGCTTGCTCTGCGCGCTGAGCTGCCCGGGCGCTGTAATCATTCCGCAAATCAGCGTAAACAGCGTGGCAACCCGGATAAAGCTTTTGTTCTTCTTGATCATGCTAAGAGGTTTTTGGTGAATGAATCGGGCAAACTGCCGGTATTTGGTATAAAGACACTTTGGAAACCGCCCACCGCCAATAAATGCAAAAAATTTTTAACAGGGCATGAGCCGGAGGAGTCGCCCGGGTCCCGAACTTTGCTTTTCACAACCATGATATCCTGGGAAGAAATATTGATCCGCCTCGGACTTGCCGCTTTGTTTGGCGCGGTGATCGGCCTGGAGCGGGAGAGAAAGGATTGGGCGGCCGGC
The DNA here is from genome assembly GCA_035548895.1 of Puia sp. Taxonomy (GTDB): domain Bacteria; phylum Bacteroidota; class Bacteroidia; order Chitinophagales; family Chitinophagaceae; genus Puia. The sequence goes on along the minus strand of DASZRP010000008.1, from coordinate 9,099 downwards.
CTCCGCACGCATATGATGGTTTGCCTGGGCGCCACGCTCACCATGCTGGTATCGGCTTATGGATTCTCGGAGGTGCTCAACCAGCGAAATGTGGTGCTCGATCCTTCGCGGATCGCCGCACAGGTGATCAGCGGTATCGGCTTTATCGGGGCGGGTACCATCCTGTTTCTGCGACAGGGGATTATCCGGGGACTGACCACCGCTTCGGGATTATGGACCGTGGCTGCCATTGGATTGGCGACCGGCGGCGGCATGTATTTCGCGGCGCTGATCGCCACGCTGCTTGCCCTGGTCATTCTCTGGATGCTGCAGCCTTTGGAGAAGAGATTCGCCGAGCGGTTCAAACAAAAAGGAATAAGAATTACGGTGCATGAAGCGGATGGCGCATCGGATATTATTGAAACCGTTTTTAACGACGAAGCATTAAAAACAACCAGTTGTTCCGTAGATAAAACCGAAGAAGGCATCGTCATTTTCTTCAATTTCGGCCGTGCTGACAACAGGGCCTGGCAGGATATCATCAAAAAGCTGCAATCAGACCCGCAAGTGAAAGAATTCGCGTTCACCCCTTAGCCTGAAATGCAGAACCGGGCTATATTTGAAGTATGAACACGGAGAATAATAAAGATCTCAGGCTTTATATGTTACTGCTTGGTGCCACGCCGCCGGGGCGACATACCGAACAGCATGATTTCTTTTTCGGTATTGCAGGCTCGCTGCAGGAACTGGTGCCGTCCGTCAGGGCGTTCTGGCCCGAAGCCGGGGAGCGGATCCATATTGATGGATGGCGGGAAGTGAAGATGGTGGACGGATATCGGATTCAGGTAATCTTAAAAGATCAGCCATGGACCGGAGATCAGTCAAAAAAGCTTTTCTTCATCAACTTAGGCGGGTATCAGCCCAACAAATTGGAGGAGCAGCACTATACGGTGCTGACGGTGCAGGAAGAGCGCGGCGCCGCAATTGCCAAATCGAAAGAAACGATTTTCTACAGAACCAATAGCACTGCCGATCCGGGCGGCGGCTCACATATCGATGATAAATACGGCATCGATGTGGATGATGTGTACGAGATTGAAGATATCCTTTCACCCGAATTGAAAGAAAAATACCGGATCCTGGTCTTTCCGGCAGGCAATCTTCCGGAAGACGAAATTCATCTCGGCTATCTGAAGCTTAGCAAGCTGCTGGAAAAAAGTCCGGAACGGCTTAATTTTAATTAAACTTAAGGAATGACGCTGATCGCTATTTTGCTTCCCTGGCTCTCTTTTCTGCTGAGAGGAAAAATACTTCACGGGCTCGTCTGCCTTTTTCTTCAGCTCACCCTCATCGGCTGGATACCTGCCGCCTTATGGGCATCGATCTCCCTAAACAACGCCAGGGCAGACCGCCGAACCCGCAAAATCGTGCGGGCGATCAAAGAGAGTCGATAAGCCAGCCACCCTTCCTGGTGTAGCAAAAAGGGGGAGTCCCCGCAAGCTTGTTTAACCGGATCGCTTCTGCATCAATGGTCGGCTTTTGTCTTCTCTTTCTCTTCGATTTTACGCGCAGCGTGCTCGTTTCTGTTTCCGGCCTGTTAACCGGATACAACGGATGGATCTTAACAGCAGGTGAATTCATTTCAAGTGGCCGCCGAACAGTTGATTCGCCGGCAAATGTCTACAACGACAAAAACTATGCCTTCGGTTGTTAAGAAGAAGTTGTAAGCGGAAAGTCCCACAGGCAGCCAATCCGGTAATTCTTATACTATTCAAAGGCGGAACATCACTCATGATTTCCGGTATTTTGTTTCTCTAATGTGCATGTCTTTGTGCATCCGGAATGGTTAAATGTATCCTGACCTAATCTTCTTATTTCCGTCCTGCGCTTAGTTGTAAGGGAAAATCTTTTTCCAGTCGTTTTTCATGTCCACGAGAATCCAGCCATATTTGCCGGCATCGTCCAGTCCTTTTTCCAACTTGCCGATCGGTGAGCCCCGGTCATATTTCCATTCACGGGCTGAATCAGTATGGTGTACGATAATGCCGAGGTGCGGAAGGGTGTTGGAATAGGTCCACTGCAGCATCTGGTAGTCTCCGTCTGAATTGCCGGCAGCGAAAACGGGCTTGATGCCGATGTGCTGATAGATGCCGACCGGTTTACCCGGCCCGTCGTCTATAAAATTCATTTGCGGTAATCGCATGATGCTGACTGAATCATGCTTCACGGCGAAGCTGGATTTTAGAGAGCTGCCAATCACCTGTGGGGGTGGAATGCCATAAACCTTCCCTGCCCAGGCGCGCATAAAGTCGATATCGCCGCCCGATACAATAAAGGTCTTAAAGCCGTTTGCACGCAGCAGGTTCAGGAGCTCCAGCATGGGCTGGAAAATCATATCGATATACCGTTTGCCGGTGACAGGGTTCTTCGCTGTGTCGGCCCAGGCGCTGACCTGGTTGTTGAACTCCTCACTGTTCATTCCGGCGAAGGTAGTGGCCATCAGGGCGATCAGCCCTTTCTCGCCCGTAGCCATCACACCCTTCATATTACCGTTCAGCAGGGATTTATAAGGTTCCTGGTTTTTCCACTGCGGATGTTGCGGGGCCATTTGTTTTATGCGGTCGAAGGCGAAGAAGAACTGGAAATAGAGCGGTTGTTCCGACCAAAGCGTTCCGTCGTTGTCGAATACGGCAATGCGATCGCTCTCCGGAATAAAGCTCTGTCCACCTGTTTGGGTTGCAGCGGATACAAAATTGAGCAATGCCTTTTTGGTGGCGCCGTCGTTCCAGGAGGGCAGGGGATCTGTAGCCGTCAGAGAATCCTTCGAAGCTGTGGCAGTCGAATCGGTCGCGTTGCCTTTATTGTCCGGCGTGTTGCAGGAGCCCATAGAGAGCAGAGAGATCGTTAAAAGGGCGAGCCCGGTGTGGGCGAGAATACGTTGTAGCATGTCCATCTATTTAGGTTCACTAATAAAGACACGCCGGCCGGCAGAAACCGCCATTCTTTTATCAGGTTTTTCAAAAAAATGTTTTAACTTTAATAAGCTAACCACCACCGTTATAATTTATTCATAGAAAAACATCTTCCGATCCTGCCCAAAAACGCGTCCCCGCGCCCCGTTTTTAACCAATATCGATTGTTAGTTTATTCGGTCCGTTGATTATCTGATTCGCCAAAACGTTTCTGCCCGTACCCCTTTTTTTACTTCAGCCTTTCTCCCCTGGCAGCAGCACGCTTCCTGATTCCTCTTTTTTTAACAATCCGCGACATGACAACAATCATGTTCCGGGTTGGGTCTTGTCATGAACCGGCCCGGCCTGCGGAAATAGTTTTGCCTAAAACAACATTATGTTCCTGCATCCTGAGCCTCCTGCAGATCCGCTCGAAGAAGCGGAGTTCGACCGCCGGTTCAAGCCCAAAGGCGCGCTCGTTTTTTTTATCCTTTTTACGCTCGTCGGACTGATCATCTGGTTCGGCATTTATTTTCTCATGCTTGGCAGAATCTAAAATCATGGCTATGGAATCCATTGATCGATATGAAAAGAAAGTCGTGCTGATCACGGGAACAGTACTGGCACTCTTCATTTTCTCCATGTTGTACGGTCGAAGCCGGAACAACGATCTCCCCGAATGCCTCCCCTTCAATAAAACTTACCTGGAACCGAAGGTCACCCAGCTCGACGACAAGACTTTCCAGGTCTATGCCGTCGCGCAGATGTGGCAGTTTGAGCCGGCGGAGATACATATCCCCGTGGGCAGCGAGGTAGACTTCTTCCTCACCTCGAAAGATGTCGTGCACGGATTCAATATCGAAGAGAAAAATGTCAACCTGATGGCCGTATACGGCAATATCAACAAGACCACGGTAAAATTCAGCAAGCCTGGCATCTATAAGATTACCTGCCACGAATACTGTGGCGTAGGTCACCAGAATATGCAGGCGGAAGTGGTCGTAAACTAAAAAATAATTCATCGAATCAACCAGCGGGTTATGCAAATCTCCAAATCGTTAAAACGACTTATCTATTGGGAACTCGGCATTCCTGTTACCCTGCTTACCATCGGTATTTACCATGGATTGATGCAAACAGTCTATCGTTCGGGGCTGATCCATCAAACGCAATTCGCCCATCTCGACTACTACCAGGGCCTCACCCTGCACGGCGTCATCAACGCCATTGTGCTGACCTCATTTTTCGCCGTAGCCTTCGGGCATGCCACAATGACTTTTTTCCTGAAAGAAGAACCAAATAAAAAAGTAGGATGGATCAGTTTCTGGCTTATGACCGTGGGTACATTGATGGCGGCCTGGGCCATGCTTTCCGGTAAAGCTTCGGTGCTCTACACATTTTATCCGCCGTTAAAAGCGCATCCTTTCTTCTACCTCGGCGCCGCGCTCTTGCTGGTCGGCTCCTGGGTACCTCTGTTCGACTGGGCAGGAATGTATGTCCGCTGGAAGCGGCAGCATCAGGAAGTTAAAACCCCGCTGGCCGTCATCGGCACGCTCGTGAATTTCACCATCTGGTTTGTGTGTACGCTGGCCGTTGCTTATGAAGTGCTGGTGCTCCTGCTGCCCTGGGCCCTGGGCTGGAAGCAGACCGTGAATGTTACCTTGGCCAGAACGCTGTTCTGGTTCTTCGGTCATGCGCTGGTCTACTTCTGGCTCCTGCCGGCCTATATCATGTTCTATACCATGCTGCCCAAATTAGCGGGCGGTAAATTGTATTCAGATCTCGCAGGAAGGATCGCCCTGTTCCTCTTTCTTGTGTTTTCCGTTCCGGTGGGCGTCCATCACCAGTTCAGCGATCCCTCCATCACCAAGGGAGTAAAATTCTTCCAGAGTCTGCTCACGTTTGGTGTAATGATACCCAGCTTTATCACAGCCTTCACCTTGGCGGCTTCGCTTGAATATGCCGGCCGCCGCCGCGGATCGAAAGGATGGCTTGGATTCTTCAGAAAACTGCCTTACCTGGATCCGGATAAATTCCTCTTTGCTTATTTTATCTGCGGACTTTTTCTTTTCATCTTTGGCGGGCTCACCGGCATTGTGAATGCCTCGGGTCCCCTGAATGCGGTGGTGCATAACACCGCCTGGCTGCCCGGACATTTTCACATGACGGTGGCCGGCCCGGTCTTTTTAGCCATCATTGGCATGAGCACCTATCTCTATGCAACGAACTCCGGCAAGAAGATATTTCTTCCGCAGGTGAATGTGATCATTCCTTACCTGTGGACCATCGGCATCCTGATTTTTTCCACAGGTCTGTCCTGGGGAGGGCTCCTGGGTGAACCGAGAAGAACCAACCTGGGCATGACCTATCTCAATCCGAAGAACGCCCTGTATACGCCCGAATGGGTGCCCACGACCTTGCTGGCCCTGGCCGGCGGCGTGATCATGACCACGGCTGCATTGCTGTTCTTCATCGTATTCTTCGGCACGCTGCTCAGCAAAAGAAAATACGAACCGCAACTGGAGCTTCCCGTTAGCGAAGCCCTGCACGACGAGAAGCGGATCGCCCTCTTCGATACGTTCAAACCCTGGCTGGTGATGATGGGGCTGGTGCTCATTGTCTCTTATGTGCCCGCTTTTATCAATGCGAATAATATTCCTGCGGCGGGTGCGCCGGCATTCACTCCGGACAACCCGATGCCGCAAACGCCGGCGGCAACAACGGGACTGAGTCCGGCGGGGAAAGCGCAGCTGACGTCAAAGAACCACTGATCATTTGATGAAGAAGAATAAAAAACTGGGATTGTTTTTCTTTGCCATAATCGCTGTTCCCTTCACAGCTTTTGCCATTATGCAATGGTACCAGCAAAGGCTTGGCGCCCTGCCTTATTTCGGACCGGAAGATCACCGCATCGGCGATTTCCGGTTCACTGGCCAGGAAGGGGAGACCCTGAGCGAAAAGGACTGGGAAGGAAAGATCGTGGTTGCCAATTTCTTCTTCACCCATTGCATGTCCGTTTGCCCGAAAATGATGTACCAACTGAAACGGGTAGACGCTGATGCCGGCAGCCAGGTGGTGATCAATTCTTTTACTGTTGATCCTGACCGGGACAGCGCAGGACAATTAAAAGCTTATGCCAATCGGTTGGGTGTCGACGAGAAGTGGATGCTGCTCACGGGCGACAAGAAGGCCTTATATCGTTTTGCACGGACCGATCTGATGATCGATGCGACAGATGGCGATGGCGGCCCCAATGATTTTATTCATAGTGACAGGCTGGTGCTGATCGACCAGCAAAGAAGAATTCGCGGCTACTATGATGGCACGGACGCGGGCGACGTGGATCGCCTGATCCGGGATATCAAAAAACTTGAGCATTGAAATACTGACAAAATCTGCCCGATATATCATGAAACCTAAAATTGCTTTTCTTTCGTTGATCCTATTGCTTGGCTCCGGCGCTTTCGCCGCACCGCCGGTGGATGCCGGTAAAACGATCTTTGCTTCCCGCTGCGCAGGTTGCCATAATGTGAACAAGATTGTGACAGGACCTGCGCTGGCGGGCGTGAGCGACCGGAGGCCTATAGATTGGATCATCAAATTCGTGCATTCTTCCCAAACCGTTATCAAAGGCGGAGATCCCTATGCGGTCGCGCTCTATGAAAAATTCAACAAGATTCCCATGCCGGATCATCCCGACCTGAGTGACGATGACATCCGTGGCATTGTAGAATATATTAAGTCGGCCGTTGTTGCGCCGGCAGAAAAACCATCGTTTCGCCCGGAACGCATTCATCCCGCTTATCAACCCCTCTCCATAGCCAACTATGGCTTTATGGCCGCTTATTTAGGGCTTGTGCTGGTGCTGATCGGCGCCCTATTGGCCTTAGTCAAGATAAAAGCCATCGAACGCGGGCGCATAGAAAAAAGGGAAGAAGCCTGAAGTCGTTGATCGATCTGTAAAGTTCAAATTCCTTTGCTGTAAACCGGTGTTCCAGGCATCGGTTTGCTGCTTTTCAGCATATGGAGGTCGAATGCACGGCAGATATGACGGATAAAATCCCTGCCTGCCGTCGTTACTACAGCCTGGTGTTCATCGAAAACGACAAGCCCGTCGGCGCTTAATTTCTGCAGCTCGGGAAAGCTGTACTTCTCCAGGGGACCACGATATTCGGCAGAGAAGATCGTCTTGCCGCGACAACCGATATCGAGAATATATTGCCTGAAAATCTCGTCTTCGGGAGATAAGAAATAACCTTTTTCCGGAGTGATTTTACCTTCCCGGATAGCAGCATAGTAATCATGAAGCGATTTATGGTTTTGTGCGAAGGCATTCCCGGCATCGCCGATCGCCGAGACCCCTAACCCAAGCAGCAGCCGGGTGGGATGGATAGTATATCCCATGAAATTCCTGTGGAGTGTTCCCGCCCGCCAGGCAAGATATAACTCGTCGCCCGGCAATGCGAAATGGTCCATGCCGATATCCCGGTAACCATGAGCCCGGAACAACTCCCGGCCCTCCCGGTACAGCTTAAGTTTTTCCGCTGGTCCGGGCAGGTCGTGTTCATCGAACAATCGCTGCGCGCGGCTGGTCCATGGCACATGGGCATAGCTGTAGAAAGCTACGCGATCCGGCTTCAGGGAAATGGATTGGAGAACGGTATTGTGCATGCTCTCCTGCATTTGAAACGGCAGGCCGTAGATCAGATCGAAGTTGATCGAATCATAGCCTGTTTCCCTGGCTTCGCTGGCAGCCCGTTTCACGTTTTCGAAGGGCTGTATGCGGTTGATGGCCCTTTGCACTACGGGATCGTGGTCCTGAACCCCATAGCTGATGCGCCGGAAGCCCAGACGGAACAATGTCTTCAGCTGTTCGCGGGTCGTATTATTCGGATGCCCTTCGATGCTGAACACGGCTTCCGGATGAACCCGGGCTTCCCTGAGTATGGAGCTGACCAGCTTTTCCAGGTTGGCGGCAGAGAAGAAGGTGGGCGTTCCGCCGCCCAGGTGCATTTCCCGGATCAACGGTGTTTCGTTCATCCATGACCGGTAAAGTTTCCATTCTTTCAGGAGGGCCGACAGGTATACCGATTCAACGCTGTGATTGGTGGTGATCTTTTTATTGCACCCGCAATAAGTGCAAAGCGACTCGCAAAAGGGGAGGTGCAGGTAAAGGCTGATGCCCGTGCCGGTATTGGTTTCGGAAAATGTTTTTGTCAGGGAGGCCTGCCAACGCGCCGGGTCTATGGATTTATCCCAGAAGGGAACGGTTGGATAGCTGGTATAACGAGGTGTCGGGATATTATACCTGACTAATAGATTGGGATCGCTCATTCCTTTCTTTTCTGTAAAATTAGCCAGGCGTTGGCCCTGCAGACATGATCCAGGTCAGTGCGACAGGATGATCTTAGCCGGCCGGAATTGCAGATCCCGCCTGCCTCCTGACCTGAAAATAAAGTAACAGCGACAGGCCCGCGAACATTAGTAAAGCAGCCAGTAGGAGGAAGAGACCTCCGCTGGCCCATCCGTTCCCGGAAAGAAAGGAGGTTCCCTGGATCAGCAGGAAAACCTCATTTGCGATCACGCCGACTAAAAATATGAAGAGAGCCGGCCTGGAAATGCCAATGGCGGGTTTGAATAATTTCTCCTCAAGGAAAAACCCGATCAGGAAAAAACTGATGAACCCCAGCATGACCAGGTGAAGATACCCGATAATGATCGGGCGGGTGCCGAAGGCAAATTGACCGAGAAAGGGAACTGCGGAAAATGCCTGAAGGACCAGCTTCAACCCAAAAGAAATGCCGGAGAGTATCCATAACGTCCTGGTATATTGTTTTTGAAAGAAATCAGGGATCTTCAGTATGGTCCGCAATATGCCGGCGAGTACTGCTAAGGCAATCAGCTGGATCAGGCCCGCAACGCCCCCCAGCCAGAAGACCCAGGCCGGCGGGTTCATCCACAGCAGCGACAGCATATAAGCCGGAACACAGGCGACAAAGAGCAGCCAGAAAGCCCTGGTAACTTTTCTTTCGTCGATCTTCACCTGTTTTTTATTCAGCACGTAAAGGAAAATGGCCAGCACGCCAAAGCTGAACCAGCCATTGTATTGAAAATGCAGAAAAAGATAGATGGCATTATGGTAAAGCTCGTTGTCGTAGATCCGGTGCGA
>DASZRP010000007.1:0-14374 GCA_035548895.1 Puia sp. | reverse complement strand
GCCGTTGCAGGATCGGTGCTCGGTGCGGTGAGCCAGATTACCGTCCCCGGAGAATAATTCGATTTTCTCCATCGTGGACGCTGTCCCGGCTTAGCCGGGATTAAAAGGCCCTGTCTCGTTTCATACGAGGCGGGGCTTTATCGCGTGTGCAGACAGGCAGGACTCAAAGTCTATTCCGCCGGGAAACTCTCCATCCCTCTCTATTTTTATACTTAGCGTTTTCTGACCGGCTTTTTGTATACCGGTCTTGCCTCCCTTACCATCGATGTGCCTATGTTGGCGCTCTTACGATCATTGGCGGTCGAATTTTTGACCGCAGCCGTATTGTGTTTCGAAATAATCGAAGCTTTTCTGACAAATCGAACCTGTTCATTTCTCAAATCCTGATTGGTCAACAACTCATATTCTTTTTGCTTCTCCACAAGCCGGTGAGCATAAACGGCAGGAAAATAGTTGTTGGACTGGATTTCAAGCCGTATCATCGTTTCGTTGCTGGGCGCGCGTCTGTTCGCCATCAAATTGCTCAATTCCGTTTGATGGATCTGTATTGCCTCTGCAAAATCAATCTGTTTCATGTCCAATATATGCAGGTACTCCTTTAGGAAAAAGCCAAAACTCCGCATTTGATCGTACACATCGTTCTTCAAATAATCTTCCATTTGAAATTTCAATTGCAATAATCTTAGGTTCAATCTGTCTGCGTCAGATAATCCGGCCCTGGATATCTTTCTTGCCAGGGCAAGTCCGGCATTCGCTTCTGCCCTTTGCGCCTTGCTCAATTTTTCCGGAATAATATACGCTTCCGCAATTTCTTTACCGGTCGGTTTTCTGTCTTTTTTATTATTCATTTCATAAGAATTTATTCATCAGATCGATTAACCGTTTCCCATCTACATAAACCTGCTTTCCGGCATCGATCATATTATAGTCCGCGATATAATGGGCTCTTAAAATAGTCTTCGGTATAAGGGAAACACAGGCGTCTTCTTTAAAAAGCAAAACGCTCATTCGGCAAACATAGGCCAGCAGGCAGCCCGCAATTCCTTCATAGTCCTTTTTTTCTCCTACGTTTTCTTTCGAAGAAGCCAGTAAATTAATCTCAATCCGGAATTCTTCGGGAACAAAATTGACAGAAACCGCACCCAGAATATCGTTCTGACCAGCAATATTGAGTACATAAATCTTCGATTTCCTAAACTCTGCGGACCAGTTAAAAGCAAATCGTTTTTTTGTCAGTTTCCGAATGTCTTCCATTTGTGCTTCCCTGACCTCAACGGTTTCAGACTCGCCCGTTCGGGTATTCTTTATTTCCATAGTAAATATAGTAAACTTTACCGATATTGTAAATTACTTTACAATATTCAGAAAAAACTTAAAATTGGAAATGCTAAAAAACGCCTGCTGGCAGGCGTCCGGCTTGATGTTTTACCGCTCGCGGCCGCACTAAACCCCGACAATTAAATTATGTCCATAGGCCAACGACCAGGAACAGATTTCAGGTAAAAAAACCAGCAGCAAGGCTTTCAACTCGTCATAAGGAGCCGGTCCCTCCCAGTACCGGTCGCTAATCCGCTCGATCCGCTCGGGAGTATAGAAAAGATAGGTGATGGTAAGGACGTTCAACATTAAAATCAAGCAAAACCACAGTTTGAAATTTTCGAAGAGAAACCAGAGCACGGAATACTCGAAAGCTTCTGAACATACCCGGAAGAGTACCAGCATGAGATGTAACTGAAAAAATATGGCGAGACTTACCATAAACGTCGCATAAAGCTTACGTATTCTCAAAATGATTTCATGCTGGAAATCGTCGCCGTAAAAGGCGTAAAAGATGAAGTTGTACATGTACTGAAAGTTTAAATTGGTCAATTCGTTTTCCAGGCCAGCACTTTCTCGATATCGACGTCTTTGTGCAATATCGCTTTACCGTGGGATAGTGTTAACTGCTCTTTCGGCTGCAGCATAATTACCGAACTGTCCGATTTGACCTGGATCTGGCCTTCGACAGCCGTAATGGTCACTGCAGAATCTTTCGGATAGGCCCGCACACTGAACCGCACGGTGGCAAAGGCCGTGATGCTGATCTTTCCTGTGCTTACTTCAAAGGGAGGCAGATCGCTTTTTCTCGGCAGTTCGATAAAAACTTCTCCGGTAACCCGAAGCTTCGGAGTATCGCGGAAGAAGTTGACCGGGTAGGCCACCGAACTGTTAACGTTCTGCCAGCAATAGCTTTCATCGGGCAACTGCATCAGGTAACGGCCATGCTCGTAGGTGACCATGGTATTGAAGCCGCGGGTGGCTGCGCTGGTATCGTAAGGGGCGGCAAGAAAAGGCATCTTCCGGCGCGCCTTGTCGCGCTGCCTGGCGGCACGTCCGTCGTTGAAGCCATTTTTAATATCTTCCAACGATTGCTCGATGCCCTGGGCATTGGTGAATCGGGCTTCCATTACGGCAGGCTTGCTTCCCCCGGTAAGTCTATCCAGATCGAAGGTCAGTATCTTATACAGGACAACAGCGCCGAGGAGGCATCCGGCAATACGGAACACCCATTTCCGGGGAAGCCGGATTACCGGCGCCTCGTCGGGCTGGAGCGGATACTCCGCCACGATGCGCCGGTAGTTGCTCTCTTTCACGGCAGCAGCAGCCTGGCGTACGGCTTCCCGCCGGGCAGGACTAATCTCCTCCTGAAAATACAGCTCGTTCTCCGGCGACAGCCTCCGCCAGGCTAACAACTCAATCTCGTCTTCCGGGCCGAGCTCGTGCTGGTTGTATTTGAATACCAGCTCGCGGATATGGAAAGGTTCGTTCATGACAGCAAGAATAAGATGATTATAAATGAAGTGCCCGAGGCCTGCATGATCGCTTTGAGGCGTTTCAGGCCATCGCTTTTCTGATTGGATACGGTTTTCTCCGACATGCCCAGCCGCAGGGCGATCTGGCGGGTATTCAGCTCTTCATTGAAATGAAGCATCAGTACCTGCCTGGTTTTGGCAGGCAGCAGCTCGATCGATTGAAGGATGATCTGCCGCCAGGCCTGCCGGGTCTCTTTGTCGGCCCGGTCATCCTGAATCAGGGTTTGATGATAAGCCAGCTCGTCCAGCTTTCGCCTCGCGATCCTGCCGTGGCGCAGGTAATCGTAGCAGGCATTGCGAACATTGTTGTACAGGAAACCTCTTATAGCGTCGATCGATTCGAAGCGCTCTTTGCGTTCCAACAGGGCGAGGAAAGCTTCTGCCGCCAGGTCGGTGGCGTCGGGATGATGATGTACCAGGGTTGAGGCCATGTCGAATGTATACTCCTGATACTTGTCGTACACAGCCGAAACAGCGCTGGCCTGGCGGCGGTTGAACCCGCCCACGAGTTGTTGAGAGGACCGCTCTTCCATGTTGGTTAGACCAAATTACAACGGGTAAGCGTCCCTCGATACAAATACTCCTCAGAAAGAAGAAAAAAAACTCGTACGAATGAGCGCTCTATTTTTCCCGGTCTTTTGAAAAAAAAGTTCGTACGAATGAACCAGCCGCTTTTCCCGGTTGGTTCCAACGGAAAAATAAAATAGTTCGTACGAACGGGATATGCCATTTTTCCCGCATGTTGATAAAAATAAATAGTTGGGTATAACCGCGATTATGCGAAAAACTTTCCCCTAATTTCATCGGGTGATTTCACCAAGTTCATTAACCTCAAAAATTATTTTTTATGTTAGACTTCACCCGGGACCTCTACAACCAACTATTGGAGCAGTTGGAAAATCCAACGGACACCCGCATGAGGAAATCCCTGTCGTCCGACAGGCGGCTGGAGCTGATCCGCAACGTAATCAGCCAGGTGAAAGAACGGTTGATCACCTACCGGTTCACCAGTGAAGGAGAAGAGATCTGCTTCTTCAAGACGGTGCTCCCATCCCTCTTCGCTCTCTATATTTATCACCGCGAGAAGTTCGATCTGGAAACAGCCCGGCAAACAGGCAGCAGCCGCCTGCAGGCAGAATACCAGCAAGCGCTCGTGAGCAGGATGGATGATTTCTTCAAGGTCAATGCCCAATTGATCGAATACCATCGTTCGGAGCGGAAGGACCTTGACCGGCTTTATTTCCTGCTCGACAGTCCCCTGAACCGCGATTGCGGCGACCTCACCCTGCTGGCGTTGAATGCACCCTGCTGTCCGACGTACACATTAAAAGTGGCCACCGGGCTCGCCTATTCCGAGCTTGAACAGGACCTCCGGCAACAGGAGCAGTCAAAGCAGGAAAACCTGGTGATATTGCCTGAAGACGGGCGGCTCGTATGGACGGCCTCGAAGCAGGGTTTGGTTGAGCTCAGCTATGCTTTAAAGGCCAACGGAGCGTTCAATAACGGTCAGGCCGACCTGAACACCATCACCCGGTATTTAGAGATCGTTTTCTTCGTGCACCTTGGCAACGTGTCCAGCCGGTTTCAGAAAATACTTTATCGCGTCGCCGGCCACACCCATTATATCCATGAACTGGAGGAAGCCCTCGAACGTATGATCGACGATCTGGAAAATGAAAGGCTTGGGGAGGAATAAATCTTTCGGCCAACCTACCCGCAAATAAAGACTGTGTTAAGAACTCCGTTTAACCGTTAAACCCTCCTGTCAAACAAAAAACACAGTCAAAGATTCTACCTTGCTCTCACCAGCCTTGCTTCCCTAAAGAAAAATGCCCTTCCATGCAGATCACCATGGTAAATCAATCTCACCAAATAAACCATCAAATAGTTTAACATGAAAAAACATGAATGGATGATCCCCAGCGCCATGGCAATTCCCAGGGAAAGCAAGGATTGGGAAATGGGCCGCTATGGTCCGATCTGGCCGAAAACACCGGCCTGCTACGGTTTTACGATTATCGCGAAAGTGAAACCGGGAAGGGAGGAGATCGTTCGCCAATATGGGACCACCATCGCCGAAGCCATCAAAGGAAGCCCCGACCTGCTCGCCCCGCTCAAATTGCATTATCTGCGCTGGGTGCTGTTCGATAACGACACCCGCTTCATGTACCAGGGCATATTCGATACGGATTTCGATAAGTACACGGAAGACGCTGTCGCCCTGTTTACCATCTCCGGGGTCAATACGGTTTTTGAAAACCTGGAGGGCTTTCCGGAAGACTGGAAAACAAATACCGCTGCCTTCATAAAGTTTGTGCGCGAACACCAGTGCAATAGTTTCTTAGAATACGGGGAATACCCATACGTATCGGCAGATGAAATAAAAAAGGCTTTGAAGCTGAAAGCGCATTTTTCGGAAATGCTGGACCAGATGCAATGACGGCTCCGAATATAAAATAACATCCCATGCTTGAGCTCGACGATATTCAGCACTATCTGCTCTGCCGCCCGCGCGCCGTGATTGCCCAGTATTTTTTTTTGAGTTTTGATTCGGCGGAAAGTGGTCGCAAATGGATCGGCGCATTGGCCGATAAAGTAGGCGTGGCGAAATCAGTCATGGCTGCGGAAGAAACAGATCTGCGATGGATCACCCTGGCATTCACTTACCAGGGACTTAAAAAACTGGGACTTGACCAGGCATCGCTTGCCAGTTTTCCTGATCCGTTCAGGCAGGGAATGGCCACAAGAGCAAAGATGCTCGGGTTCACCGGTGACAATGATCCCAGTCACTGGGAAGACCGCATTACCGATCCGAATCTTCATGCCACCGTGATCCTTTTTGCGCGCACCCAGGAGGAAAAACAGCGCTGCATCGACCAGTATGAGTCATGGCTGAAGACGAACCCGGGCGTCAATACCTTGTCGACCCTGGTACTCGAAGCATTGCCGCCTTACGATTATATTCACGAGCATTTCGGCTACCGCGATCGCATCACCACACCGGTGATAGAAGGCATGGGCGCCACGCCCAGTCCCGGCTCGATGGCGCCAAGCAAGGCAGGAGAGTTTTTCTTTGGCTATGAAGACGAAACGGGCTCCTTGCCATTACAGCCCAAACCGGAGGCTTTTTCAAAAAATGGCAGCTTCCTGGCCTACGTGAAAATGAAGGAACATGTCGGCACTTTCCGGGATTTCCTGAAAGCCCATGGGGCTACGGTCGACGAACAGGAACTGCTTGCAGCTAAAATGATGGGCCGATGGAGAAAATCCGGGGCGCCGCTGGTCCTTTGTCCCGATAAGGATGATCCGGAGCTTGGATGGGACGAGCAGCGAAACAACAATTTCGATTACGGCAGAATGGACCCGAAAGGATATGCATGCCCGGTAGGTTCCCATATCCGTCGCATGAATGTGCGCGACGACCAGGTATCGCGGATCATGAACCGCAGGCTGATCATCCGCAGAGGCGGTACTTACGGGCCTCACCTTCCGGAGGACGCGCCGGAAGACGGAGCCAATCGCGGCATCGCCGTATTCGCGGGTTGCATCGATATTGCGAGGCAGTTCGAATTCCTGGTCTCCGTCTGGGCGAACGATCCCGAATTCCAGGAGCTTAATGAACGCGATCCCTTCGTAGGAACACAGGATGGCAGCTTTAATATGACGATCCCCAAAAGGCCGCTGAAAAAAACGGTTAAAGGCCTGCCGGCTTTTACCTCCGTAAGGGGCGGCGCTTATTTCTTCCTGCCGGGCATTAAAGCGCTCCGTTTCCTTGCGTCGTTGAAATAATTTTTTGTCATGGTTCCTAAATTCCGTGCATCATGATCCAGATTGACCAGTCCCGCGCCAGGCTCTACAACCAGTTCCTTTCTCCCCGGAAATATATCTCCGGGAAAAGAAGATTTTCGATCTACTGGACCTGGAGCTATCCCTGGGAAGCAAATCAGGATATAACGAAGATGGACAACCGGTTTTCAACGATGACCGAAGTGCGCCGCGTTTCCTGGCCCGCTTTTGAGTCCATCGAATATTCGGAAAAAATGTTTCTCCAGGGTATTGCCGGTACGCTGGAATTGTTTCATCTTTCCCTTGTCAGCTTTCAATTGCTTGTAGAAGAAGTGACGGGGCAGCCGGTGAATGTCTACCAACGGATAGACCAGGCCGGCCAGCGACTGCCCATCGACGAACGCATACTCAGCGATACGGATACCCTGATGGTGTTCGGCCTCGACCACATGGTGACCGAACAGGAAGCTTCGCTTGAAGAAATACAGGCTTTGAAGGAATTCCTGAAAAGGCCCGGCGCCTGTCTCATCCTGGGGCCTCATCATGATGTCGGCAATTCCGCCGACATGAACCAACGCCAAATGGAATATAAACACCATGGCGACCCGCTGGTGCCGAGGCAGCAACGGTTCGGGAAATATACCCGCTCGCTGATGAAAGGGCTCGGCGTTCCCGTAGAGAACCAATTCGGGCTCAGGCCGGCCACGGTGAAAGGCACCACCCAACTGGTCCCGCTTTCCATTAACCGCGATGTGGACGATCACGGCTTACTGAAAGATGTATCGAGCTTTGTGTTTCACATGCACCTGCCGCACTATGCGGTGACTACTGAAGACTCCAATATTATTCGCGTTCTGGCCCGGCAGCCCATCGATCTCTCGAATCCGCATCCTTTCACAGAAGCGGGCAACCGCGAATTCAATATGTTCCTGTGGATGCCGCCCACTTCGGAACGGCCCGGGGATATTCTCCTGGCCGACTCCACGATCTTCACGACCCTGTTCGGGGGAGATGAAAGCGTAGAACATTTCTGGAGAAATCTGGCCAATTTCCGCTGATGCGTAAACCGGCCGACCCTGTAAACCGGGCGAAATGAAAACAAGGAAGATATGCATGAGGGTTAGATGCGGAGTTTTTGCTGTATTCCTGATTTTATTTTATCCGCGCTTTGCTTCCGCCCAGGATAGTACAAAAACCTTTGAGATTTATGGGGCCGTTGCTACCGATATCGGTTATAATTTCAACACCATCGATCCAGACTGGTACGACGTGATGAGACCAACTAAGCTGCCATCCTATTCCGGTCAATTCGCACCTCCGGGGAATGTATTTTTCGGGTTCCGCCAATCGAAGCTGGGCGTGAGGACCACTTTCCCCACGTCGATAGGACTACTGACCACCCGGTTCGACTTCGATATGTTCGGGTTCGGGACGGATGCGGGACAGACGACAATTCACATGGTGAACGCATACGGGCAGCTGGGCAGATTGCTGGTCGGTCAAACGGCTTCGGCGTTTATGGATATGGAAGTATTCCCGGTGACCATGGATTACTGGGGACCCGCGTCAAGGAATTTTATGTTTAATATTCAAATTCGTTATACACCCATAAACAATAAGACCGACAGGTTTTGCGTGGCGCTCGAACGTCCCGGCGCTACGGCGGATGGAGGCGATGACCTGGTGATTCCCGGGCTGGCGGAAACAAAGGGAGTCTTCCGCTTTCCGAATCTCTCGGGCCATTACCGGCACAATCTGTCATGGGGTTATCTGCAGGCAGGGTTCATGCTGAAAAGTCTCCGGTGGACAACCACTTCCTCAACGTCGCCGGTCGACCTGAGCGGACATGCGCCGGGCTGGGGCTTTAATCTGAGCACGGTGGTCAATGCCACTCAGCATATCAAATTCAAATTCCAGGGCGTGGGTGGCGAGGCAATTGGAAACTATTTTGCGGATGTATTGCCGGATGTCGGTTTAAAAAGCAATCCCGGCGATCCGTCCAAACCCGTACTCGGTACTCCGCTGCCGGTATGGGGATTTTTTCTTTTCACCGAGATCGCGTGGAGCCGGGTGCTGCACAGTTCCATCGGCTATTCAATGGAAGAAGTGAAGAACAGCGATCTGCAATCCGCCAGTGCGGTCAGGATGGGTCAATACGGCCTTGTTAATCTCTTTGCCCGGCTTCGCCCGGACTGGCTGGTGGGGATAGAATATCAATATGGGCGCCGCGATAATTTCAGGGACCATTTTCATTCTGTTGGAAATAAGATCCAGTTCTCTGCCAAGATCAACTTTTCCAGTAAATGGTGAAAACGATCCGGTTCAACAGTAAATAATCATTCAATTCAAATACAATGAGCGAGATCATCACCCGGTTCTTCAGCAATCTCCTTGAGCGGACAGAAGGGCCCATGCATTTCCGGTTTCTCCTGCAGCCAACCATGTCACTGATCTTCGCCGTTATCGTCGGCATTCGTGATGCAAAAAAAGGAGTGTCGCCTTATCTCTGGAGAATGGTTTCGGAGCCGGGCAAGCGGAAAAAAATTATGCGCGAAGCATGGAAAGATGTCGGGAAAATTTTCATCCTGGCCCTGGCGCTCGATATTATCTACCAGCTGCTGGTGATCTTCAAACATAAAACCGAGGAAAGGTTTTACCCGCTGGAATCCATCGTGGTGGCTCTCGCGCTCGCGATCATCCCCTATATGCTTATTCGCGGGCCGGTGAACCGGATCATACGGTATTTTATTCCGCAGGATCATTGATCCGGAAAAAACAATGTGGTGGTGTTGCCCCGGAACGCCCGATCGACGGTTTGGAAGATGAAAGGCTTGGAGAGGAATAATGATCGGATCAAACTTCAGATACGGCGATGGTTATCTGGCGATGCATCGCGTCGAAGATTTAGCAGAGTAACTTAGCAGACACTACGCGATAGTCAACTTATTTCCGCTTTTTACTTCTTGTTTCAGGAAGTCCTTAAAGAAGCCTTTCAAGCTCAGATCTTCATCAAGGTCTGGCCAATGAATTCCACTCCCATTAGCGACAAGCCTGAAGTTTTCTAAAGATTTAATGCTGGCATCTTTCAGTCCGCTGTAAAAAGATAGATTTACCCGCAATACCAATTCGCGGTTCAAATACACACTCATCTTTTTTGACTTAGGATTAATTTTTACCGATTTAATTTTTAATCCCTCATCAAAAATTAATTTTTCAATAGAATCATATTTATTAACCAAAGTGCTCATCCCATTTTTCTATTAACAATCCAAGGTTGGAATTAACTATGTTGATTATCTGCCTCACTTCGCGAACCGAAAAATTACTCATGTAAGCAATCTCAACCGTTGGCTCAAGCCAAATTTTTCCAAAGCTTTCAGCTTTTTCGACGTGAATATGCCTTGGTTCATCACCTTCGTTGCTGTAAAAGAAAAAACGAAATCCCTGAACAGCTAACACGGTCGGCATAAACGCAATTTACTCAATAAATCACAATATAAATAGCAATTTACTATGAAGCCAATTCACCTATTGATCCGGAAAAAGCACACGGCTACCGAAAGCGCGTGGAAGGCCGGAGCGTTATTTTGTATTTTCGGCCTATTGTTCATCTCAAATACGCGTGGCGGGAATGTCATTGGAAGTAACGGACAGTAAGACGAAGGCCCTGAAGGAAATTGCGGTCTCCTGCCTGAAGCTGGGCACCATCGGATTTGGCGGTATCGCCGGCATGGTCGCCACCATCGAAAACGAAATGGTGGTCAGGCGAAAATGGATCGACCACCAGCATTTCCTGGATGTTTTAAGCACCTCGTATATCATACCCGGGCCCAACGCCGTGGAAGTGGTGATGCACTGCGGAAAGGAACGCGGCGGCCGCCTGGGGCTAGTGGTGGCCGGAGTCTGCTATATCGTTCCGGCGATGATCCTCTGCCTGCTTTTTGGTTATTGCTATCAGCGATACAGCGCACTGCCGGATGTTCAGAATTTTATCGTCGGCCTCCGGCCCGCGACCACGGCGCTGGTGATCGGAACGGTTTTCCGGCTGTCGAACAAGACCCTGAAGAGTAATAAGACGCTGATCGTATTGTGCCTGCTGGTTTTCGCCGGTTCACTGGCCGGAATGAATGAGGTGCTGCTGATCCTCGCGGCGGGTGCGATAAATTATGCAATTTATGCTGCAAAGAATTATTTTCACAGCTTCGCCGGCCTGTTTCTTTTGCCCGCGCTCCTGGAAATAAATACGCAGTTCTCCGGCAGCAAACTGTTTTTTATCTTCCTGAAGATCGGCGCCGTGCTATACGGGAGCGGCTATGTGCTCTTTGCCTATATGGATGAATCGCTCGTGCGAAAAAATCACTGGCTGAGCCGCCAGCAATTGATGGACGCCATTGCCGTCGGCCAAATTACTCCCGGCCCGATATTGTCAAGCGCGACCTTCGCGGGATATCTTATCGATGGAACGACGGGAGGCGTACTGGCTACGGTGGGAATTTTTCTGCCTTCTTTCTTCATTTCATTTTTCCTGCATAAGTTGCTTTCTTCCGCCAGGAAAAGTCAGGAACTGCGGCTCTTTTTAGATGGCCTCAGCGCCGCTTCGATCTCGATCATAGCGGTTGTCGGCTTTCATCTGTTTACCGCTTCGGTGGAAGCCTGGCGCGGTTCATTGATCCTGGCCGTCTGCCTTGCCTTAATGCTTTTCCGGAAAAACCTGAGCACGGTCATTATCATCCTGACCGGCAGCCTGGGCGGTTTCCTCCTGCAGCAAATATAACCGGCAGCTTAGCCTAATCTATTATCCATCGTATAGGGATTGACCGAAACAACTTTCACCAGACGCCGGTAGTTTGGATAAGAAGGATTGAGCAACAGGTTAAACTCTTCCGGGTTCACGGCAGAAGGTACTTTGAAGCCCAGGAATTTTTTAGCCCGCATCATTTCATCTCCGATTTTTCGCAGGCTTAAATTTTGAGGATGGCGCCAGTCTTCCGGAAGCTGCGTTAAAGGAAAGTCATAAACCGGCGCGCCGGGATCCACTTCGATTTTTACGATGAATAAGTCGGGCGGCAGTTCGCTGACGTCGAAATGCACCAGGTTCTCCAGCAGCGCTAATGAACTGTTGGCGCTCGTATAGAGCATGTAGGTACCGGGGCTATTCCATCGCCCGCCAAAGCGAAAGGCGCCGCTGCCCGTGATGTCGTAGGCCCTGCTGCTTCCTTTTACCATGCGATAGACCAGCATATCAGGAATATACGCCTTCTTCGATGCGGCCAAGCAATTCCGTTACCAGGCGAATGCCGGCCGGGCTATCGAGCAGATCGAGGGGCCGGGCGCCATGCAATGCAAAATTCTCTTTGTGAAGCCAGCGGCTGAAGCGCCCTTCGGTTTCAAAAACTTCAAGGCCCCGCGCAATGACTTCCGCCATTTCGAAGGCATGCGACGACACGGAAACATCGAGCAGATCGTGCTTGCTTTTCCGCGTAAGGGTTTTGTATGACAGGTTCAACAGCTCCGCCATTTTCGTCATGGGCACCGACATGATTTCGGCCATTTGATCGATGGAGATTTTAGGAACCCCTCTTTTTACGGCGGAATAGAATTCCAGGGAAGTGCCGGGAAGCTGTTTTGCAAATAACTTGCCCCCCAGGAGCGCCCAGATTTTTCCGGCAATAGCTACGCTTTCCGGAACTGCCGCTGCGTAGGCGACCCCGCTTTCCTCCGCAAGGCTGAGGGTTTCCTTCTTCTCCGGCTGCGGCTTCCTTTTTCTGGTGTTTGCCATTATGGGTAATTTTACCCAAAGCTATGGGTAATATTCCATTTTTCCAAGATTTTTTTTATCTTTATCCGGACATTCACCTTAGTACCATGCCGCTGAAAGGCCATCATGACGAAGGCCTGAACTTAAGTGTCAGCTCCCTGATCTTTTCGGTTTTAATTTCTAATTCAAGCGCCTGATTCGCTATGATCTTTTTCAGCCTTTCGTTCTCCGTCGATACTTCTTTGAGCTGCTGCATCAGTTGATAAAAACTTGCGTGGCCCTTTTTATCGGCCGGTTCAAATTTCTCTTTCCATCTTGAAAAAACACTGTACGACAATTTATAGTCACGCAAAATGACATTGGTGCCGCGCCGGTTCGCCTCGGCAAGTATGGCGCGTTTTTCTTCCTCGGTAAATTTTCTGCGATTGGTCACCACAAATCATTTTTTCCGTGAGCGGGCTGCACCCCGATAAAGATTACCGGTCCGTGTAATAAAACACGAACCGGTAATCGGGCATTCACAGGCTAAGGTTTATATCATTAGTTTAATTACCACTGGGCATTGATAAATTAAACCCTTCCTTAGACAGTTCATCCCTTACCCATTGAAAGCGCTGGTATTCGGAGAGTGTGATAGGTCCTGTATAAGTTTCGCTTTGCAGCTTGCGAGGCGGGTATTTGACATAGCTCTGCATCAATTTTTTTATTTCAGCGTTGATGGAAACCAGGGTCCAGGTTCTTTCAGTAAAATTATTCATGAAAATATCATATCGCTCCTGCGGGTCGGCCCAGAGATCGAAGACCTGAGGCACAGTGGCCACATAGCTGTTGGGCCCCTTCCATCCCAAATTTGCATCTACGGAAAGGCCGCCGGTTTGAGCCCCGTCATCACCGCGCAGGTTAAATACAGCCTTATAGTTACCAACCCTTGCGGCTCCCGGCGAAAGTTCATTCTCCGTAAAATAAAACCAGGCGGTCCGTGGGTCGGGACCTTTGCCGAAAAGCACGGGGCTGATATCATAACTGTCGAAGATGATGGGTTTGCCTTCGCGGTCATTGGTTGGCAGCGGCATCCCGGCTAATGAAGCAAAGGTTGCCATGAAATCGAGGCTGCCCACAATATCATGATTCTTCACGCCTGAAGCAATTTTTCCGGGCCATATGGCAATCGCGGGAACGCGGTTACCACCTTCCCTCACAGTTCCTTTGGTCCCCCGGAAAGGAGTATATCCGGCATCCGGGTACACATCCTGCCAGGCGCCGTTATCGGTTGTAAAAATGACAAGGGTATTTTTGTCCAGGCCCAGCGCCTTCAATTTATCCATCACGCGGCCAACGCGCGTGTCGAGTTCCACCACCGCATCGGAGAATTTTGATTTTTCTGCCGATTTGCCGATGAACTCAGGCGCCGGCATATTGGGCTGATGGATCTTCATGAAATTGACGTCGATAAAAAAGGGCTGCTTCGATTTTGCCGCTTGTTCGAGAAAATCCATAGCGTCCTCCTCCACATATTTATCCAGAAATGGAATACCGACCACACCGCCTTTTGGATTGTCGACATACTGGCCGTTCACCTTAAAGTCTTCATGCGGTTTTTCGCCGGCATTGCCCGACATGGAGCCTTTGGTGACCTTCCAGAACATCTCCCTCATTTTGGGGTCCATGTTCGGAAACCAGGTAGAATCGCCATACGTATAGGCATTGCAGTGATAAAGCAGGGCGTGCTTCATCTCGTCAAATCCCTGGGCATTGGGCAAGGCATAATCGGCTTCACCCAAATGCCATTTGCCGGTGAAATAGGTTTTGTATCCGGCTTTTTTCAGCACGGAAGCGAGTGTCCATTCCGCTGCGGGAAGACCTCCGCCCTGGCCCTGGAAAGCGACGGTTGTCATGCCGCTCCGGTTGGGTATGCGGCCGGTCATAATAGCTGCCCGCCCTGGCGTGCAGCTTGGCTGGCCATAAAAGGAAAAGAAAG
>DASZRP010000006.1:0-17377 GCA_035548895.1 Puia sp. | reverse complement strand
CGTGGGAGTGTCCTTCGAATTTGATGAATTTATTTTTGCCGGTGAACCCGCGCGCGAGCCGCAGAGCGCTCATGCAGGCTTCCGTTCCGCTGCTGACCATCCTGATCAGATCGACATTGGGCGCCATGCCGCAGATCAGCTCGGCCATTTCTATTTCCATTTCCGTCGGCGCGCCGAATGAAGTGGAAGATAAGGCATGCTCCCGGATCGCTGCTATCACTGGTTCATAAGCATGGCCCAGGATCATTGGCCCCCAGGAGGCGATATAGTCGATATAACGATTGCCATCGGCATCATACAGGTAAGCACCCTTGGCTTTGGCGATGAACCGGGGCGTACCGCCAACACTGCGAAATGCCCGCACCGGAGAATTAACCCCGCCGGGAATGGTTTGCTGCGCGCGCGCGAATAGTTTATTGCTTAAATCCGTGATCATGATTCAGATAGCAGGTGTTTATGTTTGAAACGATTAATGCGCTTCCAGCAGTTTCACTGCGTCCCGGGCGAAATAAGTAGCGATCAGGTCCGCACCCGCACGTTTCATGGATGTCAGCGTTTCCAGAATGGCTTTCGACTCATCGATCCAGCCCATTTTAGCCGCTGCCTTGATCATGGCATATTCGCCGCTGATATTGTATGCGCTAACGGGAACGGGCACTGCATTTTTAACTTCGCGGATGATATCCAGATAAGATAAGGCCGGTTTCACCATTACGATATCTGCGCCTTCTTCCACATCCTGCAGCGCTTCTTTTACGGCCTCGGTACGATTGGCGTAATCCATCTGGTAGGTTTTCTTGTCGCCAAAGCCAGGCGCCGAATCCAGCGCATCGCGAAAAGGTCCGTAAAAGCAGGACGCATATTTAGCGCTGTAAGCCATGATGCCGGTGTTGGTGAATCCTTCCTGCTCGAACGCCCGTCGGATGGCGCCGATGCGGCCATCCATCATATCGCTCGGCGCAACGAAATCGGCGCCTGCAGCGGCATGACTCAGGCTCATCTTAACCAGGGCCTCTACCGTTTCATCGTTCACGATCTCGCCGTTTTTTACAATGCCATCGTGCCCATACGAGGAATAGGGATCAAGCGCAACGTCGGTCATGATGAGCATTTCCGGAACAGTTTCCTTAATGCCGCGAATGCTTCGCTGCATGAGCCCTTCCTTATTCCAGGCTTCCTTCCCCGTATTGTCTTTGAGCTCATCGGGACATTTGATGAAAAGCAGAACGCTTTTCAGGCCCATGCTCCAAAGTGTTTTTACTTCCGCAAGGGTCAGGTCCAGGCTCATGCGGTAATATCCGGGCATCGACGCGATTTCTGTCTTCACGCCTTTTCCTTCGTCGATGAAGAGCGGTACAATGAAGTCGTTCGGTGAAAGCCCGGTTTCAGCAACCAGGCTTCGGATCGATGGATTCGCTCTTAAAATCCTGCTTCGCTTTTGTAAGATCATATCAGATTTCCTTCTTTTTTAAATATCACACCCATTCTTTCGGATTCAGGCAGACCTGCAGCAGTTCAGCCTCGGCAGTTCCGGGTTCCGGATGATAGTCATAAACCCATCTTGCCCTCGGGGGCAGGCTCATCAGAATACTTTCCGTGCGACCGTTGGTCTTCAACCCGAAAACGGTGCCGCGGTCATGTATCAGGTTGAATTCAACATAACGTCCCCGCCGGATCTCCTGCCAGAAAATCTCTCTTTCGCCATAGGCTATATCTTTTCTCTTTTTCACAATCGGCAAATAGGCGTCTAAGAATGCATTTCCATTCCGCTGTTGGAAGTCCATCCATTTTTCTGCGTCGTCTTCATGCTGCGGGCGAATATAGTCATAGAAAATACCGCCAATTCCCCTCGTCTCATTTTGACGATGGGTATTGGAGAAATAACGGTCACACGCTTTTTTATGTTCAGGATACAACTGATCGTCGAACCGGTCCAGCACTTCTTTCAATGTCCGGTGAAAATGCTTAGCATCCTCTTCGAAAAGATAATAGGGAGTGAGGTCAGCGCCGCCGCCAAACCAGCGGTCGGACAAATAGCCGGCTTCATCATAGAGCTCGAAAAAACGCCAGTTGGCATGCACAGTCGGCACATAAGGATTGACGGGATGAATAACGAGGGAGAGGCCGCAGGCAAACCAGGTGCTGCCTTCGATATGCAATTGCCTGCGCATCGGATCGGTGACCTTGCCGAATACCACAGAAGTATTTACGCCGCCCTTTTCAAATACGCGACCGTTTTCGATCACCCTTGTTCTTCCGCCTCCGCCCTGGCCGCCGGGTCTTTCCCATTCATCGGTGATGAATTTTGCCGATCCGTCAACTTCTTCCAGCCCCGAGCATATTTTGTCCTGCAGTGAATAAACATAGTCTATCCATCTTCCCCGAAAAGCCTTTGTTTCCGTTTTATAAGGTTGCATGGGATGACTGATAAAGATGATTTTTGATAGTATCGACAAAAGCGCGGGCATGGTCAACCGGAACATCCGGTAATATGCCATGACCGAGATTGGCGATATGTTTTCCCGACCCGAATGCAGTCAGCATTTTCTTCACTTCTTTTTTCAGCTCGGGTATCGGACTGAGCAATTTGGCCGGATCGAAATTTCCCTGCAAAACCACAGACGGCCCACTTAGTTCACGGGCTTTCTCCGGACGGATGCACCAGTCGATCCCGATAGCCGCCGTGCCGGTATCGGCCATTTCTGCCAGGGAATGCCAGGCTCCTTTGGCAAAGAGTATCGTGTGCGTTTCCGGTTTCAAAGCCCGGATGATCTGACGCATGTATTGAAGTGAATAGGTTTCAAAATCATCCGGACCAAGCAAGCCGCCCCAACTGTCAAAAACCTGGACGAGGTCAACGCCGGCTTTGACCTGCTGTCGCAGATAGGCAATCGTTGTATCGGTCAGCATCTGCAATAGCCGGTGCGCCAGCGCCGGTTGAGTATAGCAAAATGCTTTTGCAACGTCGAAGGTTTTGGACCCTTTGCCTTCCACCATATAGCAAAGCAAGGTCCAGGGTGCGCCGGCAAAGCCGATAAGGGGGACCCTTCCGTTCAGTTCCTGTTTGATCAGGCGGATGGCATTAAAAACATAATCCAGCTTTTCTTCCACCTCGGGTACGATGACCCGATGAGCATCGGCTGCTGTCCGCACCGGAGCGGGAAGAACCGGACCGCGGTTTTCAATAAGCTGTACTTCAAGTCCCATGGCCTGCAGTACCACCAGGATGTCTGAAAACAAGATCGCCGCGTCCACGCCGATCTGGTCCACCGGTTGCAGCGTGATCTCAGCTGCGAGTGCAGGAGTCTGCACGCGCTCAAAGAAAGAATATTTATCGCGCAATTTTCGATAGTCGGGCAGATAACGGCCGGCCTGACGCATCATCCAAACCGGAGCTCGTTCAGTCTGCTCGCCACGAAGCGTTCTCAGCAATAAATCGTTTTTCAGGTTGCTCATGCGGTAAGATGTGATTGATAATAATCGATAGCAGTTTCCAGCACGGAACGCTTGTCGGGTTTAACGGACAGGATGACTTCGTTATTCGTCTGTCGCTTCAGCTCTGCCGCGGTCGTTGATCCAAGGGCAAACAGCACCGTTTCTTTAGGAATCCGGTTCAGCGAAAAAAAACTGGCAACGGCGCTTGGGCTAAAAAAAAGGATAGCATCGTAGAACCTGGAAACCGGAACCGGCTTAAGCCGGGTTTCGTAAACAATAATCTCTTCGATCGGTATTTTATTTTTTCGCAGCGCCTCGGGAAGTTCTTCACGGCGACGGTCGCCGCAAAAGAAAAGCAATTGCTCTGAGGGCTGATCGCGAATAATGCGTTCTGCCAGCCTGATAGCATCCGGCTCAGAGCCCAACAGAGATTGTTCGCCAAAAAAAGCGACTACTTTCTTTCGCGTCTCATGGCCAATGCAGTATATTTTCCAGTCAGGTCGCCGGGTAAGCATTGCGCGCACTGCGTCCACGGCATTGCCGCTTGTAAATATCGAAATATGATGTGCTGCCGACAATTCATTGATTTTTTCCCGCAGCTGATTATCCTGTTTTGGTATAACCTGTATGAACGGAATGATATCCAGCTGAACCTGCTCTGGATCCAGCGTTAAAAACGCCGGGCTCAGCCCACCGGTCGATAGTATGGTGATGGGTTTAGCCACGCTGAATGTCTTGAAGGATTTCCGATCCACCCTGCTCAAGCAATTCCTGTCCTGCAGCCGTACCGAGAAAAGAAGCCAGCTCGACCGAAACTGTTTTTTCTATACGCACCTGCTTGCTGCCGTCTACCGCTGTCAGATTTCCCTGGAAATAAACCTGATCGTCCAGCATTTCGGCAAGGGCGCCGATCGGTGCAGAACAGCCGCCCATTAAGGCCGCTAAAAAGTCCCGTTCTATTTTTGTACAGAAGGCTGTGTCTGCATCATTCAGTTTCTGGCAGAGATTGAATAGCGCCTGATCCTCCCCACGGCAAACGATCATTAGGGCGCCCTGGGCAGGTGCGGGCAGCATCCAGTCAAGTTCCAAAGCCTGCTCAGGTCTCAGTCCAATCCTTTCTAATCCCGCTTCTGCGAAAATGGCTCCGGTCCACTTGCTTTCAGCAAGCTTTTTCAGGCGGGTATTCACGTTACCACGAATCGGTTCAACCGTATCCGCCGGAAAACGATGCAACCATTGCGCTTTGCGGCGAAGGCTGCTCGACGCGATATGAACAGGAGGATGATTTTCGGTAAATCCTTCCGGAGTTTTTCCCCGGAGTACCAGCAGATCGAAAGGACTGTCTCGCTCTGGAACGGCAGCCTGGATGATCCCTTTTGGAAGCTGGATGGGAACATCTTTCATGGAATGCACGGCCAGATCGATCTGCCCGTTCAGCATGGCGATGTCGAGACTTCGGGTAAAAACGCCCTGCACGCCCATGGCATAGAGCGGCGTTACCAGGTCGAGATCTCCTTCACTCTTTACCGGTACAAGCTCTGCTTCAGCGCCATGCTGTTTCAATAAGTGCTGAACCCGGGTAGCCTGCCACAAAGCGAGCTGACTGTCGCGGGTCCCGATCCTTAAAAGCGTTGACATGATGGACTGTTTATCAATCGGCGATAAACTCGTTTATTGCCTCTATATACTGGCAACCGCGCTGATTGTCGCGGCGCATTTTGGAGGCCATTCCGTTTAATACGCGCTGTATTTTCTGATCTGTCGAGATGGAGGAAATATTTGAAAAAGAAGACAGGTCAAACCGGTTGGAATGATAGATCTCCCTGAGTTTGGTTTTCACTTCCTTCAGCACCGGAACATGTTTCCGCATTTCGTACCACTCCATCAGTTCCTGAAGGTGTCCGCCGATAATGGCCTTCGCTTTAGGAATTTCGCCGGCCCGCATCTGCAGGGTCTCATCCTTGGTGCGGGAGAGTGTATCCACGTCGATAAGGGTAATAAAGGGAAGTTCGGCTACTGTCTTGTCTACATTGCAGGGAATGGAAAGATCGATGATCAGTTTTTCTTTCTTCCACAAAGCCAATTGATCGGCATAGATTACCGGTTCATCGGCATGCGTCGCCACCAGGATAATATCGGCCTGGTTCACTTCTTCGTTCAGGCGGTTCATGGAGGAATATCGCAAGCCGAGCGATTCGGCAAGCCGGGCTGCCTTTTCCTCTGTCCGGTTGATCAGCGTGATGCGGTGGGTTTCGAGATAGTCCACCATATTCCTGCAGGCATTGCTGCCAATCTTTCCCGTGCCGAGTATAAGGATATTTTTGTTTTGTATATTTTCCAGGTTCTCGCGGATATAGTGAACCGCAGCAAAGGCAACGGAAACAGTGCCATTGCTCAGTGATGTCTGATTTTTGATGTCCTTGGAGGCCTGGAGCACCTGGTTCAGCAACCGCTCAAGAAAAGTATGGATGAATTTCCGGTCTCTCGCAAATTTCATAGCCTGCCGGATCTGGCCGACAATTTCATAATCGCCCAGGATCTGGGAATCGAGGCCGGCCGCGACATCGAAAAGATGCTGAATGGCTTTTACTCCCTGCTTGCAATAAGCGAGCTCGTTGAATTTCTCAGCTTTTCCTTCAGTATAGGTACAAAGCAATTGAACTAACTGTTGGGGATTGTCTGCCACTCCATAAATCTCAGTCCGGTTGCAGGTGGACAATACAAACAGATCCTGAACGCCAAAGAGAGCGGCATGTTCCAGAATGGATTCGTACTGTACAGGTCCAACGGCAAAGGACCCGCGAATACGGGTGTCTGTTTTTTTATAATTAATGCCAGCTACAAAAAATTTAGAAAGCTCTGTCACGTGGTTTCCGGTCATCCGGGGTTGCAAATAAGATAATAGAACGCAAAATTACTCGCTGAGTGGCTTGGATGACCATTTTAATGTCATAATAGTGTCATTTGTAAATATGATAAAAATCAGGTGGATTGATTTATGTCATGATATTCGGTCTGCGTAGTCGGTGGTCTGTTTAATTTCTGTAATTAAATTTGCAGATGGCCAATTCCAAGCGCGGTATTATCCTGATGAACCTCGGTTCACCCGATTCCACTTCGGTTAAGGATGTAAAAAAATACTTAGATGAATTTCTTTTCGACAAGCGGGTAATTGACTATTCCTGGATCTTTCGCAAAGTGGTGATGCAGGGGATCGTTGTGCCCAGGCGGGCGCCGAAATCGGCAGAGGCTTATGAAACAATTTGGACTGAAAACGGGTCGCCGCTGATTGATCTGACCTATCAGTTAGCCGATAAGCTTCGCTGGCATATTAATGATCCTATTGCCGTTGGCATGCGCTATGGAAATCCATCTACCGAACAGGCTTTTCAGCGAATCCTGGATCAAATTCCGGAACCGGATGAAATTATTGCCGTTCCCCTGTATCCGCACTATGCAATGTCTTCTTACGAAACAGCCGTTGAGCATGCCAAGGAGATATATCGTCGCCGTGGCTATCGCTTCAAATTGCGCTTTGTTCCCCCCTTCTATAATCACCCTGACTATATCAGCGCGTTGACAGAACATATCCGGCCCTGGCTTGACCGGGATTACGATCATCTGTTATTCAGTTTTCACGGCATTCCCGAAAGGCATCTGGAAAAGACCGATCCCACGCACGAGCATTGTCTGGCTTCAGACAATTGCTGCAATGTCGATTCACCCGCGCATGCCACTTGCTACCGGTATCAATGCCTGGCGACCATGCGGTTGGTTGCCGCAGGATTGGATCTGCCCGAAGAAAAATACAGTTTTTCATTTCAATCGCGTCTCGGCCGCGAAGAATGGCTCAAGCCGTACACTGATTTCCGGTTTCAGCAAATGCCGAACGAGGGAATCAGGAACCTGCTGGTGGTATGTCCGGCCTTTGTGAGCGATTGCCTGGAAACACTCGAGGAAATTGCCATTCGTGGGAAAGCAAGTTTTCTGGAATCGGGAGGAACCGGATATGAAATGATACCTTGCTTAAATATTTCGCCGGCCTGGGTTGCTGCCCTGGCCAAAATAATTGAAAGCTGAAAGAGGCATGTATCTATACATTAAAGCGCTTCATATCATTTTCATCGTGACCTGGTTCAGCGGCTTATTTTATATAGTCCGTCTTTTTATATATAATACGGAGGCTTCGGAAAAACCGGCCGGAGAACGGGAGATATTGCATGCGCAATTTAACATCATGATTCGCCGGCTCTGGTTTGGCATTACCTGGCCCTCGGCGGTACTGACATTAATTTTTGGTCCCTGGATGTGGTGGCTGATGGGTAGCTTCCCAGGCTGGCTGAAGGTTAAATTGATATTTGTCATCCTGCTTTATCTGTACCATCTCTCGCTTCACCGCATATACCGCCAGCAAAAGGAAGGTGTTTTCCGGTTCAGTTCTCAGCAACTTCGCATCTGGAATGAAGTGGCTACCCTGTTTCTGTTCGCCATTGTTTTTCTGGCTGTCGTTAAACAGGCACTTAGCTGGATCGGCGCCGTTGCCGGACTTATTCTCCTGGGCTTGATATTGATGATGGCCATCAGGATTTACAAAAAGCTCAGAAACAAAAATTGATCGCCGTCAATTTTAAAATCAAATGACCCGCCAAGGCGGGCCATTCTGAGGGGCAAAAAGGTGGTCCTTCGGAAACTGGTTTCGATCGGTAATTCAGGAAATTGGGCAATACATTCGTAGAAAAAGCACTGGTTTTTTCAAAGAAGATAAAGAAATTAAAAACGGGGGGATCGGATTATGGATAAGTTCAGTTATTAAAGGCAAAAAGGAAGGGGAGTAGGAATACCCCCCTTTTTAACCCCTAAACCCTAAACCGTAGAAAAAAAATTTTCATGAACCAGAGAATATCGTAATGATATAACCATTTTGATTTGCAATAGATATTGGTGCTGTTTTTTTGGAACATAAACTATGCCAAATGAAGCTATGTGGATAACTGATTCGCTGAAAACCCTTGTTCCTGCTGCTTTTCCCGGGAATTTCCGGTAACACGCTAAGGGTTTTTCCTATGCCTCGAGGGGCGTCTCCCACATCAAAACCTGTTTTAATTCCATAGCTTTGCAAACATTTTTATACCGGTTTTAGGGCTGTCCTTCCGGTTCCCAGATACAACGAACTCATTATTAATATTTTGCCATGGGTCGATATAAAGAATACCGGCAATTGGATCTACCGGCCATCGGACGGGACGTGCTATCGAAATGGAATGCAGGCAATACATTTCAAAAAAGCATCGATCTGCGGAGCGGGAATACGCCTTTTGTATTCTATGAAGGCCCCCCGAGCGCCAATGGACTCCCCGGCATCCACCATGTGATCAGCCGGACCCTGAAGGACCTGGTCTGCCGCTATAAGACCATGCAGGGGCATCAGGTTTTGCGGAAAGGAGGCTGGGACACGCATGGCCTGCCGGTTGAGTTGGGTGTCGAAAAGGAACTGGGTATCACAAAGGATGATATTGGCAAAAAGATATCCGTCGAAGAATATAACCGGAAATGCCGGGAGGCCGTTCTCCGGTACAAAGACAAATGGGATGATCTGACCCGGAAAATGGGTTATTGGGTTGATCTGGATCATCCTTATATCACTTTCAGGAACGAATACATAGAAACCCTTTGGTGGCTGTTGAAAGAGCTTTATAAAAAGGGACTTTTATATGAAAGCGTAAGCATTCAGCCTTATTCCCCCGCGGCGGGAACCGGATTGAGCTCCCATGAGCTGAACCAGCCGGGAACTTATAAGGAAGTGAAAGACACCAGCTGCGTGGCCATGTTCAAAGCCGTCCGCAATGAACAGTCAGCCTTTCTTTTCGATAAACTGGATGAACCGGAGGCCGAAATCTTTTTTCTTGCCTGGACCACTACCCCCTGGACGCTCCCTTCCAACCTTGGTCTTACCGTCGGTCCGCGCATAAGCTATGCGCTGGTAAAAACCTTCAATCCCTACACCCACCTGCCGGTGAATGTAGTGCTGGCCCGGAACCTGCTGTCCAGATATTTTAAGGCGGAAGATGAAAACACCGGATTTGAAACCTATGGACCTTCGTCGAAAAACCTGCCTTGGAAACAACTTGGTGTTTTTACCGGCGACGCCATTACCGGGTGCCGCTATGAGCAGCTTCTTCCAACTGTAGCAGCCAGCCTGGAAAACATCAGGCGGAATACACCCGATGCCGATCCTTTCCGGGTCGTCTCCGGCGATTTTGTGACTACTGAAGACGGAACCGGGATTGTTCACACTGCCCCGGCCTTTGGTGCAGATGACTTCAAAGTCGGAGCAAAGAACAAGCTGGGTATCCTCACGCTGGTCGACAGAACGGGTAAATTCATTGACGGTGTTGGAGAATTTGCCGGCCGGTATGTGAAGAACTATCGCGATGACCCGGATTATACAGATGTGAATGTGGACATCTGCGTGAAACTGAAAAAAGAAAACCGGGCGTTTAAGATCGAAAAATACGAGCATACTTATCCACACTGCTGGCGTACGGATAAACCGATATTGTATTATCCTCTCGACGCCTGGTTCATCCGGACCACCGCCTTTCGTGAGCGCATGGTGGAATTGAATAAAACAATCCAGTGGAAACCTGCTTCTACCGGCGAAGGCCGCTTTGGAAACTGGCTGGAGAATGTAGTGGACTGGAATCTGAGCAGAAGCCGGTTCTGGGGAACGCCACTGCCCATCTGGCGAACAGCCGACGGAGCCGAAGAGAAATGCATCGGATCGATCGATGAGCTTTTAACAGAAGCGCGCGCAGCGCGAGTCCGGCTTGGCGAATCGTTCAATCGAAACCTTGATACGCTTGACCTGCACAAGCCATTTGTGGATGAGATCGTGCTGGTTAGTGAAAAAGGTGAACCGATGAACCGGGTACCCGACCTGGTGGATGTTTGGTTCGACTCCGGTGCGATGCCTTACGCGCAGTGGCATTTTCCATTTGAAAACAAGGACAAATTCGAAAAAAGCTTTCCGGCCGACTTCATCGCGGAGGGCGTAGACCAGACCCGCGGGTGGTTCTATACCCTGCATGCGCTGGCTGTTATGCTTTTCGATAATGTGGCTTATAAAACGGTTGTCTCCAACGGGCTCGTGTTAGACAGGAATGGAAATAAGATGAGTAAGCGCCTGGGCAATGTGGTGGACCCTTTTCAAACGATCGATCAGTTTGGAGCGGATGCCACGCGGTGGTATCTTATTACCAATGCGTCTCCCTGGGACAGTATGCGTTTCGACCCGGAAGGCATTAAGGAGGTGACCCGGAAATTCTTCGGCACCTTATATAATACTTACCAGTTCTTTGCGCTGTATGCTAATGTGGACGGCTTCGATTTCGGCGAAAAATATATTCCCGTTGCGGAAAGGCCTGAAATCGATCAATGGATTCTTTCCGCATTGAACAGTCTTATCGGCAAGGTTCAAAATGCATTTGACGATTATGAACCCACCGTTGCCGGCAGAATGATTGAAGATTTTGTAGACCAGCAGTTGAGCAACTGGTATGTGCGACTTTGTCGCCGCCGCTTCTGGAAAGGGGAATACGGGAAGGATAAACAATGCGCCTATCAAACCCTTTATGAATGCCTGGAAACCCTGAGCCGGCTCATTGCTCCCGTTTCTCCGTTCTTCGCCGACTGGCTTTTTACGAATCTGGATGAAGTGACTGGAAAAAGCAAAGCGGAATCGGTTCATCACGTCGATTTTCCTTCCGCTAATCCGGCAGCGATCGATCAGCAGCTTGAAGAAAGGATGCAGTTAGCACAGGATGCTTCTTCTTTGATATTGTCTCTTCGCAAAAAGATCAATATCAAGGTCCGGCAGCCGCTGCAAAAAGTGCTTATTCCGGTACTGAGCCAGGAAATGTCGGAGCAGCTGAAAAAGGTTGAAGAACTTATCAAATCGGAAGTCAATGTGAAGGAATTATCCTACTTAAGTGATACAGAGGGTATTATCCACAAGAAGATCAAGCCGAACTATGTATTGCTGGGCAAGAAGCTTGGGGCGCGGATGAAAGCCGTCAGCGCTGCGCTGACAGGGTTCGACCAGGCAGCCATTCGCAAAATGGAGAAGGAGGGTGGCGCTACCCTGACTATTGACGGGGAGCCGGTCTGGATTGGGGTGAACGAAGTGGAGATCACCAGCGAGGACTTACCGGGCTGGATGGTTGCTTCGAGAGGCCCCTTAACGGTTGCTTTGGACGTGACCGTAACCCCGGAACTGGAGAGGGAAGGAAATGCCAGAGAACTGGTGAACCGCATCCAGAAAATAAGAAAGGATCAGGGCTTTGAATTGACGGACCGGATCAACGTACAAATTGGCGGAGCCGAAACTTTACAGGAAACGATTAGACAATTTAATTACTATATTTGCGCGGAAATTTTGGCAGACCAGCTTGAGTTGGTTCCCGAAGTTTCTGATGGCACTTTAATTGAAGTGAATGAGGTTCCTTTAACAGTGTTCGTTACAAAAAAAGCCTAATTGTATGGCAGTCAAGAAAAAACCTGTAAAATCCGTGAAAAAAGCCACTCCGAAGAAAGTGGCTAAACCAGCTGCAAAAAAGCCAGTAAGCGCTAAAAAGCCGGCTTCTTCGAAACCTGTAAAGAAGGAATCACCCAAAAAAAGTGCGCCCGTGTCAAAGAAACCTGTAGCGAAAGCAGCGCCAGCCAAACCGGTTGCAAAATCCCCGGCCGTTTCAGCAAAAAAAGCAGGCAAGGTTGAGGCAAAAAAACCTGTTTCCCATCCTGTGGCCAAAGCAAGTAGCCATAGTCCGGCGCCTGTAGCAAAACCAGTTCATAATCAGCCGGTGGTGAAAGCCCCGGTGGTAA
The DNA here is from genome assembly GCA_035548895.1 of Puia sp. Lineage (GTDB taxonomy): Bacteria > Bacteroidota > Bacteroidia > Chitinophagales > Chitinophagaceae > Puia. The sequence goes on along the minus strand of DASZRP010000006.1, from coordinate 5,062 downwards.
AACCCGAAATCAAGAAACCCGTTTTCAAGCAGGAAGTACTGGACACTTCTCGCGTTGCCGTCAAGCCCGAAGCCAAAAAGCCGGCTGCTGTCGCCAAGCCTGCGAAAGTGGTTATTCCAGAAATAAAGACCAAGACCGTTCGTAAGTACGAACCCGAATTCACCAAATCTGTACTGGATACGTACCAGCAGGAACAAACCGGACCCACTATGAGATATAGCGATGCAGAGTTAGCAGAATTCAGGGAGCTGATTACCAGGAAATTAGAGGCGGCAAAAAAAGAGCTTGCCTATCTCCAGGGTCTGATTACCCGCCGCGATGAAATGGGTGGCGATGAAACGGATAATCGCTACATGACGATGGAAGACGGCAGCATGAGCATGGAACGTGAACAGCTGAGCCAGATGGCCAGCCGTCAGATCACGTTTATCGATCATTTGGAAAAAGCCATGATGCGGATCGAAAACAAGACTTATGGCATTTGCCGCGTTACCGGCAAATTGATCGATAAGGCGCGGCTTAAAGCGGTCCCTCATGCCACGTTGAGCATCGAGGCAAAGCAAACCATGAACAAGTAGAGAGGTTTCCCTCATTATTATTGTATGCAATCCCGCCTTCTTTTTGTTTTGATGGCGTTGGCGTTGGGAGCTATCCTTCCTTTGCAGGCGGCGATCAATGCCCGTTTGGCGAAAACGGCCGATAATAATCCCGTCATGGCCGCCTTCGTTTCATTTGCCGTGGGAACGATCGCGTTGCTATTTTTCCTGATGCTTACAGGACAATTCAAATTCGGTTACGCATCGGGCCATAATCCCTGGTGGATCTGGACAGGCGGATTGCTGGGTATTTTTTTCGTGGCCGGGATCGTTATCTTATTACCCAGACTGGGAGTTGCCCTTTCTTTTGGTTTGGTCGTCGCAGGACAAATGTTCGCGGCCGTTCTTTTCGATCAGTTTGGCTGGATGGGTCAGGTGGTGAGGGAAATTTCGGCAGGCAAAATTATCGGCGCCATACTGCTGATCGCCGGAGTGATCCTGATCAGAAAATATTAGCCTTATTTTATTTCCTGCATTTCTACCAGCTTCCGGTAAATGCCCATCGCATTCACTAATTGTTCATGCGTTCCTCTTTCAACGATCCGGCCTGCCTGGAGCACAATAATTTCATCAGCGTGGCGAATGGTGCTTAACCGGTGCGCGATCACTACGCAGGTGCGGTTCTGCATCATATTGTTGATCGCATCCTGCACCAGCCTTTCGCTTTCCGTATCGAGCGAAGAGGTCGCTTCGTCCAAGATCAGAATGGGCGGATTTTTTAACACCGCACGGGCAATCGTTAATCGCTGTCTCTCCCCACCGCTGAGCTTCGATCCGCGGTCGCCGATATTGGTTTCGTATCCGTTTTCTTTGAGGGTGATAAAACGATCGGCATTGGCCACACGCGCTGCCTGCCGGATATCTTCCATCGAGGCATCCGGCGTGCCGAGCGCGATATTGGCGGCGATGGTATCATTAAATAAAATAGGCTCCTGCGTTACAATGCTCATCTGCTGACGGAGCTCATGCAGGGAATAATTGCGAATATCCGTTCCGTCTACCAGCAATTCTCCCGAGCTCACATCGTGAAATCTCGGGATCAGATCAGCTAAAGTGGATTTACCGGCACCGGATGAACCGACCAGGGCCACCGTTTTTCCCTTTTCGATTTTCAGATTGATATCATGCAATACTTCAACCCCGTCATAAGCAAAACTGACATGGTGGAATTCGATCGATTCGCGAAAAGCAGGAAACGGCTGAGGGTGATCCAATTCTTTAATCGTATTCTCCGCTTGCAGTATTTCTTCAATGCGGTTGATGGCTGCAGTTCCCCGTTGAGCATTATAGAAGGAGGTGGAGAGCGTTTTCGCCGGATTGATGATCTGGGTAAAAAGGGCAATATAGGTGATGAACCCTTCCGGTTCCAGATTGAAACGATGACTGAGGATCATCTCTCCTCCAAAAAAGAGGATGCAGCAAAGTACTACGACGCCCAGCAGTTCCGACATCGGCGAAGCCATATCGCGCCGGAACATCATCTTGTTCTTGATGTGATTCAGATAATCGTTGACCCTGAAGAATCTTGTCTGCAGAAATTTTTCAGCGTTAAACGCCTTGATCACCCGAAGGCCGCCGAGTGTTTCGTCGAGTATCGACATCAGCACGCCCTGCTGGTCCTGGGCAATGGTTGACTGACGCTTGAGCGAACGGCTCACCCGGCCGATGATGAACCCTGTCAGGGGCAGTAGCACGAGCAGGAACAGCGATAGCGGAGGACTCAAAAACACCAGCGAGCCGAGGATCACCAGAATGGTAATAGGTTCCCGGAAAAGGCCTTCCAGGGTGCTCATCACGCTCCATTCAATTTCATTGATGTCGTTGCTCATCCGGCTGATCAGGTCCCCCTTCCGTTGTTCCGTAAAAAAGCCCAATGGGAGGACCAGAATTTTAGAATACAAATCCGCGCGTAAGCGGGTAAGCACGCGATTACGCATGGGTTGCAGTACCCGGGCAGCGAGGTACAGAAACATATTTTTGAGAAAAATAGAAACGATGATAATAATACAAATGGCGCCCAGCGCATATCCTGGCCCGTGTTCCCGGATCAGAACACCCAAAATATACTTGATATAGTTCAGCAGGCTGGTTGCCGAGAAGGTCAGCTCTGGCGCACGATCTGCAGTTTTTTCTTTTCCAAACAACAATTGCATGAAGGGAACCAGCATGCCAATCGAAACCAGCGAAAACAAAACGGAAAGCAGATTAAATGTAAAGTAGAGCAGGATATATCCTTTCTGATCGCGTAGATGCTTTAGAATTGTCGAAAACCTTTTCATTCGTCAGAATATCTTTTGACCGGGCAAATGAAGTCTGCCTCCAGTCAGTTAAACCCGTAAATTTACAAGGAAATAAGGAATGATATGAAAGAAGGTAAAAGGCAGAAACAGGTAGGCGCCCTGTTGCAGGAGGAGTTGAACCGTATCTTTCAGAAACTGGGATTAAGCATGGTCAGGAATACCATGGTGTCCATTTCATCGGTCAAAGTAACCCCCGATCTTTATGACGCCCGGGTTTATCTGAGTTTTTATCCATTGAAAGAGGCTAAAGAGGCGCTGAAGAGTATCGAAGACAGGTCCTGGGAGATCAAAAGGGACCTGGTGGCTTCTATCCGCAGTCAGTTGCGCAGCATGCCTCAGTTGAGCTTTTATATAGATGATTCATTGGATTATGTAGATCGCATGGAAAATCTGTTCCGGGAGATCAGGGAAAATAAGGCGCCGGAAGACGGACAATCTTAAAACCGCAAACATCTTGAAGCTCCTTTTTACCTGGCGGTATTTTAAAGCCAAAAAATCCACCAACGCGGTCAATATTATTTCATGGGTCAGCATCAGCGCCATCATTGTAGGCACGGCCTCGCTGATCGTGGTGCTCAGCGTGTTTAATGGATTGGAGCAACTTGTCCAGTCACTTTATTCTTCATTCTACACCGATATCCGGGTTGGCGCGGTAAAAGGTAAATTTATCAGTGTACCGGCAGACAGACTGTCTGCTTTGAGCCGCTTACCCGGCGTTGCCGGATATTCATTGACGCTCGAAGACAAGGCCCTGCTTCAATATAATGGCAGCCAGCAGATCGTGATGCTGAAGGGGGTCGATAGCAACTATCATAACATTAACGGCATTTCGAAAAATATCTCAAAAGGTCAGTTCGAACTGGGTACGGCAGATCACCCCGATGCCGTGCTGGGCACCGGTGTCGAAAATGCGCTTAATCTCGAGGCCGATAGAAGTATTGCGCCAATGGTGGCTTATGTGTTTCGCAACGGCGCCGGTTTAAGCGCAGCCGACCCCGAGTCGGCAGTGCACTCGGAAGCGCTTGCGCCGAGCGGTACTTTCCGTATACAGCAGGATTTTGATAATAAATATGTGATCACCAATCTGCCTTTTATGCAGCGCATGCTGGGATTGGACTCAAATCAATGCAGCGCTGTAGAAATTACCTGTCATACGCAGGCTGAAACCAATGAGGTAAAAAGCAGGATTATCGCTTTGTTAGGTTCCACTTATAAAGTGCAGACCCGCTATGAACAAAACGAAACGCTTTTCAATGTGATGAGAACGGAAAAATGGGTGATCTATGCTGTGCTCACCATGATCCTGGTCGTTGCCGCTTTTAATATGGTTGGCGCGCTGACCATGCTGGTGCTGGAAAAGAAAAAAGATATCCAGGTGCTCAAGGCCCTGGGGGCTGATAACCGTTATATACAAACGATTTTCCTGAACGAAGGTTTATTGCTTGGTCTGCTCGGCGGTTTGGGTGGTATTCTGCTGGCGGTGGGGGTATGCTGGATGCAGGTCCGTTTCAAGCTGGTTCCCCTCCAGGGGAATTTTCTCATCGACTACTATCCGGTGAAGATCGTACCGGGCGATCTGCTGCTTGTCGGCGGAACGATCCTGGTCGTCGCACTCCTGGCCTCCTGGCTTCCTTCACGAAAAGCAGCCGCGCAGGCGTTTGAATTAAATAGTTGATAGATGACAGATGATAGATGACGGTCATCCGCCAACTGTCATCTGTCATCTACTCAGTAATCCCCCAGCGTTTCGGGAAGCTGTGCCAGCGCTTTTTGCAGCTGCTCATCATTAGGTGCAACGCCATGCCAGCTATGGTCATTCTCCATGAAATCTACCCCCTTCCCCATAATGGTATGCATCAGGATAGCAATGGGTTGTCCCTTGCCGGTCAGTGACCTGGCTTCATTGAGGGTGGCAACGACTTCATCCATATCGTTCCCGTTCATTTCGAGGGTCTTCCAGCCGAAGGCATCAAATTTCTGGCGGATATTACCCAGGTTCATCACTTTATCCGTGGTGCCGTCGATTTGCTGGTGATTCCAGTCGATCGTGGAAATCAGGTTGTCTACCTTATGGTGAGCCGCAAACAATACGGCTTCCCAGATCTGGCCCTCATCGAGCTCGCCGTCGCCATGCAGGGAGTAAACAATATTTGTATCCTTATTGAG
>DASZRP010000005.1:0-4281 GCA_035548895.1 Puia sp. | reverse complement strand
CTTCCTGGTAACGCATCCGGAAAATTAATTGCCGCTGGGGAGGAAGGGTGTTTAATAATGCTTCGTAAGCGTCAAAAAATTCACGCGTCAAAAGACGTGCGTCGGGAGCATTGCCGGCTTCAGACAAATTATCCAGCAGATCAAAAAATGGATGGGATGGCTGTTGATGCTGAAGGTACCGGATAACCCTGTTTCGAATGGCTACCCGCAGGTAAGCGCCCAGATTATCCAGGTGGAGTATTTCCCGGTTCACCCAAATATGCGTGAAAATTTCCTGTACAATGTCTTTGGCAGCTTCCCGATCCTTTGTTCTTTTATAAGCTTCGTTATATGCTTTCTCCCAGTACCTTTCAAATAAAATATTGAAGGCCGATTGGTCTCCGCCTTCCATTTGCCGGAGCAGTTGGCAGTCGTTGGTCAAATTGGGTGCGGCGTGGAGCATCGAATCGTGTGTTAACCAAATGTAATTTATTTTCACATAAATCTGCTATATTCATAAAAACGAAAACATGAATACCGCTCAGCGATCGACTGACGTGCGCCAGCCACCAGCCGCAGCAATCCGCGGAACAGCCGCTGGCCTTTTCATGATGGCTTTCTTCACGAGCCTTTGGGCGGGGATCGCCTATGGAGGATGGCATGAAAGCGGGTTGCGATTCATTCCGGTCATTTTCATCATTGCTGTTATATACTTCGTGTCTCAGGGAATCCGTATTCTCGGTCTCGCCAAAAATTATCCGGATGTAAAATCAGCGGAAGATCGGGCTGAAGGAAAAAGAATGGGCAAATGGTTTGGTATTATTTTCGGCGCCGAAGGCCTGTTTATCTTTCTGGCCGTTAATCTCCTCATTCATTTTGGCCACCCTGAGCTGATCATCCCGGCCATTGCCCTTGTTGTCGGACTGCATTTTTATCCGATGGGATGGATGTTCAGAAGAACGATCGACTATTATCTGGCAAGCTGGGCAACCGCGATCGCTGTTCTGGCAATCATTTTTGCCATGAACAGGATCTTATCGCAACCTGCTGTGCTTGCCTTCACCGGATTGGGCATGGCCGCAGCTACCACGGCCTACGGCATCTACATGCTCAGCTATGCAAAAAAATTAGGCATTTAACCCAATGCCCGCATGCCCGACTTCCTGGCATAAAATTTTAAGCTGACCCCGGGATTTGAGCATCCGTTGTAATAATTGTTTAACTTTAAAAAATCTCTGTTTTATGGGCTTCCGCGGATCCGGCATTCTTTATTTCCTCCTGGGCATCTACGCCATGCTCATCAGCTGGCACTACAACCATTCTATTTTGTGGCTGATCATTCACTGGCTGATCTGGCCGGTCTACCTTGTGTACGAGCTGATCACCGGGCATCTGGCTCACGGCATGTGGAAGACAATCCCCCTTTCTTATTTTAATTGAGCGTCGGCTATTGTCTTATTGTGCGGGATTGTTATCCTGCTTTGTAACGTCGATCAGGAAATCGTAGAGATTGATCTCCCGGCTCAGCTGAAATTTCTTCCGTATCCGGTACCGGCTGATCTCCACGCCTTTCAGGGAGATATTGAGCAGCTGGGCAATTTCCTTCGAGCTCAGGTTCAGTCTTAAATAAGCGCAAAGCTTGAGGTCTGTAGCGCTCAATCCAGGAAATTTCGCTTTCAGGGTGGACAGGAAATTATTATGCACCTGGTCGAAATGGATCGCGAAGCTGTTCCAGTCGTCATCGTTTTTTTCCGTGTCGCTCATCATCCTGAACACGGTCTTGAACTCATTCGACAATTCTGGCTTATTCAATTTCCGGAGCACGCCGATCAGTTCCTCCTTGATGTTCACCAGGAATCCGCCTCTTTCCACGAGGTGCATGGTAGCGGTGGCAAGCTCCTTGTTCTTGAATTCCAGTTCCGCCGCCAGCTTCTCATTCTGCAGGGCGATAATGCCTTTTTCCTTCCGGTCCATTTCGAGGCTATGCAGGTATTGCAATCGCTTTTGCTCTTCTTCGTGCTTTTGCTGATAACGGATGAACCGTCGCTGCTCCCATTTCAGCAACAGCCCGGCAAGGCCGACCAGCAACAGGAAATAACCAGCATAAGCCCATCCTGTCTGATACCATGCCGGTTCAACCGTAAAAGCATAACGGGCCGGGGCCGACAGGTTATTCAGCTTGTTGCGCGCAATGACTGAAAAAGTATAATTGCCGGGCGGCAGATTGGTATATTCTTTTTCTGTTTTGTTGGTCCAGGGTGAAGGATAACGGTCGAAGCCTTCCAGCTTATAACTGTAGGTCACGCCAGCCTGCTCCGCATACAACGGAGAGGCATATTCGAAGTGAAAGGAATTCCAGCGGCTGGCCAGCTTCACCCGTTCACTGGATTGCAAATACCCTCCGTAAATCAGGCTGTCTGTTCCCGAAACCGCTTTTACCGAACTGATAAGCACCGGCACGGTGGTGTCTGCCCTGACATATTTTTCATAGTTCAGATGAATAATCCCCCGGTTCGATCCGATAAAAATATTCTGCGGATCGTAAGGATAGATACTTGCAAAGCCCTTAACCGTTTGCCCGCTGAGCTCCGGAAAATAAATAACCCGGGGCCTCGGATCTGAGCTTGATGCCGAAACGATCAGGCCGACCCGCTCATCGCTCACAAACCAGATATTCCCACGGTCGTCTTCTTTTAGATATTCAACCGGCGTTTCTCCCAGAATGGGTTTGAAGAAAGCCGATGGCGTGAACCGGTCTGTCTTTTCATCGTAGCGATATACGCCCGACACGGTGGCCGCCACGATGTTCCGGCCTATGCGAAAAACATAATTATTCATGTCGGAAGGAAGTCCCTCCGCAGAACCATAGTGACGATACGAGGAATCGCTGACCCTGACAATGCATTTAAAAATACCCCGGTAAGGATGCGAGGCCCATACCTGATCGCGATCATCCGTCGCGATGCACTCCAACGATTCATATAATGAATTGACCCGTCTCTGATCCCGGTGTTGCCCGTCTGCTGTTTCGATCCGGCGCAGGCCGGTATAAGTGCCTGCGATAATACCGGAGTCTCCGGCCAGCTTCGCAAAATCCCAGACACCGACATGGGCGATGACGGGAATTATTTTGTTTTCTTCGAGCGCCATTCCCCCGGCCTCATGCGCAATGAACAATCGATTGTCAGATTCCCGCAGATGCCAGACCCTTCCGGCGGTACCGGGCACGCGATGCAGGCTTCCATAACCCGCACTGATATCCGCAAACTGAGGGTCGAGCGCCGTTTCATATAAGCCATCGGAAGTGCCGATATAAAGCTTGTGATCAAACACCCGCACTGCATCGGCTAATGTTTTGTTATCCCGGTCAGGGTAAATGAACCGGATGGCGCTATTGTAGCTGACGCAGCTCACGCCGTTTTCGAGTCCCAACCAGAGATTATCGCGGTTGTCGCGGCCAATGCGCAATACATTATTATTCTGTAATCCTTCCGCAGCGGAAAATGATTCCAGCAGCCTGCCTTCTCCATTCACGATCAGCACGCCGCCCGATTTCGTTCCTAACGCATACCGGTCATCGCTTAACCGCAGGGCGCAGGTCACCAGGTTTGCCCCTAATATCCTGTCGATTGCGGTTGCTTTTTTTATCAGCCCGCCCCGGTTCATCAGAAATAAACCCTGCTGCCGGGTGCTGACCAATAAGCTGTCGCCCCGATAATCCATGACGCCCGTGATCTGCAAGCCGGGGTTCGGAATATGCAGTGCCAGCTCCCATTTGCCGTTCCGGAATGTTTGCAGACCGGCGGACCTGTCTTCAGCAAAAACCTGGTTTGAAGTCCGGGTCAGCAGGCGCCACCCGCCGGGCGCATCGAAAGTGGTTATGCGATTGTTCTCAAAGAGAAAGATGCATTCGATGGTCCGGAAGAATATCCGGTCGCCGAACACCACGATATTCCAGATGTCCGCGAACTGGCGGGCCACCGGCGGCAGTAAATTTTTTATGGAATGAAAACGCAGGATGCCCCGGGCATCGGGAAAGAAATAGCCGAGCTCGTCCTGGCCGCCGACCCAGATCCGGCCCAGGGAATCCAGGGCCACCGATCTTATAGGCGTCTTGTTGGGAAGGGAATAGATTTTCCAGAAGCTCCCGTCGAAACTCAGCAGTCCTTCGTCGTTGGCAAAATACAGGATGCCGTTCCGGTCCTGCGTCATATCCCAGATGGCCAGCGCGGCGTGGTAATCACTATAGTTGTAGTTCTTTATGGCCGGAATGCCGAGGGGTGACTGCCCCCGGGCCAGCCC
>DASZRP010000004.1:0-10937 GCA_035548895.1 Puia sp. | reverse complement strand
AAAGCTGGGGCGCCAAGATCGACGGAAGCCAGGCGATGAATCCATTTGGCGCTACCTATGCATACTCCCCGGTAAAAGATAACTGGAAGAATTTTTACAAGACAGGATTGACCAACCAGACTTCTGTTGGCCTCATCGGTTCAAACGATAAGGGCCATTTCCGGTTAGGCGTTCAGAACATGTACCTGCAGTCAAACATCCCAAACTCCGACATGAAACAGCAGGGCCTGAATTTCAACAGCACCTACAATATCACACCAAAGCTGCAAATGGGGCTCACCGCAAATTATATTTATGAGTTGGTAGACAACCGTGCTTCCTTCTCGGATGCTCCGGGCAATATCATCTATACCAACAATACGCTGCCCAGCACCTACGATGTACGCTGGTTGAAACCACGGGTAGATTCAAACCGCAATGAGTTGCTGCCAGGCAATCAGGATATTTATTATGAGAATCCCTACTTCGTTGCCTACGATTTCCAGAATCAAACCACCCGCAACCGGCTCACCGGCGGTCTGACCCTGAAATATAATATCCTCGACTGGCTCTATGTACAGGCACAGGTGATGCGCGATGGTTACACGTTTACTAATCGCGGCGTTACACCGAACGGCGTGCTGTATTCCAACGCAGGCGGCGGTAATATCAGTATGAGCTACACCGATCAGCGCGAACTGGATGGCAATGCCATGATCGGCGTCACGAAGAAAATCAAGGAAGATTTCGGAATCAATGCGGACATCGGCGCATACTCGCAGGACAATGTGTGGAAGCAGTACCAGGCGGGCGGTGGACCCTTTATTATCCCATTCTTTTATAGCATCAACAATGTTGGCAGCCGACCGATGAACTACTATTACTCGCATTCGCGCGTAAACTCGGTGTTTGGCAACCTGGATCTGTCCTATAAAAACTTCCTCTTCCTGAACTTTACCGGACGTAACGACTGGTTCTCGGTATTGAATCCAAAAACCAATAGTTACTTCTACCCATCCGTGTCCGGAAGCTTTGTGTTTACCGATGCGTTCCGTCTGCCGGCGGTGATCAACTTTGGTAAGCTGCGTGCATCCTGGGGCGGTTCATCCAATACCGGAGAAGCAGCGCCTTATAGCAACGCGCTGACCTATGGTCTTCAGGGGTATCAGACGAACGGACAGCCCGTTGGATTCATCAATGGTACTAACATTCCAAATCAATTCCTCAAGCCCGTGCAGATCAAGGAATATGAACTGGGATTGAATATGGAATTCTTCGATTCACGGTTGGGCTTTGATGTGGCCGGCTATTCGAAAACGACTACCGACGATATCGTGCAGGTAACGGTACCGCAAACTTCCGGTTACACGACCAACACCATTAACATCGGGCAGATGCGGAACTCCGGCATTGAAATCCTGCTGACGGGCACACCGGTCAGAACCAAGGACTTCTCCTGGAATATCTCCTGGAACTTTGCTTATAACAAAAACAAAGTACTCTCCCTTGGTGGTCCGACTTCCCTGGTGTTTGATCAGCCGAGAAACGGAACCGCTACGGTACAGGCAGTTGTCGGACTCCCCTACGACCAGATCGTGGGATATAAATACAAGAGAGACGCAAATAATCGTATTGTTTACGATACAGCCGGGTTGCCGCTGCGTACGGATGATGTGGAACCCATGGGTTCGGGCACATACGACAAGACCGGTGGTATCACCAACGAATTTCACTATAAGAACCTGAGCTTCTCCTTCCTCATCGACTATAAGTTCGGCGCAAAGATCTATTCGGGTACCAACCTGGTTCTCGAATCTGATGGATTGAGCAAAAAGACCCTGCCGGGTCGCGATGGCGCTGGATACGTTGGGGATGGGGTAACGGAAGACGGCAAAGTGAACACCAAGGCGGTGATCACGCAGGACTACTTTGGCCAAATTGCCGGAGGCGCCGATAACATCGACGAGGAGTTCCTGTACGATGCGAGCTTTATCAAGTTGAGATCGATTGTGCTGAGTTATAATTTCCCGAAAACAATTATCGGTAATGGCTTCGTTAAAGGGCTCAGCCTTTCTTTCGTGGCCCGTAACGTAGCCACGCTGATGAAACATACGCCGAACGTGGATCCGGAGTCTAACTACACAGCTACCCGCTCGCAGGGTCTGGAATTGGCCGGATATCCGCAAGTAAGAAGCTTTGGTTTCAACCTGAACGTGAAATTCTAATTTGTCAAACACTAATTACCTGTTATGAAATACAAAATATTTGCAATCATCCTGGGACTTTGTTCCGTCGGGCTGTCCGGTTGCGACAAGGAATTTGTTTCGATCAACACCGACCCGGAGCATGTCACCCCGGCAACCATGAACTATGCCTATCTCTTTACGGCTGCTGAACTGATCACTTCGGGCAACAGCGACGCCAATGCCTACGAGGATTGGCGCAATAACCTGATTTATTGCTCCACGATGATCCAGCACCTGTCGTCTTCGACTACGTATTGGTGTGGTGACAAGTACCTGTACAACTCGGGTTATAACTCCGCCTATTGGGAACAGAACTATGGCGACCCCATCAAGAACATCCAGGATGTGGTTGGCAATATCAAAGACCAGACCGATCAGGCGAATTTTTACAATATTGCCAGGATATTCAGGGCATTCATGTTCCAGCGGATGACGGACATGTACGGCGACTGCCCCTACTCCGAAGCCGGACAGGGTTATCTGCAGGGAATCACCAGTCCCAAATACGACAAGCAGTCCGATATCTACGCCGATATGTTGAATGAGCTCAAAGAAGCTGCCGGGGCGCTGGATGCTTCTGCGCCCAATACCGTGGGATCCGCCGACGTGCTGTATGGCGGAGATGTTGCCAAATGGAAAAAATTCGCTTACTCGGAAATGCTCCGCCTGGCCATGCGTATGGTAAAAGTAGATGCGGCCCAGGCACAGCAATGGGCACAGACTGCTGTTTCGGGCGGCGTAATGAGCTCCATCGACGACAATGCGCTGTTTTCCCATAACGGATATACTCCCGGAACCGCGACAATTTTCGGAAGTGGTTGGGTGCTGGATGGCGTGGACGCCAATGCATCGAGGATCAGCACCATGTTCATGAATGTGCTGAAAAGCACCAACGATCCCAGGCTGCCTTATATCGCTACCGTGTCAACCAATCCCAACGACGTTTCCGATTTGGGCGACAATACCCCTTCGATACAGAAAGGGCAACCGAATGGCTGGGACAACGGCGGCGGGCCGACCGACATTAAGAATGCGCCCGGCTATCCCGGCAATCAGAATCTTTATTCTATCGTGAATCGCCAAACCTGGTCAAGATATGATGCGCCCACTTATTTCCTGACTTATGCTGAAACTTCACTGTTGGAAGCAGAAGCGGTGGTTCGCGGATGGATTACCGGAGATGCCGCGACCTTCTACAATAACGGCGTGCGGGCAGCTATGGACCAATACGGTCAGATGTCCGCCAGCGAAAGTTCTTCGCCAGCTACCTTACCAGCTATTCCACAGGGAGATATTGACACCTATTTAGCCGCTAACCCCTACAATCCTGGCGACGCGATAAACCAGATCAATACCCAATACTGGATCGCAACCTTTATGGATGAATACGAATCCTGGGCCAACTGGCGTCGCACCGGATATCCCGTGCTGCTCCCAGTTCCCGCGTACGTTGGTAACGTAACGAACGGACAAGTGCCCAGACGCTTTACATATTCCGTTGGTGAAGTTTCGACAAACGCTGACAACTATGCAGCAGCGGTACAGGATCTCGATAACGGCGATAAAATGACTTCTCACATGTGGTGGGATAAACCTTAGCAGTGTTTTTGGTTACGAGAAAAAAGGCTGTCTTCGGACAGTCTTTTTTCGTATCTTAATTTCTTCTACGTGCCCTCACGGTTCCCCGATCCCGATTCGGACCGGCTCACGCGACCTTATCCTGCATGCACTCAATGGTCCGCAATGACAAGAAGATTACCAATCTGGCTGATGGCCTTCGGAGGCCTTATTCCTTCATTAATGAATGCACAAAAGCAGGATAGCACTTTGTTCACCCTGCTCAGCCCCACCGAGACCAATATAGATTTCAATAATTCGATCCATGAAACAGACGCACTGAATATTCTCGCTTATGAATATTTCTATAACGGCGGCGGCGTAGCCATAGGCGATATTAATAATGACGGCCTGCCCGACATTTACTTCAGCGGAAACCTGGTACCCAACCGCCTCTATCTGAACCTGGGCGGCTGCCGGTTTAAAGACATCACTTCTTCAGCAGGCGTGGCCGGCCGTAAGAATAGCTGGAAGACCGGAGTGACCATGGCCGATGTGAACGGAGATGGCCTGCTGGATATTTATCTGTGCTATTCCGGCAAGGGAAACGGCAAGAGCCGCCGAAACGAGCTGTATATCAATAACGGCGATCTGACATTCACCGAGAAGGCCAAAGAATACGGATTGGCCGATACCGCTTGTTCTACCCAGGCCGTTTTTTTTGATTACGATATGGACGGCGACCTCGATATGTATCTGCTGAACCACAATATCAAGGCCTTCAAAAACGTCGGCATACATTATCTGAAAAATGATTACGACCCCTTAGCCGCCGATAAGCTGTACCGAAACGACAATGGTCATTTCACCGACGTAAGCAAACAGGCCGGCATTACCGGCAATCCCATCAGCTTCGGCCTGGGCGTTGCCGTTGCCGACGTCAACAATGATGGCTGGCCGGATATTTATGTCTCGAACGACTATACGGAACAGGATTATCTCTACATCAACAACCGCAACGGCACATTCAGCGAACGGGAGTTCTATATGCTCAGCCACCTGTCGGAATTTTCCATGGGGAACGACATCGCAGACTTCAACAACGACGGGCTCCCCGACATCGTCACGCTCGATATGCTGCCGGAAGATAACCAGCGGCAGAAACTGCTGCAGGGCCAGGAAAACTATGAGCTCTATAATTACATGGCCGAAAATAAATTCCATTATCAGTTCATGCGCAATATGCTGCAACTGAATAATGGAAACGGCACCTTCAGCGAAGTGGGACAGCTATCCGGCATTTCCAACACCGACTGGAGCTGGTCGCCTTTAATGGCCGACTTCGACAATGACGGGCTCAAGGATCTGTATATCACGAACGGCTATTTGCGCGACTATACCAATAAAGATTTTCTGAAGTACTGGGGCGATTATGTTATTCAGCAGGCCATGCACCACGACAGTGTGAACTACCTCAGCATTATTTCAAAAATGCCGTCCACTAAGCTCACGCATTATATGTTCCGGAACAACGGAGACCTGAGCTTTTCGAACGTGACAAAAGCCTGGGGCTTCGACCAGTTGCTGCTTTCCAACGGCGCTGCCTATGCGGACCTTGACAACGACGGGGATCTTGACCTGGTCGTCAACAATGTCAACAGCCCCGCTTCGGTTTACCGTAATGAAAGCCGGCAACAGAACGGTAACCATTATCTCGCCATCCAGTTCAAGGGGAAAAACAGCAATACCCATGGGCTTGGCGCAAAAGTTTATTGCCATACCGGAAAAACCCTGCAATATTTTGAACAGATGCCTACTCGCGGCTATCAGTCATCTGTAAGCGAAATCATGCATATCGGTCTCGGCAAGGTGACAACCATCGATTCATTAAGCGTTATCTGGCCCAGCGGGGCCATGCAGGTTTGGAAGAATCTCGCGGCCGATCAACTGATCACGGCAGACGAGCGCCAGACAACCTCGGTTCATCTTTATACGGCCGGGACATTCCAGCCGCTGTTCAGGGCGGTGGCTCCGCCGATTGACTTTATCCACCAGCAGCCCGATTTCAATGACTTCAAGCGACAACCCCTGATGCCCCTGATGCTTTCACCCTGCGGGCCACGGTTCGCTAATGCGGATGTGAATGGGGATGGGTTGGCTGATATTTATATCGGCGCTACACAGGGACAGGCCGGCACCCTCTGGCTTCAGCAGCCTGATGGCCGTTTCGAAAATAGTCCGCAGCCTGCGCTGCAGGCAGACAGCGATTTTACTGCCGGGGCTGCGCTTTTTTTCGATGCTAACGGGGATGGACATCCTGATCTGTATGTTGTCAGCGGCGGCTATGGAGATTACCCGGAAAACGATGAACACCTTAAAGACCGCCTTTACCTCAACGACGGCAAGGGGCAGTTGACCCGTGCCGAGCATTCAGTCCCGGATAGCCTGCGCGACAGCAAATCCTGTGTCGCTGCGGCGGACTTCAACCAGGACGGTTCACCCGATCTGTTTGTCGGAGGAAGGGTCATCCCCGGTAAATATCCTGTCAGCCCGAAAAGCAGCCTCCTGCTCAACGACGGCACGGGCCATTTCAAAGATGTCACCGCACAGTGGGCGCCACAACTGGAACATATCGGTATGGTCACATCTGCCGTCTGGTACGATTTGAATAAAGACGGCCGGAAAGACCTGATCGTAACCGGAGAATGGATGCCGATCTATATATTCCTGAATAAGGGCAACCACCTTGAAGATCATACGAAGGATTATTTCGACCGCGACTATTCAGGCTGGTGGAATACGATTGAACTGGCCGACCTGGACAAAGACGGCAATATCGATCTGATCGCCGGCAACCTCGGAACAAATACCCAGATCAGGGCAAGCAGTACAGAGCCCGCGGAAATGGTCTTTAGGGATTTTGATCACAACGGTTCCATCGATCCCTTTCTCTGCTTCTACATCCAGGGTAAATGCTATCCATTTGTGTCCCGCGACGAACTGTTAGACGAGATATACAGCCTGAGAAAAAAATTCACTTCCTATCAAAGCTATGCCAATGCCTGCATGGAAGATATCTTCAGCGCGGACGACCTGAAAGATGCCGAACACCTTAAAGCCACCTGGCTTAAAACAACCTTCTTTCGTAATCAGAATGGAAAATTTGTTCCGGAAGAACTTCCCGTCGAAGCGCAGTTCTCGCCGGTTTATAAAATCGTTACGGCAGATGTGAACCGGGACGGCGCGAACGACCTGATCCTGCTGGGGAACAACGATTATATGCGGCTGAAGATCGGAAAGGTAGACGCTAACTTCGGTGTCGTGCTGCTCAACGACGGGAAAGGGCATTTCGGTTATATGCCGCAATCACTGTCCGGCCTGCGGGTAAGCGGAGATGTAAAAGACGCCCTCTGGCTGAGCAACCATAACAGCTCCTCTCTGCTGCTGGGCATTAACGGAAGCCCGTTGGCTGACTATCAACTGAATTCAAGTCGAGATATAAAACCCTGACTTATGTTTTGCCGTTTCAACACCCGTTCTTGTCGCCTGGTGATCTTTCTAACGCCTGCGCTGCTGCTTTTCTTTTCGCCGGTAAACACCAAAGCGCAAAGGCCCTGGCTTGAAGGACAGGTTCAGCAGCAGGTCTACGCCATCACCCAGGTGATGATGCACGATGTAACAGACCCGGCCGCCGCTGCCCGTTTCTACGCTTACAGCGTGCTGACCGGTTATGAGATCGTCTGCCAGCAAGAACAGCGCCTGCCGAGATTCCAACGCGCATTCAGGAATTACCCGGTGAAAGACTACCATCCCGGCAACTCCGTCGATATTGAATTCAGCGCCCTCTATGGCATACTGGAGACCGGCAAAGCCGTTCTGCCTTCCGGCTACCGGCTTGAGGAGAATCAAAAGCAATTATACCAGCTGTTCCTGATGCACCAGGTTCCCCGCGACCGGCTGGATTCTTCAGCCGCCTTTGCGCGAAAGATCAGCAGGCAGGTGGTGGACTTCGGCAACCAGGACGGCTATTTCAAGCTGAGCACCCTCCCCCGTTACAAACCCATGAATACCGATACGGCCTGGCAACCCACGCCGCCGGAATACATGGCTGCCGTGCAACCGCACTGGTCCATTCTCCGGCCCTTCTTCCTGGATTCGGCGACCCAGTTCAAACCCAAGCCCCTGGTCCCCTTCGATACGGCTAAAACCTCGCCTTTTTTTCAACTGGCCATGGACGTCTACCGGGCCGGTAAAAATCTCACTACCACACAACGACTGATCGCGAATTTCTGGGATTGCAATCCCTTTGCCGTGCAGTTTCAGGGACACATGAGCATCGGCCTGAAAAAGATATCTCCCGGCGGGCACTGGATGGGAATCACCGGCACGGTTTGTCAGCAGAAAAAGCTCGGCATCGACAGCACCCTCTTTCTGTATACGGTGGTAGCCCTGGCGGTGCACGATGCCTTTATTAGTTGCTGGACGGAAAAATACCGGACGAACCGGATCAGGCCGGAGACGGTGATCAACCGGTTCATCGATGAAAAATGGCAGCCTGAGCTTCAAACCCCGCCTTTCCCGGAATACACCAGCGGCCATAGCGTGGTCTCCACCACGGCGGCAACCGTGCTGACCCATTACCTGGGAGATCATCTCGCTTTTACAGATTCTACAGAAACCTATATCGGGCTTCCGCCCAGAAAATTTTCATCCTTTATGCAGGCCTCCGATGAAGCCTGCATCTCCAGATTTTATGGAGGAATTCATTATATGGATTCCATCAACTACGGAAGAGACGAAGGAATAGCCATCGGGCTGTTTGTCATTTCCCGCCTCGATCGGTGAAAGGTATGAACGCGTGAAGCTTATGCCTTTTGCAAACTTGAAAACGCGGGATGCCCGGCCCGTTTAATGTAGGACTTCAATTGTTCGTTATAGGCATTACTGAGCGGTACCAGGGGCAGCCGCAGGTTATTTTCAATTACGCCCAATGCCGTCAGTGCCGCTTTTACACCTGCCGGATTATTCTCGACAAAAAGTAAATAATAAGCTTCCAGTAAACTGTCATTCAATTCCTTGGCCTTACCCAGATTTCCAGCTAATGCAGCCCGGACCATCGAAGAGAAGGCATCGGGAAAACTATTGGCCGCCACGCTGATCACCCCATGCATACCGGTGGCGATCTGCGGGAAAGCTAAAGCATCATCGCCGCTGACGACAAGGAAATCTTCCGGCCTGTCGCGAAGCACCAGGGCGCATTGGGCCATATCGCCCCCGGCCTCTTTAATGCCGGCGATATTCGGATGCTGCGTCAGGCGCAGGATCGTTTGCGCATCCACGTTACGCGCCGTGCGGGCAGGCACATTGTACAGCAATAACGGTTTGGGTGACGCGTCGGCAATAGCTTTATAATGCTGGTAAATGCCTTCCTGGGAAGGTTTGCTGTAATAAGGACTGGCGCTGAGGATGGCTACAGCCCCATCGGTTGGCAGCGCTTCAATTTCCTTGACTACCGCGCGGGTATCGCTTCCACCGGATCCGATAACTACCGGAACTCGGCCATTTACTGCATTGATTGTCAGATCTGCTATACGTATTTTCTCTTCCTTTGAAAGAACCGGAGTTTCGCCGGTAGTACCTAAGGTAACGACGTATTCCACGCCGCCTTCAATAACAAAATCGATCAGCCTGATCAGGGCCGGTTCATCGATTTCCATCCGGGAATTAAATGGCGTCACCAGGGCAACGCCGGTGCCGGAAAGTATGGGGATTAAGTTCATAATAGTAGATGACAGTTGACAGATGATAGATGACAGCAGGACCGTTATGAGTGTATTCCTTCGTGATGGACCAACTCGGTCGTTCCCTGCTGGTTCCAGAACCCCATCTTATCGAATTTCTCGATACGTTGTTTTATTCTTTCTTCGGGGGGAATCCCCTTCAGTTCTTCCAGGGCCTGAAGCAGCCTTGGCTTCAGCAGCGCGGCCGCCTCGCAATAATCCCAGTGGGCGCCACCCAGGGGTTCAGGCACGATCCCGTCGATCAGGCCGAAGCCATACATATTATCGGAGGTCAGCTTGAGCTCTTCCGCCGCCTTTTCCTTTTGATCCCAGCTCCGCCAGAGGATCGAGCTGCAGTTTTCGGGAGAAATGACCGTATACCAGGCATTCTCCAGCATGAAGATCCGGTCGCCTACCCCGATACCCAATGCACCGCCGGAAGCGCCTTCCCCGATGATCACACAGATCACGGGCACTTTCAGGCGTATCATCTCATAAATATTCCGGGCAATGGCTTCACCCTGTCCCCGTTCCTCAGCCTCCATGCCGGGGAATGCGCCGGGCGTATCGATCATCGTGATGATGGGCTTATTGAACTTTTCAGCCAGCTTCATTAAACGCAGGGCCTTTCGATACCCCTCGGGATTGGCCATACCGAAATTGCGCATCTGGCGCATTTTGGTATTGGTTCCTTTCTGCTGGCCGATGAACATCACGGTATGTCCGTCGAGCTGTGCAAATCCCCCTACCATGGCCTTATCGTCGCGCACATTGCGGTCGCCGAAGAGCTCTACGAAGTTTTCGGTCATTTTCTGGATATACTTCATCGTATACGGACGGTCAGGATGCCGGCTAAGTTGTACCCGCTGCCAGGGGGTCAGGTTGGCGGTGATCTCACTGCGCTTCTGGGTGACCTGGTCATAGAGCTTATTGATGGAATCGGTGAGATCCACCTTGGTCTTCTCTGCGGTTTGTTTCAGTTTCTCGATCTCGTCGAAAAGCTCTTTGATGGGCTTTTCAAACTCGAGGAATTGCCGGTTTTTATCCAGTGGCATAATGAGGTATTGGCTGTAAAATTAAGAGAACATGAGGTTTTCATGAAGTTTTTAATTTCGGTTGAACCGGATTGGAAAACCGGGCCTTTGTTAATGATTTCCGATCTTCCGGCCGCGCTCGGCAAATGAGGGGTAATTGTTTATTTTTGCCGGATGAAGCATTTCAAATTCTTCCTTCCGGCCCTGGTATTGATCCTGATCATCGCGGCCTGCAAGAAAACGACTTCAGTAACCGTATATCCTCTTCAGGGAACCTGGGCATTCCGTACACAGACCGGCACCAAGCAGGTGGGCCAGAGCCTGGCGGCTACCGAAAGCTT
>DASZRP010000003.1:0-5371 GCA_035548895.1 Puia sp. | reverse complement strand
CGAATACCAGGAAAAAAGCAGGCGGATCTTCTTCGTTGCGCCGGGCGCTAAAGTGAAAGGGATCATCAGGGAAGCGCCGCGCGGATCTTTCACCGGCGAAACGGATCTCACCGCAGCCTGCGTGGCATAATTCCAGGCCATGGTGAGGGGATCGTACCAACCGCCGCGAAAAGCGGAATAGTCGGCCGAAACCACCGGTTCATCCGTCGTCACCGCAAAATGCGCTTCCTGGTAGGGCTTGTCTTCCGTGCCCGGCTGCGTGAGCACAAATCCTTTTTCAATGGAATCCACCTGTTTGAATCCCCCGTCCAGTATGGCGTTGAAAGAAAAAACATAATCGCGCGATTGATTGCTGCGGTTGGTGAACTCATATTCGAAAGCGCCGATGGGCAAACTGGAATTATCAGCATCGCCGGGAATGAAAGGACTCCATCCAACGAGACTGGCTGTTAATGGCAGCGTATTGTCGCGAAGCTGTACGGTCGCAAAGGGAAAGCGCGGAGTGAATAGCGCTCCGCGGAACCTGGTCAATCCCCAGGTAGCGCCGGGCTGGCCGAAAGCCGCGTCCGGTCCTCCGTATTTCTTCCAGTTGGGCACCGGGCCTTCCAGTACCCGCGTCTCGTCGGGCGCACCTTTCACTGCAATGGCCGCAAAAAAAGGTGGTTCATTAAAAAGGTCCGGTGTATTGCGTATCGAAAAATGCGAGATCGCGCCTGTCCCTTCCAGGCAGAACATACCCGCGCCGATACCGCCAATGGGGAAGGCAACCCGGTCGAGGTTGGCCCCCTCGTAAGAGCCATTGAAAGCATGTCCGGCAGATTGGGCAAAGCCGGCGACAGCCAGGATCAGGCAGGGGAGGAATAACAATCGTTTCATATAAAATCGGTATTGGTAAGAACCGCTGGTGAACCGCGGAAATGATTCACCGCCTAAGTTAGCTTAAACGTTTAAATACACAAACATTTTTTTCCCGGCTCATGGCCAAAGAATTGCACGGCTGGCAAGGCAATCATCCAGGCCAATAACCGGTATGAAGAAAATCATCCTTTGCCTGCTGGCCGCAGGCATCCTGTTCAGTAAAAACATGCAGGCAAAGACAACCCATTCATCAGATTCCGATAGCACGCGACCGTATGCGCTCATCGCCGGTGGCAGCAAAGGCATTGGATACGGCATTGCCGAGGCGCTGGCCAAAAGAGGATACAACCTCGTGCTGATCGCGCGCCATCTCGATACGCTCGATGAAGCGAAGAACAAGCTTGAATCCGCTTACGGCATTCATGTTGACGTACTGCCGTATGATCTGAGTTTCGACAACGCAGCAACCGATATTGCCCATTGGTGCATGGAAAGAAATATCCGGCTCCGGGTGCTTTGCAATGTGGCGGGCTTCGGCGGTTCGAAAGATTATCTGAGCCTTTCCCTCGATTCGCTGCGTTACATGGTTCGCCTGAATGTAGAGTCCTGCATGGCCCTTTCGCTGACCCTGATGCCGCTGCTCGAAAAAAATGCGCCGGCCTATATCCTGAATGTAGCGAGCATGGCGGGCTTCGCACCCATTCCCATTAAAAATATGTATTCCGCAACCAAATCCGCCGTGGTCTTCTTCAGCTATTCACTCCGGTATCAACTGAAAGAAAAAAATATCAGCGTGAGCTGTCTTTGTCCAGGACCGGTATTTACCAAGCCGGAGATCGTAGAAGATACCAAAAAGAAACTCGGAAGCCTCGGTATGAAAATGGCGCTCGATCCGAAAACAGTCGGGGAGACTGCAGTAAAAAAAATGATGAAGAAAAAACTCATCATCGTGCCGGGCCACCTGGCCAAATTCAGCGCCGGCCTGATCCGTTTTCTTCCCCGTCGCTGGGTAGTCTCTCTCTATGGCAGCGCGGGGAATAAAAGCAGCAAAAAATCGTAGTCTCCGGGCACGACTATTGAACAGGTAGTAAAACCAAATGAAAACATTATGAAAACTAAAGTGAAAACAATTATCAGTTACTGCTTGCTCTTTGCCGTATTGACCTGTATCGCTTTCGGCGCGCAGGCACAGGAGCAGCAGACCTCCATGGAAAATAATCTAAGACCCAAGCTGGGTATCAAGGGCGGTTTGAATTTAACCAATCTTTATGTGGACGATGCGAGCGACGAACACATGAAGGCCGGGTTCAACGCGGGGCTGTTCGCTAAATTTCCCATCACAAGGGGCTTTTCCATTCAGCCGGAATTGTTGTATAGCGAAAAGGGAGCGCGGGATGATTATGATAATATCGTTCAGGGCAGCGGCTCTTACCGGTTCAACCTTGGATACATAGAACTGCCGCTGCTGGCCGTAGTCAACCTGGCGCCTAATTTTAATATTCACGCCGGCGGCTATGCGGCTTACCTGGTTTCGGCAAATGTGAAGGATATCGATAACAATGGAGATGTTCATGGGGCGACCGACTTAGATGCGGATAATTTCAATCGCTGGGACTTCGGCTTAGTCGGCGGCCTGGGATTTGACATTGAAAATTTTACCATTGGCGCGAGGTACAATTACGGCTTGCAGCATATCGGGAAATCGGGCAGCCTTTCGGGTGATCTGACCGAACATTCCAAAAATGCGGGCGTCTCTATATATGTCGGGTTCGGGTTTTAATTCAACAGCGAATCCGATTATTTGAGGTGGCGGGGAACGCGAGTGAGAATTCATCTTAACTTGCGGGGCCTTGCCGCCTCATTTTTTTAAACAAATTGCTTCGAGCCCATGCGCCTGTTCTTGTTTGTCCCTCTGCTATTGTCTGCTGTTTATGGTCAATGCCAAACCAAAACGATTTCGTACGTCGAAAGCCAGGAAGACTTCCCCAATCCCGAACGTGGTTTCTATCTTCCCGCAGGTACGCGCGCCGGTCATTTTATTCCACTCGACAAAGACAAGCTCATTCATTTCCGAAATGAGCCGCAGCAGCCGGGGCGCGCAAGCTATGCCATTAAAGCTACCCTGATCCTTCGCAACTATGAACTGGACGGATTGAACCACCAGCCGCTGCCGGATTCACTGCTGAACCGGATTCAAAATGACTTCAACGTGATTAGATCCGCCGGACTGAAAATGATCCTCCGCTTTTCCTATATCGACAAGACTCATAGCGGGGACTGCCCCGACGAATATCATATCTGTCCGCCTTACGGCGATGCGCCGGAAGCCATCATGCTGGAGCATATTCGTCAACTCAAACCCCTGCTTCAACGTAATGCGGATGTGATCGCGGTGATGCAGGAAGGATTCATCGGCGTTTGGGGAGAAAATTTCTACACCGATTATTTCGGCGATGCCTCGGCTAACGGACCGGGCCGCATCATGGACAGCAGTTGGGAAAAGCGGGCAGTGTTACTGAAGGCACTGTTGGATGCTTTGCCTTCCAGCCGGATGATCCAGGTGCGCACGCCGCAGATCAAGCAGAAATTCGTGTACGGTCCTCATGCTCCGTCATCCTCCGCGCCTTTGTCGGCACACCAGGCCTACACTGGTTCAGCGGCAGCGAGGATCGGGTTTCATAATGATTGTTTTTTAGCCTCGGCCGACGACTACGGGACCTATAACGACTATGGCAGTTCGGTTCAGCCGAAAACACCGGCGAACGAGGTGATGAGAAAATATATCGAGGCGGATACAAAATATACCGTGGTAGGCGGGGAGACCTGCGACGATGCGTTCAGTCCCCAGAACGACTGCGCTCCCGCAGGACATGCGGAAGAAGAAATGCGCAGCATGCATTACAGCTTTCTCAATGCGGCTTATAATACCAGTGTCAACAACGACTGGGACAGTGCAGGCTGCATGAGCAGCATTAAAAAGAAGTTGGGCTATCGTTTTGTGCTCCAGAAAATGAGAGTGCCCGAAACCGTAAAAGCTGATATGGCTTTCCCGGTTGAACTCGAGATCGATAATATCGGCTATGCGAGCCCGTATAATCCGCGGCCAGTTTACCTGGTATTTGTCAATGGAGGAACCGGAAAATCGTTTCAGGTCCGGCTTAAAGCAAACCCGCAGCAATGGTTTTCAGGGCTGCATATTATTCAAGAGCAGGTGCAACTGCCTGCCGGCACGGCGCCAGGCGGCTATCGCCTTTATCTAAGTTTGCCGGATGCCAGTCCTTCGATCAGTTCCAGACCGGAATACGCCATCCGTTTAGCCAACGAAAAAGTTTGGGAGGCGTCGACCGGCTATAACGATCTTCATTGTACTGTCGTCGTGAAATGAGCGGCTGAGTATTTTAGCGTGAACGTTTATTGAAATCCATTACAAAAACGGAAATTTGCTTCAAACCCATTTCTCATGGCCAAACAGGACCCGCTTATTCCCAGCCGGCTCGCCAGGCGTGCACACTACGACAAAGAGACCATTCACCAGATCCTGGATGAAGCACTCTACTGCACTATCAGCTATGCGGTGGACAATAAGCCCTATTCCATTCCGACGGCTTTTGTCCGTTATGGCGACAAGATCTATATCCACGGATCGGTGGGCAGTCATTTCCTGCGCGAGATCGAAAAAGGAATTCCGGTATGCATCAGCGTTACCCTGATCGATGCGCTGGTGGTGGCGAGGTCGGCCTTTCATCATTCGGTAAACTACCGTTCGGTCGTCCTGTTCAGTCAGGCCGAGCCCATTACCGATCCCGCATTAAAGGCCGAAGCTTTCGAGTGGCTGACCGGTAAAATGGTTCCTGGAAGCTGGGACTACCTTCGGCCCATCAAGGCCGCTGAAGTGGCCAAGACCATCGCGCTGGCCTTCTCCATCGACCAGGCTTCGGCCAAAGTCAGGACCGGCATGCCGGTGGACGACGAGGAGGACCTCAACCTCCCGATCTGGTCGGGCCTGCTACCCCTGGAAACCCGCCGGGGAACTCCTGTTTCGGATGAACACAGCCTGAACATTCCGCTGCCGAAGCATTTGAGGAGATGACAGATGATAGATGACAGATGACAGTAAATGGTCTATGGCCGGTGCTGACGGGAAAAAATATGAGATTTCCGTCATCTATTCACTGTCATCCGTCATCTGTTATCTGCTATTTACTGTCATCTGTCATCTGTCATCCGTCATCTATTGTCAATAAGGATTTGGCAGTAAAGTCGATCATCTTAACCTCTAAATAACACGCATATAACCGTCATATAACCCGGACTAAGTCCGTTAATTTTCGGGTTATATAACGGTTATATAGACATTATAATACTATTATTCCCGGTTAAACCGACGAAAAATCTTATATTCGGTAAGCATAAAACCTTTTCTATGGGAAAATATCTGAATGGCATTAACGGCCCTTTTATCGGCAAAGTCGGCACCGCGGTCGGCACCACCTGGAAGGGCATCCCGGTCATG
>DASZRP010000002.1:0-20693 GCA_035548895.1 Puia sp. | reverse complement strand
GTCGTTGATAACGAGATAATCCATTTCCGTCCTCATAAAACATCTATACGCATCTTCCGGCGTACAAACGACCGGCTCTCCGCGAACATTGAAGCTGGTATTGACCACAAGCCCGCAGCCGGTATTGTCTTTAAATGTATCAATGAGTTGCCAGAACCTGGGATTGGTTTCTTTGTGCACGGTCTGTACCCTGGCTGAATAGTCCAGGTGGGTAACAGATGGCAGGTCGCTGCGTTCAAAATAGAGCTTGTCCCAAAGGCTCAATTCGTGGTAATTGTCCGGAAGTTTTTTTCGCCTGTTCTTGTTTACTTCGGCAATTAGCAGCATATAGGGAGAAGGAGTGTTCAGCTCGAAATAGTCTGAAGCATGTTCGGCCAAAACAGAAGGTGCGAAGGGCCGGAAACCTTCCCGGTATTTTATTTTGAGATTGAGTTTTTTCTGCATCTCTTTATTCCTTGCGTCGGCCAGTATACTGCGGTTGCCTAATGCGCGTGGCCCGAATTCCATTCTACCCTGGAACCAGCCAACCACATTCCCTTTGTCCAATGCATCGGCTGTTCTTTTACAGAGCTCATCAAAGCTTTCATATTGCTCAAATACGGCCTTATGCTTTTTCAGTGCAAGCAGGATCTCCTTATCGGAGAAAGAGGGTCCCAGGTAAAAACCGTGTTTGGCTACCGGGCTCCGATCCACTTTTCTTTCCTGGTCAAAGTACATGAAATGCGCCATCTGCGCAGCGCCCAGGGCGCCTCCGGCATCTCCGGAAGCGGGCTGGATAAAGAGGTCATTGAATATTTTCTGGCGAAGCAGTTTTCCGTTTGCGACACAATTCAAGGCGACGCCGCCGGCCATGCACAGGTTCGCAGAGCCGGTGATTTTCTTTGCCTCATGGGCCATTTTCAGGACAATCTCTTCCGTTACCTGCTGAACAGCCAGCGCGAGATTGCAATATCTTTGATCTAACTGACCATCAGAAGGTAATACCGGCAAGCCGAATAACTGCTCCCATTTCGTTCCTTTGATCATTCGCAAGCCGGTAGCATAGTTGAAATATTCCTGGTTGAGCCAGATCGATCCATCTTCTTTGATGGATAATAATTTCTCTTTGATCAGCCGGTGATATTCTTTTGTTTGCGGGTCGTTTGGATTGCCATAGGGCGCCAATCCCATTAATTTATATTCACCCGAATTTACCCGGAAACCCAGATAATAGGTGAAGGCAGAGTAGAGAAGACCTACGGAGTGCGGGAATTTCAACTCTTTCAGCATAGTGATCTGATTCCCTTTCCCGGTGCAGATGGACGCCGTCGCCCACTCTCCGACGCCATCGATCGTAAGGATCGCCGATTCTTCAAAGGGAGATGAATAAAAGGCGCTGGCGGCATGAGAGAGGTGATGTTCTGAAAAAAGCAGCTTCAGCTTTTTTTTATTGTAAGGCTGCACTTCAGCAAGTCCTTCATGGATCAATTTCTTGAGAAACACTTTTTCCCTAAGCCAGACGGGCATTGACTTAAGAAAGGAAATCAGGCCCTTTGGCGCAAAAGCATAGTAAGTTTCCAGCAATCGTTCGAACTTCAGCAGGGGCTTGTCATAAAATACCACGGCATCTAATTCATCAATGCTGTATCCCGTTTCTTCAAGACAATATTTTACGGCGTATACAGGAAAATCCGGCGTGTGCTTTTTTCTGGTAAATCGTTCTTCCTGAGCGGCGGCGATAATTTGGCCATCCACAAGAATTGCTGCCGCAGCATCATGATAAAATGCTGAAATCCCCAAAATAACTTTCATAGGCTAATTTCCGGCTAATTTTTATTCTCCTGAGGAATAAAATCTTCTTCCACGGCTTTGCGAAGCAGGTCTGGCGGAAGCAGCCCCTGTGAAAGAATGAAATCATGGAAACGCATCAGGTTGAAGCGACTGCCCAATGCCT
Organism: Puia sp.; assembly: GCA_035548895.1. GTDB lineage: Bacteria > Bacteroidota > Bacteroidia > Chitinophagales > Chitinophagaceae > Puia. The sequence continues at coordinate 18,760 of DASZRP010000002.1, read as the reverse complement.
GCTCGGTGTCCTTTCTCATTGCAAGCATTTTAGTGAACCCATAAAAATAGCTGTTGGCCTGTCCGGGCGCATTGAGCGTGAACCGCTCTACTTCTTCCCGGGCAAAGGCGCGCGACTGTACCACATCATCTGTCAGTACCTTAAAAGCCTGGTCAGCGGTGATCTTGCCGGCTTGCAATTCAGGATCCAGGAAAGCCCGGGCAGCGCGCAGCAGCAGATAGTCTAACGATACCAACTTCCCTTCGTCGGGCATATAGGGCCGGATCAGGTATTCGGAATAAAGCCCCCAGCCTTCCACATTCGTCGAGTTGAACGCATAAAGCGCGCGGGCTTTCGAAACGCCTTCTTCCACCATCTTATCGAACTGCATCTCATGACCGGGCCTCGCTTCGTGAGCTGTTACCGTCCAGGAAGCGGCGTCAAAAGTAAAATCATCGTATTTGTCCACCGATTTGGCGCCAGGCGCTTCAGGCATGTTCAATGGCAGTACGAAAACGCCGCGTTGTCCGGTGTTGTTCAAAAAAGGAGGGGGCACCATGTGTGGCGCCGGCTGCCTTGCCGTCTCTGCTGCTGTCGCCAGGCGGATGATCGCCGGACGGTCGGGGAGACTGACGATCTGGTGCTCCCGGATGATCGCCTCGATATCTTTCAAATGCTGCTCGTACACCGGGATGATCGAATCGCCATGCAGCTGATTTTTCTTAAGCTCCCGGATCACATCGCGATAGTCGGCAGAAGATAAGTGCCTCGCTTTCGCGATCTGTGCTGCCAATCCCTTCATCTCTTCCTGTATTTGGGTGAACCGCTCATGAGCCATCTTCGCTATTTGTGCAGGCGGAATATCGATGCCGTATTCCTGGAACTTCAGGGCATATTCTGCCGGAGGCAATTTGAAATCGGTTCTTCCCCGGGGCAGTACAACGGATTTCGTCCAGGCATCGTAGTCAGCGATTTGTTTTTTAAGCTGCGCATAGGGGTGCTCCCATCCGCTCAGATTGTATTTTTTGCAAAGCGCTTCAATGCCGTCCATCACGCTGGCATTTCTTGAAAGCTCCAGGTCTATTTCCTGGCGGGAGGGGTAAATAATGCCGGGTTTTGCCATCTGCTCCTTTACTCTTTCCGTATAGATTGCGGTGAGCGGACGATAGCCTGCAGTCAATCCGGCGTATTTTCTCAGGCGTTCCACGACGGCGGCGCGACGGTTTTCGGGCGTCTGCTGGTCGAGCAGGCTCTCCAAGCCGTCGTACACCGATGCGGCCGCATTGAGGAAGGGAACCTGGTTTGCCAGGTAGTAATCCTGCAGCCGGAAATCGAGCTGAAGACGATTGATCAGGATTTGCAGGTCCTGCTTCACCGGCTCTGCCATTTTTTTATTCAATGCCGTTTTGTAGATATTCAGCAGGGCTTCGAGTTCTTTTCTTTTTGCCTGTTCATTCCGCAGGGTGGGTACGGACACCAGGGTATCGTATTCCGCCAGCCCCTGATCAGTCCCGTTTTCCGGGGAATATTTATTGTCGATATCGATCAACAATTGCGTGTAGCTGTCGGATGTTTTTATCCAGGATTTATCGCTGACTGGTGTCGATTGTGGTTTGGCCTGGGTGGGCAGCATACAATAAGCGGCTGCCAGCAGGCTGTTGAAAAGAAAAGACCGAATCATGGCAATGAACATTGATTCCGGTAAATATAGGAAAGATCGTGCCGCTTAAAACAAAAAAACGGCCCGGCTGTTAGTGCCTGTGGCGGGCGGGTTTGCCGCCTATGCCATCTTTGTCTAAAATAAAATCTCTATATGAAGTACAATCTTTTGGGATCGACGGGTATGCTGGTATCCGAGCTCTGTTTTGGCACGATGACCTTCGGCGGCCGTGGCTATTGGGAGGCGATCGGCAAACTGCAGCAGCAGGAAGTCAATGGATTGATCAAAGGCGCTGTGGATGCCGGGATCAATTTTATCGATACGGCCAATGTGTATTCTTTCGGCGAATCGGAACGGCTCCTGGGACAGTCGCTCAAAGACCTTGGGCTGAACCGGAACGAGCTTATCATTGCCACCAAGGTGCGCGGCCGTATGAATGAGAAGCCCAACAGCATCGGACTTTCCCGGTATCATATTTTTAATTCGGTAGATGAAAGTCTGCGGCGGCTGCAGCTCGATCATATTGACATACTCTACGCTCATGCCGTCGATTTCATTACGCCGATCGAGGAGATCATGCATTCGTTAAGCGATATCGTGACAACGGGTAAGGTCCGCTACATTGCCGTTTGCAACTGGCCCGCCTGGATGGTGATGAAGGCATTGGGCATTTCGGAAAGAAAAGGATGGAATAAATTCATCGGTCTCCAGTATTACTATTCGCTCACCAGCCGCGACATCGAACGGGAGATCCTGCCATTAGCCGAATCGGAAAACCTGGCGGTTCTTCCCTGGAGCCCTCTGGCCGGCGGTTTTCTCTCGGGCAAGTACACCCGGAATAATCCGAAAGCGGGCAATGCGCGTCGGGATGAATTTGATTTTCCACCGTTGAACCGGGAGAAGGCTTATGATATTATCGACGTGATCACGGAGATCGGAAAGCGGCACGGAACTTCTCCCGCACAGGTCGCCCTGGCCTGGGTCCGCCAGCAGCCCGGTGTCACCAGTACCATCATCGGGGCAAAAAATACCGATCAGCTGACCGATAACATCAAATCGACCGAACTTATCCTCACCACCGATGATCTCGCAAAGATCGATGCCGTCAGCGCGCTCACCAAAGAGTACCCTGGATGGATGACGGAATACCAGTCGCGCGACCGGCAGAAGATAAAGAAATGATCAGCAGGCGTGACCTATGTCAAGTTGCATTATTGACCCGTATCAATGGAACAGGGCCATCGCAAATGGTAAATTTGCGGTATAAAAACATTGTATGAAAAGATCCATTGAACGCATAATAGCCCGCCCGGCTAATCCCGGCATGGTGGGCGACGGATTCCGGGTATTCAATTATATTCCGAGGTCCGGTATTTCGCAGCGACGCATAAGCCCTTTCCTGATGCTCGATTTCAACGCCGCCTACGATTTCGGCCCTTCCAACCATATTCGCGGGGTAGATGTGCATCCGCATAAAGGCTTTGAAACGGTGACCATCGCCTATAAGGGAAGCGTTGCCCATCACGACAGCGCCGGCAATAGCGGGGTGATCAACCCGGGCGACGTGCAGTGGATGACGGCCGGAGCCGGCATCCTGCACAAGGAATATCATGAAGAGAATTTTGCAAAAGCAGGAGGCCCCTTCGAAATGGTTCAGCTCTGGGTGAACCTGCCGAAGAAATTTAAATCAACGCCTGCTCACTATCAGTCACTCACGGCTGGCAATATGGGAAAAATCGAATTGCCCGATCAGGGCGGTGTGGTGAATGTGGTTGCGGGGAATTTCAACGGCGTGGCAGGTCCGGCGCAGACCTATTCTCCGGTCAACCTGTTTGATATTAAGCTCAGGGCGGGACATGAACTGAACCTGCCGGTTGCCGAATCGCATAATACCGCGTTGCTGGTTATCAACGGAAGCCTGGAGGTGCAGGGAGAGAAAGCCCCGGAACACAGTTTCGTGCTCTTCCGCAACGACGGCGATGAAATCCTTTTACACGCCGGGGAAGACAGCGTCGTGCTGCTGATCAGCGGTGAACCGATCGACGAACCCATCGCAAGCTACGGCCCCTTCGTAATGAATACGCAGGACGAGATCTATACCGCTATTTCGGAATTTCAGTCGGGGAAGTTTGGAGTGCTGAGTTAGATGACAGATGAGTAATAGATGACAGTTGATAGATGACGGATGACAGTTGGCAGATGACAGACGGTAGCGAATCAGGCTGGTAGATTGCAGGCAACATATTTCACAGAAAGCCTGTCATCTGTCATCTATCAACTGTCATCTATTCCGTCCTTAAACTCCTGACCGGATTCATCAGTGCCGCGCGAACCGCCTGATAGCTCACCGTCATCAGGGTGATGATCATGGCGCCGAGGCCCGCAAGGATGAAGATCCACCAGGATATCTCCGTGCGGTAAGGGTATTTCTGCAGCCATTGATGAAGGATATACCAGGCAATGGGAATGGCGATAGCGCAGGAGATGATCACGAGGTTCACGAAATCTTTCGACAGCATCTGCCAGAGGTTGAAAACGCTGGCGCCCAATACCTTTCTTACCCCAATTTCTTTTGTTCGTTGCTCGGCGACGAAGGAGGCCAGTCCGAAGAGGCCGAGGCAGGAGATGAATACCGCCAGGATGGCGAAGAAAGTAGCGAGGTTGCCGATCCGTTTTTCATCGGAAAACTTTTTCGCATATTGCTCGTCGGTAAATTGATATTGGAAGGGCGCACCCGGATCATATCTTTTGAATACCGGTTCGATCTTCGCCAGCGCAGTCTGCATGGGCATTGAGGGCCTGATGCGAATGGTGATCACGCTGGCCCAGCCTGGTTTCATCACCCAAATAGTAGGCTTTACCGGTTCATAAGGCGATTCCATGATCATATCCTTAACAACGCCAACAACCGTGTAAGGAGTGGAATCCCATTTGATCACTTTGCCGACAATATTTTTCAACCCCGTCAGCTTTACGCCGGTCTCGTTCAGGATCATGGAACTGGAGTCGGCGGCGAAGTCGCGCGAGAAATCTCTGCCTTCCAGGACCTTCCACCTCAGCGTTTTTCCATAATCCTGCGTTACGCCCACAGTACCGAAGAGGGGCAGTGAATTCGGGTCCTTGCCTTCCCAGTTGAAACCGATATTGTTCGACCAGATATCGGTTGCAGGCCCCGAAGAAGTGGACGCATTTTCCACAGCGCCGCTGCTCAGCAGGTCGGATCGCAGCGCTTCAAAATGGTTGTAGAGCTCCGGCGTATTGATCATTACGGTAATCAATCCTTCACGCGTATAGCCTACCGGGCGGTCCTTTGCATATTGAATTTGCCGGTACACGATGATGGTACCGATGATCAATGCGATAGAGATGCTGAACTGGACCACTACCAGCACTTTTCTCGGCAGGGCGGCAAAACGTCCTGCGCGGAATGTTCCTTTCAATACCCGGATGGGATCGAAGCCTGAGAGATAAAAGGCGGGGTAGCTGCCGGATATGAAACCGGTGAAGAGCGTAAATGCAAGGATGAAAAGCCAGAAATATAAATTGCCTCCGGGCAGGTGAATGTTTTTGTCCGACAAACTGTTGAAGAAGGGTAGAAGCAATAGCACCAGTCCCAGTGAAATGATCAGGGCTAAAAAAGCCACCACGATCGATTCGGTGAGAAACTGGTTGATCAATTGATTGCGGAGTGAACCGACCGTTTTGCGGATGCCCACTTCCTTGGCCCTTTTCTCGCTGCGCGCCGTAGAGAGGTTCATGAAATTGATACAGGCCAGCAGCAGCACAAAGACACCGATGATGCCGAACAGCCAGACAAACTGGATGCGACCGCCAACCACTTTCCCGTTTTTGAATTCATCGTGCAATCGCCAGTTGTCCATTGGCTGCAACACCAGTTCTTCCACACCGTCGGTCGCCGCGTTGAGATGGATCATGGAAGCTTTTTTAATTTTATTCGTGATGGCTGGGAACAGGCCGTTCTCATTGATCTGCACATAGCACTGGAAGGAATGATTGCCCCAGTGTGTGATCGCTTCTTTCAGCCAGGGCTCCGATTGCCGGTACTTCTCCCAGGCCAGCAGGATCTTCGTGTTATAGAGCGTGGTATTTCGCGGCAGGTCTTCATACACGCCGGTCACCTTCACATCGGTCTTGTTGTCGATCTTCACGGTCTGCCCCATGGGATCGCTATTGCCGAACAGCGCCTTGGCTACCGAGGCGCTGAGCAGGATAGAAGAAGGATCGCTGAGTCCGTCGAGGCTGCCCTTGATCATGTGCAGGGAAAACATCTTTGGAAATACCGGTTCAACCCACATCCCGTCGGAATTGATCTTCTTGTCGGCGCCGACGGCCAGAATATGTCCGAAGTTCCAGGAAGCCATCGAGACGGCTTTGAAATCGCTGCCGTATTTCGCACGCAGTTCAGTGGCCAGGGGCATGGCTACGGCGCGACCAGTTCCCGTTTCCCCGTTGAAGGTCTGCGTCGTCATCACCTGGGCCAGGCGCTCGTGGTTTTGATGATAATGGTTGAAGCTGAGCTCATCCCATATCCAGAGCCCGATCAGGATGGCCACGGCCATGCCGGTGGCCAGTCCGACGATGTTAATGGCCGAATAGGCCTTGCTTTTCAGCAGATTTCTCCAGGCGACGATGAAATAATTTCTGAGCATGGGGATGGGTTTTACAGCAGCAAAGATCAATGACAATTTGGTGAAAAGAATGTTGCATGCACAAAGGATAAGCAAAAAATAAGGCAGGAGCGTTAATAAAAGACTTTTTTGTCCTTTATTAGTTTTGCCTAATTTTGTGCCTCAAACCCAGCCCATGTTTTCGAGGACCTGCGAATACGCCATCCGGGCGATGATCTTTCTTGCGCAGCGGTCGGCCCAGGGAGGGCGGACGGGCATCAAAGAGATTGCAGAACATATCGGTTCACCCGAAGCTTTTATCGCGAAGATCCTGCAGGGCCTGGGCAGGCAGGGCCTGGTGCGCTCAGCGAAAGGGCCCACCGGCGGGTTCTACCTGGAAGCCGGCGACGGCAAAACTTCCTTGGCCGATGTGGTGAAGGCGATTGACGGAGAGAGCCTGTTCTCGGGATGTGGCCTGGGCCTGCGCGAATGCTCCGAAACGCATCCCTGCCCGCTGCATCATGAGTTTAAAAAGATCAGGCGCGATATCTATCAATTGCTGGAGAAAACAAAACTGGGCTCTTTCAACGAAAAGACGGCAGAACAGCTCGTCTTTCTGAAGAGCCGTTAAAAAAATCTGAACAGAAAAAGAATGACAAAGGAGCTGAAAGATATTAGCACGATCGACGATATCCGCCTGCTGGTGGATACTTTCTACGGAAAGGTTCGAAAAGATGTTTTACTGGGACCCATCTTCGACCGGGTGATAGGAGACCACTGGGACCTGCACCTGCAGAAGATGTATGGATTCTGGCAGACGATCCTGCTCGGAGAGCAGGCTTACTTCGGAAACCCCTTTCCGCCGCATGCTAAACTATCGCTCGGGCCTTCTCATTTCGAAACCTGGCTGCGCTACTGGAAACAGACCCTGGATGCGCATTTTGCCGGGACGAAAGCGATGGAGGCCCGGCAGCGTGCGGAAAAAATCGCCGAAGTATTTCAGGCCAAGATTGCGTTTATGAACCCGAAGCCGAAAGAAGAAAAATAATCATCATGAAAATAAATACGCTGATCGCCGACAGGAAAACCGGGGAGATCGTGAACGACGACTATCGCACGGCCACGGTATTTGATCATTTTGATATTGATTACTGCTGCCAGGGAGGCCAAACCGTTCGTGAGGCCTGTCGCGCCGCCAAATTAAGCCTGTCGGAAGTCTGCCGTGCACTGGAACAGGTGGTGGATTCGCCGCCGGATGTGCAGGACCGGAACATGGATTGTTCCTTCTGGCCCCTGGACCTGCTGGCGGACTATATCGAGAAAAAGCATCACCGTTATGTGCTGGACCAGATTCCTGTGGTGGAAGAATATTTAGACAAAGTGGTTGCCGCGCACGGGCAGCTGCATCCTGAGCTTGGCGGTATCCGGGAGCTGTTTCACGAGTCGGCTGCAGAGCTCACCGTGCACATGCGAAAAGAAGAACTGATCCTTTTCCCTTTCATCCGCAAGCAGGAGCGGGCCCGCAACGAGACGGGCGATACACCTCATCCCGGCTTCAATGCCCTGGAGAACCCCATCAGCATCATGAAGCAGGACCATGCCAAAGAAGGAGAACGTTTTCGTGAGATCCGCCGCCTGGCGCGGCAATACCTGCCTCCCGAGGATGCCTGCAATACCTATCGCGTTACCTACCGGCTCCTGCAGGCCTTCGAAGAAGACCTCCATCTGCACATCCACCTGGAGAATAATGTACTTTTCCCGAGGTCGCTCGGCGGCAAGGCAAAATCACCGGGTATATAGAGACGCTAACGGGCAGTTGTATCCGAATACAGAAAGGTCAGCGGAATTTGAAGATCAGGCCAAACTGCACTACGGTAATATCGTAACCCGCTTCAATATTGAAACCAAAGTGCCGCGTAACGAAATAGGAAGCGCCGGCAAATACGCCTGCACATGGATGGATATCGTCCTCGTATTCCGATTCTCCCGGCCGGTAAACCTTATCGGTATTGTAGAGCAAATGGCCGCCCGCCGAGAGGCCGGCATAAGTGTCCAGCCCGCGCACACGCCATCCGTAGTGCCAGGCTGATCTGCCTGTGACAGCGAGTACCGCACCCGTCGAATTGTCTGTCGCAACCATCAGGCCATTGGCAAGGCCCAGCGAAATGGTACCGGGTCCGGCTTTCCACACACCAAATTCCAGTGCAGCCTTGAAAGCGGTCATCGGCGGCCGGTCGATCTTGTAATGATAATCGACGCCATAACCTCCGGCAACGCTGAGCGTGATGCTGCCGCGCCGGAATGCATTTATATTTTTTTCCGGTGAACCGGCCTGGGCCTTCGCAGAAAAAGCATGAAAAAGAAAGCCGGGAATAAGCAGGCCGGCCGCCAGGGCTGTTTTCAGGGAATGAAGCATGAACCGAAATTAGAAGAGATTGGGTACGAAACCAATGCCGCGCCTCTTATGAAAATCCTAAAGTTCATGTTTACAATTTCCACCGGATACCCCGGGCGAGATGTCACTGCGATTGAGAAATAAAATAGAACTTAGCCGCTCATTCCGCTAAAAGATTGCGCCATGAGAAAATTCTGTTGCCTTTGTCTTTTTTGTTTTGCTGTACTTGCCGGATTTCCCCAGGCTGCTCCAAAGCCTGCTGTCATCGACGGCCACCCCGCCTGGATCATGCAGGGGAATATTTATGAAGTGAATATACGCCAGTACACGCCGGAGGGTACGCTCAATGCTTTTACCAAATCACTTGGACGCCTTAAAGCCATGGGCGTGCAGACGCTCTGGTTCATGCCGCTGAACCCCATCAGCGTAAAGGACCGCAAGGGAACCCTGGGCAGTTATTACGCAGTATCCGACTATACGGCGCTGAACCCGGAATTTGGCGTTATGGCAGACTGGGTCCGGCTCGTGAAGCAGATCCATCAGCTGGGCATGAAAGTGATCATCGACTGGGTGCCGAACCATACGGGCGCGGATAATCGCTGGCTCAGGCAGCATCCGGATTTTTTTGTGAAAGACAGCAGCGGCAACGCGGCTGTTGCGCAGGACTGGAGCGATACCCGGCAGTTAGACTATAGCAATCGGGAAATGCAGGACAGCATGATCGCCAGCATGAAATGGTGGATCACGAAATCGGATATCGACGGCTTTCGTTGCGACGTGGCCTGGAATGTGCCCGGCGCTTTCTGGAGCAGATGCATTGCCGAGCTGAGAAAACAGAAATATGTATTCATGCTCGCGGAGGGAGATAAAGGCTATCTGCCCCGCAGCGGTTTTGATGCGCTTTATCCCTGGAATTTTTTCAACATGATGAAGAAAGTGGCGGCGGGCGAGCGCCCCGCTTTTGCTCTCGACAGCGCTTATCATGAGATCGATTCGCTTTATCCGCCCAATACCATCGAAATGTACTTCACGGCCAACCACGATGAGAACAGTTGGAACAAGGCTGACTTTGGCGTTTTTCCCGGCGCCGCACATGCACCGTTTGTCGTGCTTACGCAAACCATGGCCCGCAGCGTGCCGCTGATCTACAGCGGCCAGGAAGAGCCGGTGCTGAGGGCATTGGCCTTCTTCGAAAAAGACCCGATCGTTTTTTCCAAATACGCGCGCGCCGGGTTTTACAAGACACTGCTTGCGCTGAGAAAGAGAAGTCCCGCGCTTGCGGCAAATGCTTCTTTCCGCAAGATCGACGCCGGCGATAAAAAATTTGTCTATGCTTTCGTACGCGAAGGGGGCGGCAGGAAAGTGCTGGTACTACTGAACTTCTCCGGTGAACCGCAACCGGTCGCTGTGGACGACAAGACCCTTTGGGGAAATGCTTTTAATGTATTTGCAAACCGGGAGGAAACAGTAGGGGGTAAAACGCGACAATTAGGGGCCTGGAAATACCTGGTTTACGAATATGGCACGATGCCTGCGGTGAAGAAATCAACTTATTAAAATAAAAAACAGAAACTATGGCCAGCGTATCTATCTATCTGAATTTTATGGGCAATGCCGAGGAAGCATTCAACCATTATAAGAAGGTTTTCAAAACTGAATTCTCCAGCCCGCTGATGCGGATGAAGGACATGCCGCCTCATCCCGGCGCGCCGGCCCTGCCGGAAGCCGAGAAAAACAAAGTGATGCATGTTGCCCTGCCCATCCTGGGTGGTACCCAGCTCATGGCGACCGATGCGCTGGAAAGCCTGGGCCACAAGGTTGTAGTCGGCAACAATATAACGATCAGCCTGAATCCCGACACCAAAGAAGAGGCGGACAGATTGTATAAAGAGCTTTCTGCCGGCGGCGCCGACGGTGTTGCGCCGCACGATGAGTTCTGGGGTTATTGGGGCACCTGCAAAGACCGCTTCGGCATTCGCTGGATGTTTAACGTGATGAAGGCGCAGTAGAGCATCTTAATGCACTGATAAAATTCGAATCCCACCGTCTTGATGCGTTAGACGGAGATTGAAACCGGAACCGGTCTTATTCTTTATCATACACGGCGACGACCGACCGTTTGCCGAAGAAAGCATTGGATGCCTGGCTGATCACGAGCACGCGGCCATTGTTTTTCAATGCCCAGGTTTCGTGCGTGGTCCATTCAACGGTTCGGCTGTTATTGGTGAAGTTAACGCGCGTATCGATATAAAGCGAATCGCCTTTTTCGGAGCGTCGGGCTTTGACCATCCGGGGCGCATTGCCGAATTCGGGCTTGAATGATTGTTCTTCTCCATTCAGCATTAACTTTTCTTCGGTTGTCCGGCTCTCGGCGAATTCCGAGACGAGGGTGCGTTTTACGTCAAGCGCATCTTCCGTTGCCTGCAGGTCCAGCTTTGCGGCCAGGTTGCCGCTTCCCGTATTCCCGAGCTCGCTTTTTTCTTCATCGAAAACCCAGTGGCCGGAGAAATCGTTTATGCGATGCGCGGCGGTCAGTGCGGGCAGCCCTGCTGTAGCGCGATAGGAGGCAATGGCGATGCGGTAGGCTTCGTCTTCCTGCGTCAGTACATGCGAATCGCTGTAAAGTTTATCGTATTGCGCCTTCAGGGTATTCCGCACCATACCGGCCCAGATCATATAATAAGTCCACTTCGGTTGCAGCTTGATGACATCCGGCGTTGGCGGATTGCCCACCTCGGCCAGTGCAACCGGCTTGCCTTTCGAAAGCGCGAGCAGGCTGTCGTAGTACAACTGGTTGAAATCGCTTCCGTATACGTCTAAGGAAAGCATATCGAGATATTCGTTGCCGGGGTAATATTTTGAAAAAAGCCTGTCGGGCCGGCTGGGCCTGTCCACGCTCCATATCCAGATGAGGTTGTTGAGGTGATGGTGGTTCACGAGCCGGTCGAACAATTGACGATAGAGCCTGGCGGTACTGTATTCGCCCTGCCTTCCGCCCCACCAGAACCAGTCGCCGTTCATTTCATGATAGGGACGCCAGAGAATGGGCACATGCGCGTCCTGCAGCTCCTTCAGATAAAAAGCAATGGAGTCCACCTGTTCCGCCCAATGCTTATATAATGCGGTTCCCGGCGTAAGCACGTCTTTAAATTGCTGATCTAACAGTCTCCCCTGTACGCTGGCGAGCTTTGTGGAATCGGCGCCGGGTTTGGGTTGAAAGGTCACCGGTTCATTGGCGGTCGGCGGAACCGCATGCCAGCAGATGGTTACGATAGCGCCCAGCTTATTCTGCCGGATCGCCTCGTTCACGATATCCTGGCGGGCGTGGTAAGAGTCTGTATTGCTGTCCTGCGCGAAGCCCCAGTCGGTCCCATAAATGACCGGGGTACGGCCGGTATATTGAACCGAGAATTGCGTATTCCTGCCCTGCACGTTGGGATAATTGTGCTGCCCGCTCAGGAGGTATTCTCCCGATATGCTGTAAAAGAATTTCAGGAGCGCTCTCGCTTCCGGAGAGGCGTTCTTTGTAACCGGCGCAACTGCTTTCTCCTGTGCGTTGACGATTGAAAGAAGGAAAAAGGAAATGCTGATCAGCAGGGCGACTGTTTTCCGGGATTTCATATTGTGAATTTTATCGTAGTGGAGGTCAGCTTCGATAAAGCTATTCACAAACGGTGATAATCCGTGCGCGATCCGGGCATTGGGTTAAAAGCCTACCGGAAAAAGATAAATTACGCAAACTGATCTGCTGTTTATTTTTTCTTCGGCTCGCCCCGGCTGATGATCATCCAGTCTTCGCTGCCATGTCCCGCTTTGATCCATTCGTCCATTAAGGCGGCGACGGGCGGAATAACGGTCAGCGTTTTACCTTGTTTCTTCATTTCTTCGACCATGAGCCGCGCGTCTTTGCGCGCCATAGAAAGTTCCCAGGAAGGCTGGCGGAAATCGTCGGAGATCATCCGTTTCAAACGCCCGTTCACCATCGATGCCGGGTTCCAGAGATCGAAGAGGTCGAGCAGGTTTTGCGAAGGAATGCCTAAGGTTTTGGCAAGCGCCAGTGCGTCGGCAAGGCCTCCTGTAAGCGAGATCAGGAAAAGATTGCCGATCAGCTTCATACCGGCGGCCGTGTTCACGCCCGGTCCGAAATGGATCAGTTTTCCGGTCATTTTCTTCAGCTCCGGTTCAACGGATTTGATCACGGCTTCGTCGCCCGACACGAGCATATAGCCGGTGCTCTCGAGCGCATTCTGCGGGCCCATGAAAACGGGCGCATGCAGGTAGGTAAAGCCAAGCGATTTCCAGCGCGCCGTTCTTTCCGCCGCGCCTTCGAAAGAAGTAGTGGTATGGTCGATGATGATGGCGCCGTGCTTCAGTCCTGGTTTCGCTTTCTCCAGTACTTCATTTACCGAATCATCATCTTTCAGGGTGAGGTGAATGCGGTCGGCGCCCTTCACGGCATCGGCGGGCGACTCGAAAGCTTTAGCGCCGATAATTTCCAATGCTTTGGCCCTGGCGGCGGTGCGGTTCCACACATTTACTTTTTCACCCTTTTTGATCAGGGCCTGCGTAAAGTTCGAACCGAGCAGGCCGGTTCCGAGAAATGCGATCATGTTTTTACCAAAAGTAGGGAAGAAAATGTGTAGATGTGTAAATGTGAAGATGTGGAGATGTGAAAATGCATTTAATTTCCATATCTCCACATCTCCACATTATCACATTATTTATAGCCACAGTCTATGGGTGAACACTGCGCCAAATAGGTTATTTTTGGTTTGTGATAACGAATTTTCATTCGCCGTTTTTTATATTTCGCCCGGCCATCTTCTGCTGCATCCTGCTGCTGTTTGCCTGTAGAACAAAGCAACAGGTGGAGTATAATATTCCTTCCCATTATACGCCGGAAGCCCGGGAAATGGCCATTGAGTCGTTCGAAAAAGGAAAAGCCCTGTATAAAGTCAATTGTTCTTCCTGCCACGGCATATACCAGAAAGGCAAGGAAACGGTACCGAATTTTACCACGACGCAGATCGATAATTATAACGCCATGTTTATTAAAGGAGACCCGAAGAATCATTCGGTAGCTACAAAACTGAGCCAGGAGCAGTTGAATTATATCCTCACTTTTTTGAGGCTCAGGAAGCGAAATAATTAGCGGCAAGGATTGGGTTTTCAAAGGGTTATTATAGGGAAAAGTTTTTGAATTATTCGCCGGTTTTATTTCACTTTTTCGAAAATACTTTCTACTTTGTGGCCCTGATCTCCCGTGAAATTCCCCTATTTGCACCGCTAACCTATTGTTTCTGTTAACATTGCCGTCTCCGATTCCGAATTAGTCCAGATCCTTTCCTGAATTATACGCGACGAATATCCTGCAAAAACTAATTTTTTTAGTTTACCAGTAATCTATTTCTCTATGCCTACGTCTCGGAAACCCTTTACCCGGGGAATTTGGAAATTTGTGATCGTGCTTGTGATTGCCCTTTTTACCAGCGCACTCTCTTTCGCGCAACCGAACCCGATCGTCACGGAAAATAACCTCACAGGAACGCCTGAATCGCAATGGGACCTTGCCCAGAATAGTGCGGGCGATGAGTCGATTCAGGGCTTTGCTACCGATATCAGTGTCAACAAAGGCGGCACCGTGCAATTCAAGATCGATGTGAACACGGGAACGAATAAGGTCTTCGATATTACCATTTACCGCCTGGGCTATTACCAGGGTAACGGCGCAAGAAAGATCGTCGACCTGGGCAATTTCACAGGTACAGACCAAAGTCATACCAATGCCTGTCTATTCGATAATACCACCGGGCTGACCGATTGCGGCAACTGGGCGGTAACGGCCAGCTGGAACGTGCCTTCCAACGCCGTGTCCGGCGTATATATCGCTAAGCTCACACGTTCCGCTGCCGGCGGTGGGGGCTCATCGCATATTGTATTCATTGTGCGTGACGATAGCCGCGCTTCCGACATTATTTTTAAGACTTCCGACGCCACCTGGCAGGCTTATAACGAATATGGCGGGTACAGCCTGTATATTGGCGCGGGCATGCCTTACAATCACGGAAACAAAGTCAGCTATAATCGCCCATTCATTACCCGTACTCCGGGCGATATCGGCGGTCCACAGGATTTTTTGATGAATGCGGAATATCCGACGATTCGCTTCCTGGAAGCTAATGGGTATGATGTCAGTTATACGACCGACCTCGACATCGCACGCGATAATGTGGCCGGCACGAATCGTTTGCTGAACCACCGGGTCTTTCTTTCAGTAGGTCATGACGAATACTGGTCGAAAGAAGAACGCAACAGCGTGGAAGCTGCGAAAACGGCCGGCAAGAACCTGATCTTTTTTAGCGGGAATGAAGTGTATTGGAAAACGCGCTGGGAAAACAGCGTAGATGGAACCAACACGCAGTTCAGAACTTTGGTCTGTTATAAAGAAGGAAAGCTGCCGACACCCCAGGAAAATGCCTGCCAGGGAAAATGTGATCCTGATGCAACAGAGTGGACGGGTTTGTGGCGCGATGGCTGCGACTATCCCGGCGTTTCCGATGCCTGCAAGCCGGAAAATGCACTAACGGGCACCATCAGTTGGGGAGAAGCAGCTTTGGATGTCGACATATCTTCCGACTATAAGAATTTTCGGTTTTGGCGTAATACGCCCAACGTCTCCACTATGGCCGACGGGGGTACTTATTCGCTTCCCGAAGGCGTGCTGGGCTATGAATTCGATTACGAGCAATACCAATCTTATTATCCCTTGGGTCGGGTTACCCTGTCGAACACAGCCGTCCAGGATATCAACGGACAAGCGCAAGCGCATAAATTCTCGCTATATAAATCTGCTGCGGGCGGACTGATCTTCGGCGCCGGCACCTGTCAATGGGCCTGGGGGCTCGACCAGCACCACGACTACGATGTACAGCAGGGCGTGGTGGGTGGTCTCGCAGATTTGAATATGCAGCAGGCCACCATCAACCTGCTGGCGGACATGGGTGTGAAACCTGATCCCACAGCGACCTTACTGCCTAGTCTTTCGCGGGCGACCCAGTCGACCGACGTTACGCCGCCTGCTTCGGTTATTACCTATCCTCTGAATGGGGCCACTGTGAATCAGGGGCAGGCACTTACCATTACAGGAACAGCCACAGAGTCGGGTGGCGGCGTAGTAGCAGGCGTTGATATTTCTGTTGACGGCGGCACCACCTGGCAGGTAGCTAACGGTACCACCAACTGGAGCTTTGAGTGGACGCCAACCACCTTAGGGCCGGTGATTGTTAAAACCCGGTCTTTTGACGACCTCGGAAACCTGGAAGCAGCGGGCAGTCCCGACGGTTCATCCAATACGATCAACGTAACAGTTGTAACGGCTACTCCGCCATCGAATTGTCAACCCTGCACCATATTCGACCGGAGCCTCACTCCAGTGGTGCCAGACAACAACGATGGGCTGGGAATCACTTTGGGCGTTAAATTCCGGGCTGCATTCAGTGGAACCGTTTCTGCAGTTTGGTTCTATAAGGCTCCGGGGGATCAGACCCAGGATTCTGTGCATCTCTGGAGCTTTGACGGCAACGTATTGGGCCGGGGTGAAGTACCGTTTAACGAACGGATGGTGACGGGTTGGATCAATGTGCCGTTGGAAACCCCCGTTCATATTGATGCCGGTGTTGTATATGTGGCTACCTATCATGACGCGTCGGGTTACTATGTCAATACGGACGGAGCTTTTACTTCAGACGTTATTAACGGGCCGCTGACAGCTATTGCGGAAGACCTCAGCAATCCCGAGGCTGGCTATAATGGAACTTATGCCTACGATCCCACGGCCTTTCCGAATGCGGGATACAACGCTGCCAATTATTTTGTGGATGTTGACTATACGCCCGATGGCGCCGGGCCGGATGTAACGCCGCCTGTGGTTTCCTTCACTTCTCCGGCCAATCTCGCTTCCGATATCAACGTGAACAGTGCAGCTTCGGTCACGTTCGACGAACGTATAGATCCGACAACGATTTCCGGTGCCACAGTTTATCTTAAGGATGGCTTGGGCAATTTGATCCCGGCTACAGTCTCTTATACAGACGGGTCCCGGACGGCTACCCTGATTCCCTCGGCTTCACTGAATTTCTCATCGGTGTACACGGCAACGATTGTCGGCGGTGCAACCGATCCGAGGGTGAAAGACCTAGCAGGCAACG
The DNA here is from genome assembly GCA_035548895.1 of Puia sp. Classification (GTDB taxonomy): domain Bacteria; phylum Bacteroidota; class Bacteroidia; order Chitinophagales; family Chitinophagaceae; genus Puia. The sequence continues at coordinate 1,891 of DASZRP010000002.1, read as the reverse complement.
CGCTGGCTAACAACTATACCTGGAGCTTCACGACGGCTGCTGCACCGGCCGTTCCGCCGGATGAGGGTTCGGGAGGGCCGGTGCTGATCATCAGCAGCATAACGGATCTGTTCAGCCGCTATACAGTAGAAATACTGCGTGCCGAAGGGTATACCGCTTTCGATGCAAAAGACATTTCTGAAGTGACGCCGGCCTTGCTGGACAACTACGATGTGATCGTGCTGGGTCACCAGTCGATTTCACCTTCTTTCCTCAGCACCCTGACTACCTGGGTCACCGGAACACCTGCCGGCGGGGGCAAAACGTTGATCGCCCTGCGGCCGGATGCCAGCCTGGCTTCACTCATGGGTCTTACGCCGGTTACCGGAACGTCCTTCCCCGATAAGTATATCAAAGTGAATACTTCGACCGGATTGCCCGGCTTCGGTATCGTTGGGGAAACCATCCAGTATCATGGTACCGCGGATGCTTATACGCTTTCCGGAGCAAGCTCTCTGGCTACGCTGTACTCGGATGCCAATACGGCAACGACTTATCCGGCAGTAACGGTGAACCATGTCGGCGGCAACGGCGGAAATGCCGTGGCCTTTACGTACGACCTTGCCCGTTCGGTGGTTTATACCCGTCAGGGTAATCCGGCCTATACCGCTCAGAAGCGCGATGGCCAGGGCGGGCCGATCCGTTCTGACGACAAATACTACCCAGACTATGTCGATTTCAATAAAATACAGATCCCGCAGGCTGATGAGCAGCAGCATTTGCTCACGAACATTATCCTGCAATACAATTTAACCAGGAAGCCATTGCCTCATGTCTGGTTCTTGCCTAATGGCGTGAAGGCCGCCGTGGTAATGACAGGCGACGATCATGCTACGGGAAATACGGCCGGCCGCTTTGACGAATACCTGCATATGAGCGACAGCATTGGCCATAATACGGCGCAGGACGTGACTGACTGGAAGGCCATTCGTGGTACGTCGTATATTTATCCCGGAACTCCGATTACTGACGCCGATCTGGCCGCCTATCAGTCGGAGGGCTTTGAAATCGCATTACATCCATATACCGGTACCGGTTGCCTGGATTTCACACCGGCTTCGTTAAACGCCGATTTCACAACCCATCTCCAGGCATTTCATAACCAGTATCCAAGTCTCAGTGGACCGGTAACAAACAGGACCCACTGTATGCCCTGGAGCGACTGGGCTACGCATGCCAAGGTGGAAAATGCATTCGGCATGCGCTTCGATGTGAATTACTATTACTGGCCCGGTGCCTGGATCCAGAACCGTCCCGGTCTGTTTACTGGTTCAGGCATGCCCATGCGTTTTGCAGACGACGACGGAAGCATTATCGATGTTTACCAGGCGCCCACGCAGATACCGGATGAATCCGATCTCGATATACCAACGGCAATCAACACCCTGCTGGATAATGCGATTAACAAAGGATATTACGGCGCTTTTGTAATGAATATGCATACGGACACCGCCATTCATGTCGGTTCAAACGAAATCATAGCTTCGGCACTAACCCATAATATCCCGGTAGTAACGGCCAAACAGATGCTGACCTGGCTGGACAACCGGAATAACACGGTATTCGGGCCGATGACCTGGTCGAATAATCAGCTCAGCTTCTCACTGACTACCAGCGCGCACAATCTACAGGCTATGGTACCTTATAATTCCGCCTCCGGTACCCTGCAGGCGATCACGGAAAACGGCAGTCCGCTCACGGTGAATTCGCCGCAAACAGTGAAGGGCGTTCAGTACGTATTCTTCCCTGTAGCTGAAAATGTGACCAAGAATTATGTGGCTATCTATTCTGGCACCCCGTTGCCGATCACCCTGCTGAGTTTCACAGTAAACAAGCAGGGGGAAAACAATGC
>DASZRP010000001.1:0-7944 GCA_035548895.1 Puia sp. | reverse complement strand
CTATCTCGGCGGAAGTATCACGGAAGCGACTGGTGGTTACCGGGAGCAATTTACCACCTGGCTGCAGAAACAATATCCATGGGCAAAGATCTTGGCGATCAATGCCGGTGTGGGCGGCACCGGCTCCGACCTTGCCTGTTTCCGTTTGAGAAACCAGGTACTTGACTTTCACCCCGACCTGGTCTTCGTGGAGTTCGCTGTAAACGATAAAGATACCGATACGGCCAGGGTTCATGAAACCATGGAAGGGATCGTTCGTCAAATCTGGAAAAGTAATGCGGGAACCGATATTTGCTTTGTATATACCCTGACCGCTGATCTGGCGCCGGTGCTGAGCAGTGGAAAACTGCCTGTGGCTGCCCGGGCGATGGAAGATATCGCGCAGCACTATGGAATACCATCGGTGGATATGTGCCTGGAGATTATCGCACTCTTGTCGAAAGACAGCCTGGTATTTAAAGGAAGGCCGGAAGACTATCCCGGTAAGATGGTCTTTTCGGCAGATAACGTACATCCCTATCCCCAGACCGGGCATCGCCTGTACACCGAAGCGCTGGCCCGGAGTTTTCGGCGAATGGAAAAGATCAATAAAACTGGAGCGGGTGCACACCATATGGGATTGCCGGTTACCGCCAACCGGTACGAACAGGTAGAAATAATAACAGCGGATCATCTTACCAAAACGGGGGAATGGAGGAAGGTAATTCCCTCAAACGAAGATGACGGAGCGCTTTCTCCGCACCCCTTCCCGGTGCTGCTGAAATCGGATCATCCCGGCGCTTCCATCGTCCTTAAATTTCGCGGTGCGATGGTTGGGCTGTATGATGTGGTCGGTCCGGGCAGCGGTAAGTGGGATGTGTTCATCGATGGGCAATTTTATCAGACTTATACACGCTTCGACCGGTTTGCCACCTACTGGCGTCCGAATTATATCGTGGTGAAAGGTTTTGCTCCGGGATTGCATGAGGTAGAGTTCCGCCTGTCGGCCAACGCACCGGATAAAAAGACTTTGCTTGCCGACAAGGCGGACGACCTGGTTTCGAATCCCGCTAAATATCAGCAAACGGCTGCTTATGTCGGCTACCTGCTGCTGGCAGGGACTATTGAAAAATAGATGGGGAATAAAATTTGAATAAAATCGCAATGATGAAAAAAAACCTGTTGTTATTCCTGGCGCTTTTTCCCGTTATCGGGATAACCAGAGAGTCTTCCGCCATCCGGATCATCTGCATCGGCGACAGCATCACCTGGGGATATAATATTCCGGAGCGCGAGTATAATTCCTATCCCGGGCAATTGCAAACCCTGCTGGGAGATGGATATAAAGTCGCCAACTATGGCGTGAATGGAGCGACCCTGATGCACAACGGCCGGATACCCTATATTAAAACCGGGGCCTGTCAGCAGGCGCTGGCATCGAAACCTGATATCGTCTTCATCATGCTTGGGACAAACGATACCAAGGCGCGCGACAGTACGTTGCTGCAGGGCTTCGGAGCAGATTATACGGAACTGGTTCAATCCTTTCGGCGACTCAACACGCATCCTCGCGTGATTCTACTGGCGCCGGTGACCTGCTTTCTGCAGGAAACCGGATCGTTGACCGACAGCGTTATTCAGCAGAAGATCATACCGGGTATTCAACAGGTTGCCTATCAGCAGAAACTGGAACTGATCAATCTGCATAGTATCACAATTGATAGACCGGAACTGTACTCCGATCATCTGCACCTGAACGCAGCCGGTGCGAAGCTTGTCGCCAATCGCTTGTTTGAGGCGATCCGTCAAGCTGATGACTCCGCGTTCAGCTTAATGCCTAAAATAAAGGAATCTAAAATCATCAGCTCTTTTTACGGGTATCCCTGTGCAGATTTTCAGATGAATGGAAGAGACTGCAAAATCGTCGCTCCTAAGCGAGCAGCCCCTTCACATCCCTGGGTATGGCGCGCCCGGTTCTGGGGGCATGAGCCCCAGGCCGATATCGCGCTGCTGGAAAGAGGATACCATATTGCCTATTGCGATGTAGCGGAGTTATACGGCAATGCGCAGGCAATTCAATACTGGAATCAGTTTTACGATTTTATGCGGCGGTCCGGAATGGCAAAAAAAGCGGCACTCGAAGGCATGAGCCGCGGTGGGGTGTATGTCTACAACTGGGCAGCGGTCAATCCGGAAAAAGTATCCTGCGTCTATGCAGACAATCCCGTGCTTGACCTTAAAAGTTGGCCAGGCGGTAAAGGCCGCGGGCCGGGCAGTAAACAGGACTGGGGGTTGTTCAAAGCTGACTACGGGCTTATGTCAGACTCAGACGCGATGAAATTTGCCGGCAGTCCCGTTGATAAAGTAAAGGAAATCGCCGCCGGCGGATATCCCATGCTGCATGTTTGTGGCGATGCCGATGAAGTGGTGCCGATAGAAGAAAATACAGGATTGTTCAGCCAGCAAATCGTCGCGCTAAAAGGAGATATCACCGTGATCCATAAGCCGGGATTCAAACACCATCCGCATAGTTTGCCCAATCCGACGCCGATTGTCGATTTTATACTGAAGGCAGCATCTAGATGAAAGCATGCTGACAGTTAGCTGTTAACCGTCCACCAACTACATTCCATACTCATTCAGAAACTTAATGCGCATCAGCTTGAGCTGTTCCCAGGTGAAGTCGTGGTCGGCGAGCTCCTGCTGCGCGAGCTGCAGGGAAGAGGTCTCGCATCCTTTGAAGTAGTCGAGGATCTCGTCCTGCTCGTCTTCATCGAGCATTTCGTCGATCACATAGTCTAAATGCAGGCGTGTGCCGCTGGCGGCAATGGTCTCCATATCTTCAAGCAAAGCGTCCAAGCGCATGTCCTTGTTGCGCGCGATGGTCTCTAACGGAATCCGCTTGTCCATCTGCTGGATGATATAGACTTTATTGATGCTTTTGTTGGCCACCGTTTTCATCACAAAGTCGTCCGGCTTCTCGATATCGTGTTCATCCACATATTTGGCGATGAGCTCGATAAAGGGCTTGCCATAACGCAATGCCTTGCCCTTGCTCACGCCCTGGCAGCGTTCGAGCTCGGTCATCGTGGTGGGATAGAAAGTCGCCATGTCCTGCAGCGAGGTCTCCAGGAAGAGTACGAAAGGCGGCAGTTTCTTTTTCTTCGATTCCTGCTGGCGCAGTTCCTTCAGCATTTCAAAAAGCTTCTCGTCTGTTGCTGCGGTGGCAGTGAATGGTTCGGAAGCCTCTTCGTCGTCCTCGTTGGCTTCTTCGAAGGTATTGTTGAGCACAATGGGGAAGGACCTGGGTTTCTTCAGGAAGTCCTGTCCTTTCTTCGTGATCTTGAGCACGCCGTATTCTTCGATATCTTTCACCAGCAGGTCGCTCAGCAGCATCTGTCGGATCAGCGAATTCCAGTAGTATTCCGTGTCTTCCCTGCCAATCCCGAATTCCGTGAGCTGTTCGTGGCGGTACATCATGATCTGCGGCGTGAGCTTGCCCACGATAATGTTCACCGTATAATCGGTGGCAAAACGTTCATCCAGCGCGCTGATCACTTTCAGCGCCTTCACCACATTATCCCGGCCTTCCAGTCTTTCTTTCGGATGACGGCAGTTATCGCATTCTCCGCAATTTTCTTCTGTATATTCTTCCCCGAAATAGCTCATGAGCACTTTGCGACGGCAGACGCCGGTCTCCGCATAGCCTACCGTTTCACTGATAAGCTGGGCGCCCACTTCGCGTTCGGAGAGGGGTTTGTCTTTCATGAAATGTTCCAGCTTCTGCACATCCTTATGCGAGTAATAAAGAATGCAGATGCCTTCCAGTCCGTCGCGGCCAGCACGGCCGGTTTCCTGGTAATAGTTTTCGATGCTCTTGGGAATATTATAGTGGATCACGAAGCGGATATCGGGCTTGTCGATCCCCATGCCGAAGGCGATGGTGGCCACAATCACCTGCACGTCTTCCGACATGAACAGGTCCTGCCTTTCGGCGCGCAGCTTGGAGTCCAGTCCCGCGTGATAAGCCACGGCCTTGATGCCGTTGGCCACGAGCATGTCGGCAAGCTCTTCGGTGGTCTTCCGGTTCAACGTATAGATGATCCCGCTCTTGCCTTTATGCTGTAATATGAATTTGACGATGCTGCGGATGGTCAGCTCCTTCTTCTCCTTGGGCTGCACTTCGTAGTAGAGGTTCGGCCGGTTAAAGGAGGAGATGAAGATAGCAGGGTCTTTCAGGGACAGGTTCTTGATGATATCGCTCTGGACTTTTGGCGTAGCCGTGGCCGTTAGGGCGATCACCGGCACGTCGGGATTGATCATATCCATGATCTCGCGGAGGCGACGGTATTCGGGACGGAAATCATGTCCCCATTCCGAAATACAGTGAGCTTCGTCTACCGCAAAAAAAGATATCTTCAGATCGCTGAAGAAGTCGAGGTTCTCCTGTTTAGTAAGGGTCTCCGGCGCCACATAGAGCATCTTGGTATGTCCGTCCAGCAGGTCGCTGTGCACGGCCTTGATCTGTTTCTTGGTGAGGGTGGAGTTGAGAAAATGCGCCACATTATCCTTCGCGCTGTAGCCCCTTACCAGGTCAACCTGGTTCTTCATCAGAGCGATCAGGGGACTAACGATGATGGCTACCCCTTCGCTCATCATGGCGGGGAGCTGGTAACAAAGACTCTTGCCTCCGCCCGTGGGCATGATGACGAATGTATCTTTTCCGTTTAAAAGGCTTTGGATGATAGCGCCCTGGTCCTGTTTGAACCCGTCGAAGCCGAAATGTTCCTGAAGATGGACCAGCAGATCGGTATCTACCAGGCTACCCGTTTTTTTAGGGGAATGAGTTTTTTTGGGCGCTCTTTTTTTAGAGGTTGTTGTTGACATGTCGATGATTTTCCTTCACACAGGGGTGCAATCGCTCGTCTTAAGTTAATCAAAAAAACGGTACGGAACGCCTGAACTTTGGCTGAAGGGGGTTCGGGGCACCGGGATTTTTCGGCCGGCGAAGTTAACCCATTTTCGCCGGAGGGGGAAGGGAGATTTGTTAAAAATGGCCGGGAAAGAACATTATGGCCTACCGGGGAAAGACCTAATTTTGCGCTTGCTCATGACGAACCGCACCATAAAAACGACCGCCCTTCAGGTGATCAGTAAAGAGGCTCAGGCAATTGCCGGCCTCGAACCTTTCATCGACGACCAATTCGTTAAAGCGGTGGAAACCATTGCCGCAGCCAGGGGTCGCGTGGTGATCAGCGGCATCGGCAAGAGCGCTATCATTGGCCAGAAGATCGCAGCTACTTTCAATTCCACCGGCACCCCCGCTGTCTTCATGCACGCCGGGGATGCTATCCATGGCGACCTGGGCATGGTGGGCGACGGGGATGTGGTGATGCTCGTCAGCAAGAGCGGGGAAAGCCCGGAAATAAAGCTGCTGATCCCCCTGCTCGGCCGGGGTCAAAATACCCTGATCGGCATGGTGGGCAACGAGCATAGCCTGCTGGCGAAAAAAGCCGATATCTTCCTCAATACCACGGTCGACGGAGAAGCCTGCCTCCACAACCTGGCGCCGACCAGCAGCACCACGGCACAACTGGTGATGGGCGACGCCCTGGCCGTCGCCTTGATGGAGATCAAGGGTTTTGGGCCGGACGACTTCGCGCGCTTTCATCCGGGAGGCACCCTGGGCAAGAAATTGTATCTGCGGGTAAGTGATCTTTATATTCACAACGCCAAACCGAAAGTAGGTCCCGGGGCTTCTTTGAAGGAAGTGATCATGGAGATGACTTCGAAGCGGCTGGGGGCCACGGCCGTAATCACTGATGAAAGCAAAGTGCTCGGCATCATCACCGATGGCGACCTTCGGCGCATGCTTGAAAAGGATGTGAACACGGCAAGTGTAAAAGCCCGTGACATCATGACCACGACGCCGGTAACAATATCCGGCAGCGCGCTGGCGGTGGAGGCACTCGAATTGCTGCGGGCAAAAGACATCAGTCAGGTGCTGGTGCTCGACGGCGATCAGTACGCCGGTTTTTTACATATTCACGATCTGGTTAAGGAAGGCATTATTTAAAAGATTTGTATGAACGAACATCATTACGCGGTGATCATGGCCGGCGGTATAGGCAGCCGCTTTTGGCCGATGAGCCGGCAGAATTACCCGAAGCAGTTCCTGGATATACTCAATACCGGCCAGACCCTGGTGCAGGCCACTTACGAAAGGCTCACCGATTTCATTCCCCCCGCGAATATCTATATCGTCACTTCGCTGGAATATATGGATATCGTGAAGAAGCAGCTGCCGCAGGTGCCTGCAGAAAATATTCTGGGTGAACCGTCGAGAAAGAACACCGCGCCCTGCATCGCTTATATTTCCTTCAAGCTGGCCCAGAAAGATCCGAAGGCCTCCCTGATCGTAGCGCCTGCCGATCACCTGATCTCCGACCGCATCGCGTTCAAGAAGGTTTGTCTCGAAGCGCTGAGCTTCGTGAGCAAGCATAATGCGCTGGTCACCCTGGGCATCAAACCCGTTTATCCGAACACCGGCTACGGCTATATCCAGCGCGAAGCCCATACGGTGAGCGACAATGTGTACAAGGTGAAGACCTTTACCGAGAAGCCCAACCTCGAACTGGCCCGCACGTTCCTGGCTTCCGGCGATTTTCTCTGGAATGCCGGCATCTTCGTGTGGCAGGTGAAGAACGTGATCAAAGCTTTCGAAACCCACATGCCGGAGATGTACGATGTGTTCGCTGCGGAGAAAGAGAAATTCAATACCCCTGCGGAGAAAAAAGCGCTGGAATATATCTATCCACTCTGCACCTCCATCTCGATCGACTTCGGCATTATGGAGAAAGCGAATAATGTTTACGTGATCCCTTCTTCTTTCGGCTGGAGCGACCTCGGCACCTGGAACAGCATTTACGAGAACATTGAAAAGGATTTTCTCGGCAATGCAGTGGCGGGAGAAAACGTGATGGTGATCGACGCGCGTGACAGCATCATCCACTCCGGGAAGGACAAGCTGCTGGTACTTCAGGGTCTCGAAAATTTCATCGTGGTCGATACCCCCGACGTGCTGCTGATCTGCAAACGCGAAAAGGAACAGGAGATCAAAGACTATGTCGCAGAGGTGAGAAGGAATAAGGGGGACGATTATCTTTAGATGACAGTTGATAGATGACAGATGGCAGACTTTTGTGTGGAAGTCGCATCTGCTTACTGTCATCTATCATCTATCATCCGTCATCTACTACTATGCTGTCATTCCAATCCAAACTCTCCGACACACCCGTCACCATATTCACGCTGATGAGCGCTATGGCGGCAAAGGCAAAAGCCATCAACCTCGGTCAGGGCTTCCCGGATTTTCCAATGGACGAGGGACTGATCGCACGCGTGCACGAAGCTATGTTAGCCGGCTATAACCAGTATGCGCCAATGGAAGGCTGGATGCCGCTGCGCGAAACGATCGCGGAGAAGATCGGGGATTTATACCAGCGCACACTTTCACCCGAAAAAGAAATTACCGTCACGCCCGGCGGCACTTATGCTATCTATACTGCGCTCACAGTATTGCTGCAGCCCGGCGACGAAGTGATTGTGTTTGAACCGGCCTACGACAGCTACATCCCGAATATCCAGGTGAACGGCGCTGTGCCGGTACGCATTCCGCTGGAATATCCCGACTACCGGATCGACTGGAAGAAAGTGGAGGCGGCGATCACGGAGAAGACCAGGCTGATCATGCTGAACTCACCGCATAATCCCACCGGCGCGGTGCTTGGCTATGAAGACATCGAGGCGCTGCGCAGGCTGGTGAAGGATAAAAATATCTTTATTCACTCCGATGAAGTGTACGAGCATATCATCTTCGACGGCATACCGCATTTGTCCATCCTGCGCTTTCCCGATCTCTTCGAAAGGAGTTTTGTCAGCTTTTCCTTCGGCAAGGTCTTCAGC